>JAGYLB010000112.1 GCA_018401055.1 Roseicyclus sp.
CTTCGAAACGGCGGATCAAAACATCTCGCGGTAGTAGCGCTTGAGCTCATCGGCCGAGACATTGGGCGTGGCGGACGCCACGGCAGTGGCGGTCTTGCGTGGTGGCATGCGGGTCATCCTCCCCGGTCGCAGAGATAGTTTAACGTTGAACATTCTCTTATCAGACGCAATGCCCGATTGCACCCGGCAATCCTGACGCAGGGGCTTGCAAGCGGCGCAAGGCTGATCGGCGGCGTAGCGCCGCCCGTATTCGGGGGAAGATGAAGGGGTGGGGCGAAGCGGTCGTGCTAGGGCAGGATGATCTCGTCAGCGCGGACATAGCCCAGCACCGCGCGGGCCTGTTCGTCGAGCAGGTCGAGATCGAGAAAATCATCCGACAGTCGCCGGGTCAGAATCTCCATCCGGGCGACTTCGGCCTGGAGGGCGGCCAGTTGCAGATCGAGCCTGTCGGCCTCCGCGGTGATCTGTACGCGCTGGAACAGGCCGTAGTTCCCCTGCACCGCGGTAAAGGTGAAATAGGCCCCGATGAACAGAAGAGCCACGGGCAGGATCAGCCCTGTGATGGATGCGCTGCGCGTCATGAAATGCGTTGATGCCTCGGGTCTGCGGGCCCTCTGTCGGAGCTTTGGAGGAAGACTCGCACATTGATTCGCAAAAGGGAATCCCCCTTTTGCGGGCGTATCGGGCCGCTTGGGTTGAAGAGCCTGCGCGCAATGCTTAGAATCATTCTAACATTTTGATCAAAGCACAGGAGCATCCCATGTCTCGCAATCAATCCAGCATCGCATCCCTGCAAAAGGCCCTGTCGATGGAACTGTCGGCCGTGCAGCAATATCTGCTGCATGCCCATGTCCTTGACGATTGGGGTCTCGACAAGCTGGCCACCAAGATGCGCGAGGAGATGCAGGAGGAGCTGGGCCATGCCGGGCAGTTCATCGACCGCATCCTTTACCTCGGTGGCACGCCCGAGGTGGTGCCCGCGAAAAAGCCGGTGAAGGCCGAGAGCCTCAAGGCGATGTTCGAGGCCGACCGCGCCGACGAGGAAGAGGCGATCGAGGTGTATTCGCAGGCGGCCAAAGAGGCCGGCGAGTCCAATGACCTCGGCAGCCGCGTGCTGTTCGAGACCATCGCGCTGGACGAGGAAGGGCATTGGGGCTGGCTTGACCAGCAACTATCGCTGCTCAAGCGGATGGGCGAGCCTGCCTTCATGCAGGTCTATTTCAGCGGTCAGGCGCAGGACGCCTGACCGCCCAAGACATCAGGTGATCGACGCGGCCCGGATCGCGTCGATCGCGGCGCCCAAGGCGGCGTTGAACTCCGTATCCGATTGCTGGGCCGAAAGCCCCTCGGTCAAGGCGCGCGAAAAGCTGGCGATCATGCCGGGGTTGGCGGCCAGACGCTCGCAGGCCTCCGCGCGGTCATAGCCACCCGACAGCGCCACGACGCGCAGAACCTTGGGGTGGGCGATCAGGGGCGCGTAAAGTCCTGGCTTTGTCGGAATGGTCAGCTTCAGCATGACCTGCTGGCCGTCGGGGATGGCATCGACGCCTTTGAGCAGTTCAGCCAGCAAGATATCCTCGGCCTGCGCCTTGTCGGGCGCCTTGATGTCGACTTCCGGCTCCAAGATCGGGACAAGCCCCTTGGCCAGAACCTGAAAGCCCAGATCGACCTGCTGGGCCACGATATCGGCAATCCCGCCCGCATTGGCCGAATGGATGACCGAGCGTTCCTTGGTGCCGAAGATTCCCTTGGCAACCGCGCGGTCCAGAAGTGCGTCGAGACCCGCGATACCCTTCATCATCTGCACGCCGTTTGCGGCCTCCTCCAGCCCCTTGTCAATCTTGAGAAAGGGCACGACGCCCTTGTCATCCCACAGGTAGGTGGCAGCGGGCTTGCCCGCGAAATCGCGGTCCATGGTCTGTTCGAACAAGATTGCGCCGATCACCTTGTCGCCGGTGAAGACAGGCGATGTGGCGATACGGGCGCGCATCGCGTGGATGAGGTCGAACATCTCGGCTTCGGAGGAGTATTGCTCCTCGTCGATCCCGTAAAGGCGCAGCGCCTTGGGGGTCGAGCCACCGGACTGGTCCAGCGCGGCGATGAAGCCCTGACCGCTCTGCATCCGGGTTTTCATGGCAGCGTCTGGCATCGGGCGCACTCCTGTTGAGGGATAGTTTGACCTTCCTTGCCAAAGCGCCGCGTCGCTGTCCACAATGGTGGCGCAAACAGCCGCTCAGTTGGCCCTTTCCAGCGCCGCGACACCGGGCAGGGTCTTGCCTTCCATCCACTCCAGAAAAGCGCCGCCTGCCGTCGAGACATAGGTGAAGCGCTCCGCGGCATGCGCCTGGTTCAGCGCCGAGACCGTGTCGCCACCGCCCGCGACCGACACGAGGCGCCCGGCCTCAGTCAGATTGGCGGCGGCGCGCGCGGCGCCATCGTGGCGTGGTCGAAGGGCGGGATCTCGAACGCGCCGAGGGGACCGTTCCAGACCAGTGTCTTCGCACCCTCGAAGGCTGTGACAATCCGGTCGATCGTATCTGCGCCCGCGTCGAGGATCATGGTCCCCGGTGGAACGGCAGTGGCTGCCACCGTGGTATGATCGGCATGTGCGGCGAAAGTATCGGCGACCACCACGTCGGTGGGCAAGAGGATCTCGCAGCCCGTCGTCGCGGCCTTGGCCATGATGGCGCGCGCGGTGTCTGCGAGGTCATGTTCGCACAGCGATTTCGCGACGTCGATCCCGTCAGCCGCAAGGAAGGTATTGGCCATCCCGCCGCCGATCACCAAGGTGTCGACCTTCTCCACGAGGTTCGACAAAAGATCGAGCTTTGTCGACACTTTGGCGCCGCCCACAATGGCCACGACGGGCCGCGCGGGATTGCCCAACGCCGCCTCCAGCGCGCGCAATTCCGCCTCCATCGACCGGCCCGCACAGGACGGCAGCAGATGGGCCACCCCCTCGGTCGAGGCATGCGCGCGGTGCGCGGCTGAAAACGCATCGTTGCAATAGATATCTGCCAGATCGGCCAGCTCCCGCGCAAAAGCCGGGTCGTTCTTTTCCTCGCCGGGGAAGAAACGAATGTTTTCCAAGAGCAAGACCTCGCCCGGTTGCATGGCGGCGATGGCCGCCTTGAAACCATCGGCGGCGAAACCGACGGCTTGGCCCAATGCCGCCTCCAACGCGGGCAAGGTGACGCGCAGCGACATCTCGGGTACGACCTTGCCTTTGGGCCGGTCGAAATGCGCCAGCAGCACCGGCTTGCCGCCCTTGGCCAGGATGTCGCGGATCGTTGGCACGATCCGGATGATCCGCGTGTCGTCGGTAACCCGCCCGTCTTCGACCGGAACGTTGATGTCCACGCGCGTCAGCACGGTCTTTCCCGCAAGATCCATGTCGTCCAGCGTGTTCCAGCTCATCTTGGCCTCCGTCGGGTGTTGCTCGGCCCGTGGTTTAACACGAGGCGGATGACAGGCCAGCGACTTAGATGCCTCCGGCGGCCGTATTTTCGGAAAGATGAAGACGCGCTTGCGCAGGAACGGGGACAATTCGACTAAAATTGTCCTTCATCTTCCTTCAAATACGGAAACCCGACTCCGGCCGTCCCTCACAGGTGCTTGCCCATCTCGACCGCGGTATCGGCCATCCGGCACGAAAAGCCCCATTCGTTGTCATACCAGCTGAGCACGCGGCACAGGTTGCCCGCCATCACCTTGGTCTGGTCGGTGGCAAAGATCGAGGAATGGGGATCGTGGTTGAAATCGCTGCTCACCAGCGGTTCGTCCGTGACGCCGAGGATGCCCTTGAGCGGGCCGTTGCTTGCTGCGGCATGGATCGCGGCGTTGATCTCCTCGGCGGTGGTGTCGCGCGCAGCCTCGAAGGTCAGGTCGACGACGGAGACGTTGGGGGTGGGCACCCGGATCGCCACGCCGTCGAGCTTGCCGTTCAGTTCGGGCAGGACAAGCCCCACGGCCTTGGCCGCGCCGGTGGAGGTCGGGATCATGGAAAGCGCCGCGGCGCGGGCGCGGTAGAGATCCTTGTGCATGGTGTCGAGCGTCGGCTGGTCGCCGGTGTAGCTGTGGATTGTGGTCATGAAGCCACGCGTGATGCCGATGGCGCCATGCAGCACATGGGCGACGGGGGCGAGGCAGTTGGTGGTGCACGATGCGTTCGAGACGATCACGTCCGCGGCGGTCAGGGTCTTGTGGTTCACACCATAGACGATGGTCTTGTCCGCCCCTTTGGAGGGGGCGGAGACCAGAACGCGGGAGGCCCCGTTTTCCAGATGGACCTGCGCCTTGTCCTTGTCGGTGAAGATGCCGGTGCATTCGAGCACGATGTCGACATGGCCCCAGGGGAGCTCCGCCGGGTTGCGGATTGCCGTCACCTCGATCGGGCCGCGGCCCACGTCGATGGTGGTGGCGGTCGTCGTGACGGTGGCGGGAAAGCGGCCGTGGACGCTGTCGTAGCGCAGGAGGTGCGCGTTGGTTTCAACCGGGCCAAGGTCGTTGATCGCAACCACCTCGATATCGGTGCGGCCGGATTCCACAATGGCGCGCAGGATGTTGCGGCCGATCCGACCGAACCCGTTGATGGCGACCTTGACAGCCATGTGTGTGTCTCCCCGTTGATCTGGTGTCGCTGTTTGGCTCAACATGCCTCGGCTGCGGTCCGTTCCAAAGCGTCAACATGAGCAAAAGGATATGTTAGCGGTAACATCTTCGGTTTAGCGCGCTTCGGGGCCAAAGGGAAGGGGCGGCGTCAGAGCCTGCCAGAGGCGATGATGCGATCCAGAAAGGCGCGTGTGCGGGCTTGCTCGGGGGCGCCGAAGATCTGCGCGGGCGAACCTTCCTCGAGGATCATCCCGTCCGACAGGAAGGCCACACGGTCGGCGCAGTCGCGGGCAAAGCCCATCTCGTGGGTGACGATCATCATCGTCATCCCCTCGTCCTTGAGGCCGCGGATGATGGCCAGCACCTCGCCCACCAGTTCGGGGTCGAGGGCGGCGGTGATTTCGTCGAGCAGCAGCACGTCGGGCCGGGTCATCAGGGCCCGGGCGATGGCCACGCGCTGTTGCTGGCCGCCCGAGAGCTGCTCGGGGTAGGCTTGCGCGAAACCGTCCATCCCGAACCGTGTGAGAACCTCGTGCCCGCGTTCTTCCGCCTCGGCGCGGGACTGCCCGTGTACGCGGCGGGGCGCGAGTGTGATGTTCTCCAGTACGGTCATGTGCGGGAAGAGGTTGTAGGACTGGAACACGATTCCCGCGCGCTTTTGCAGCCCGGTCTTGCCAAAGCGCGCATCATCGACCGGCATGCCGTCCAGCCGGATCGTGCCGTAGTCATGTTCCACCAGTCGGTTGACGCAGCGCAGAAGGGTGGATTTGCCCGAGCCCGAGGCCCCGATCAGGCACACGACCTCGTGCCTGTTCACCGTCAGGCTGACGCGGTCGAGCACCAGTTTGGTGCCGAAATACTTGGTGACCTCGTCTATCTCGATCATCGGCGCCATGGGATCAGGCCGCGATCTGCAGGCGGCGCTGGCGGTCGCGGCGCGTCAGATAATCGGCCAGCCGCGCCATGGGGATGGTGGCGAGCAGGAACAGGCCCGCCGCCACGATCAGCGACGAATAGTTGAAGGTGGAGGCCGTGTAGATCTGCGCCTCGCGCACCGCGTCGCGCACGCCGATGACCGACAGCAGCGCCACGTCCTTTTGCAGGGCGACGACGATGTTCATCAGCGCGGGCACGACGTTGCGTAGCGCCTGCGGCAAGATCGCGTAGCGCAGCGTCTGCCATTCGCTCAGGCCCAGCGATTTGGCGGCGGCGCGTTGTCCCTCGTGGACCGCGTCGATGCCGGAGCGGTAGATCTCGGCCACATAGGCGGCATAGCTCAGCACCATGGCGACCCCGCCCCAGAACAGTCCCGAATTGGGCAGGCCGGGCAGGTTCAGCGCCGGAATACCGAAGCCGAACAAGAGCACCAGCAGCAGCACCGGCACGCCGCGGAAGATGTCGATGTAGATCACGACCATCAGCCGGAAGGGCGCAAACCAGGGCGCGCGCAAGCTGCGGACGATGGCCAGCACCAGCGCCCAGGCCAGGATGCAGGCCAGAACCGTCAGCCAGACCTGGATGTTGATCCAGAAGCCTTGCAGCACGCGGGGAAAGGCCGCGATCATGGCCTCGGCGTTGAAGAATTGCAGCTTGATGCGCGGCCATTGTTCGGCCGAGGTCACGGTCCACGCCAGCGCACCGAAGACCACCAGCACGCTGAGCGTGCCGATGGCCGTGGGCATGGCGGCCGCGCGCCAATCAAAGCCGCAGCTGGGCGGCGGCGGGGGCGGGCCCCGCCGCGCCGGATCTTTTCCGCCCGCCTTGACGGGGTGAGCGGTGCTCATTCGGTGATGATCGGCAGGTCCGGATCGGCGACCAGATAGGTGGCGATCAGATCATCGACCACGCCGCGTTCGATGATAGCCGACAGCGCCTCGTCGACCCACGGCACCAGCGGGTTGCCGAATTCGAACAGCAGCCCGTGGCCACGGTCATTCTCGTCGGCGGGCAACAGCGCCACGATGGCAGCATCGGGCACCTGCACGGCGGTCACGAAAAGCGCGGTGGGCAGGGCCGCGATGGTGGCGTCGATCTGGCCCGCCTGCAGCGCCTGAAACACGTCGACCTGTTCGTTGTAGATCGCCGCATCCGTGACGCCCAGAATATTGACGAGATAGTCGTTGTCGGTCGTGCCGATGACCGCGCCCCAGCGCAAGGACCGCAGATCCTCGAAGCTGGTGGCGGTTTCGGCAGCCGTGCCGGGCAGGGCGATGACGGCCTTTTGCGGCTGGAAATAGACCTGGCTGAAGCTGACGATCTGCGAGCGTGCCTCGGTCACGGAAATCTGCTGGATCGAGAAATCATAGGGTTTGGCGCCCGGCGCGATGGCCTGATCGAAGGTCTGGCCGACCCAGACGACCTGCTCGGGCGTGAACCCCATCTCGGCGGCCAGCGCATAGACAAGGCCGTTTTCGAAGCCTTCGCCGCCGGCGGGGTCGTTGTTCAGCATCCATGGCGGGATAGACCGGATCGCCGGTACCGACGGTCAGTTGCCCCGGCGTATGCAGCCGCGGGTCCACCGGTGTGGTCTCCTGCGCGCTTGCGGCCAGCGGCATCGCGCAAGCGATCACACCTGCGAAAAGCGCCAGCGCCGCGCGGCGCATCATTTCGATCCTGTGCTGTGCCATGTTCGATCTTTCCCTGTGGTGTCTGGTGTTTTCCGGGCTGGATTGCCTGCCATGGTCCAGCCGTCAAGCCAGATGTTAGCCATGTGGCCCGATCAGAGCAACGCAGCACGCAAAGGGCTGCGCCATGCAGAACGGCAGGTGCTGTTTTTTCGGGCGGGCCCGGCCTGCGCTAACGCCAGAAGGCCATCCAGTTGAGAAGCGCGGCAAAGCGGCGGGCCAAGGCAAGCGACAGATCCCAGTCGAAGACCACCGCATCCAGCGCCAGAAACCCCGCGATGCAAAGCCCCAGAAAGATCGCTGATGCGCTGTTCATGCCGCTTCCCTCGTCAATCTGCCGGACACTGCCACGGGGCAGGGGCCGGGCAAAGAGGGAATGCGCTGCGCAGGCGGTGGTTGTGAAAGGGCCGCGCGCTGCCTCCCGCGGCGCGCGGCGTGAACCCGTTCGGCCCTCGAGGGCGGCGATGGGTTCAGTGCAACAGCCGCCCCATCGCCGCCGAGACATCGGCCATGCGCGCGGAAAAGCCCCACTCATTGTCATACCATGCCAGCACGCGCACGGTGCGCCCGCCCACGACCTTGGTCTGGTCGGGCGCGAAGATCGACGAATGGGTGGTGTGGTTGAAGTCGATGGAGACCTTGGGTTCCGGGTCATAGGCCAGAA
Organism: Roseicyclus sp.; assembly: GCA_018401055.1. The sequence goes on from JAGYLB010000112.1 coordinate 7,900, forward strand.
CACTGCGCATATGGCCCTCGGCGGCTTCGCGCATGATCTCGTTCACTTCGGCCACGGTCACGCTGCGCCCCGCCTCGAAGGTCAGGTCGACGCAGGAGACATTGGGCGTGGGCACACGAAGCGCGGTGCCGTCCAGACGCCCCTCAAGCTCGGGCAGAACCTCTTTCAGCGCCTTGGCGGCCCCGGTCGAGGTCGGGATCATCGCCATGGCAGCGGCGCGGGCGCGGTAAAGATCCGTGTGCCGACGGTCGAGCGTCGGCTGGTCGCCGGTGTAGCTGTGGATCGTGGTCATGATCCCGCGCTCGATCCCGATCGCGTCGTTCAGCACCTTGGCCAAGGGCGCGAGGCAGTTGGTGGTGCAAGACCCGTTCGACACGACGTGGTGCGTGTCGAGCAATTCACGGTGGTTCACGCCGTAGACCACGGTCTTGTCGGCATTCTTGGCGGGGGCGGAGACAAGCACGCGCTTGGCCCCGCGCGTCAGGTGGACCGCGGCCCCATCGCGCGAATTGAAATTTCCCGTGCATTCCAACACGACATCGCAGCCTTCCCAGTCCAGCTCGGCAGGGTCATAGGTCGAAAACACCTTCATTGGGCCACGACCCAGATCCATCGTGTCGCCGTTCACCCGCACCTCGCCTCCGAACCGGCCGTGCACGCTGTCATACCTCAACAAATGGGCGTTGGTCTCGATCGGGCCGGTGGCGTTGATCTTGACCACCTGCACGTCATTGCGCGCGGCTTCGGTTATATGGGCCAGCGTGCAGCGCCCGATGCGGCCGAAGCCGTTGATGCCAAGGGTGATGGTCATGCTTGTCCTCGTGGTCTGTCGCGCCCGGTCTGACCCTTCGCATACCGGAGCATGCCGGGTGGGCCAAGAAAAAATCACGAAGTTACATCATGTTAGCGTAACCGGTAGCGCAAACATCGCGGGTTTGCGCTAACAGCGGCGACGGATGCAAATCCTTGCGAGTCTTGCGGCTTGCAGGCTTCGGCCCCGGGCCCGGCAGTGCCTCGGATCACCGAGCGCGCCACCCGTTGCGTGAGGCCCTTTTCATTTTCCCGCGCCTCGCCTATCACCTGCCAACCGCAGTTTCGCCCGTGAAAAGATCCGACGCTTGATCCAGACGATTACCAGCACCGACGCGCTCGCGGCCTATTGCGCCCGCGCCACCGACGCCCCCTATGTCACCGTCGACACCGAGTTTCTGCGCGAACGCACTTATTTCGCGCAGCTTTGTCTTGTGCAACTTGCGCTGCCGGGCAGCGATGACACAGATGCGGTGCTGGTCGACCCGCTGGCCGATGGCATCTCGCTCGATCCGCTTTACGAGCTGATGGCAGCACCCGGCGTGGTCAAGGTATTCCACGCCGCGCGGCAGGACCTCGAGATTTTCCATGTCGATGGGGGCGTTGTGCCGACCCCGCTCTTCGACACGCAGGTCGCCGCCATGGTCTGCGGCTTTGGTGATCAGGTCGGCTATGAGACACTGGTGCGCAAGATCGCGCGCGCGCCGCTCGACAAATCCTCCCGCTTTACCGACTGGTCGCGCCGTCCGCTCAGCGATGCGCAAAAGATCTACGCGCTGGCCGATGTGACCTATCTGCGCCAGATCTACGAGAGCCTCGTCGCCCAACTTGAGCGGACCGGCCGCACCGCATGGCTGGAGGAAGAGCTTTCGGCGCTGACCGATGCCTCGGCCTATGTGGTCGACCCGTCCGAGGCGTGGAAGCGGCTGAAACTGCGCACCAATTCCGGCAAGACACTGGCTATCGCGCAGGAACTGGCGGCGTTCCGCGAAGAGTTTGCACAGTCGCGCAACGTGCCGCGCGCGCGTGTCATCAAGGACGACGCGCTGATCGAACTGGCCTCGACCAAGCCGCGCAGTCTGGCCGATCTGGGCAAGTCGCGGCTGTTGTTGCGGGACGCGCGCAAGGGCGAGATCGCGGACGGCTTGATCGCCGCCGTTCAGCGCGGCATCGACATGCCTGCCGACAAACAGCCCAAGATGACCGAAGGGCGTGACCGTTCGGCGCTGAATTCGGCGCTGGCGGATCTGTTGCGCGTGCTGCTCAAGGCCAAGGCCGAAGAGGCGGGCGTGGCCGCCAAGCTGATCGCCTCCTCCTCGGATCTCGACGACATCGCCTGCGGGGCGCATGACGGGCTGTGGGCAACGGGCTGGCGACGCGAGGTCTTTGGCGAGGATGCGCTGCGCCTTTTGCGCGGCGAGATCGCGCTGTCGGCAGAGGGTGAGCGGGTGCGGATCGTTCCGGTCTGAGCCTGGGTCAGCGCCTGCTGACCGTCCGGCGGTTCTGCGCGCCGATCACGGTGATGGTGCGGATGCCTGCAAGATCGAAGTTCGACAGGTTCGCCCCCACGATTACCTCCCGCGATGGCGGCGTGCCCTCGCGGGTCGGCGTTATGGGCGGGAACACCCGGAACTCATAGACGACGGCGCCCTCGCTCCGCTCCACTTCGATCAGTTCGGCGTCCCAGAAGCCCTGCACGGGCGGGCGGCCCATGGCGCGGACGATAGCGCCTTGCGCTGTGGGATCCACAGCCAGATCGACGACCTCGGCCACCAGTTGACGCTGGTCGCCCGGTGCGACCTCGATCACCTGCCGCGCGGCGATCCGTTCCTCGCGGTCGCCGCCGAACCAGTTGAACGGGTTGAGACGGCTGCCACAGGCCGCAAGGCTCAGGATCAGGGCCAGGGCAAGGGTCACGCGCAGCATCGGGTCTCTCCGTCGGATCACTTGATCCTTTGGGTAGCGCAAGGTGGCCGCGAAGGAAAGCGCCTCTGGACGGGGCGGGCGCGCGGGCCTAGGTCAGGGGCAGCGCTGCCACAGCCCACCGGAGATGCCGCCCATGGCCACCACAGCCTTCGAGGAAATCGCGGAGACCTTCGAGTTTCTCGAGGATTGGGAAGAGCGCTATCGCCACGTCATCGAGTTGGGAAAGGCGATGGACCCGCTGGAGGATGCGGTGAAGGTCCCTGCCACCAAGGTGGAGGGTTGCGCGAGCCAGGTCTGGATCTTGCCGCAGATCGAGGGGCAGGGCGCGCAGGCCGTGTTCCGCTTTCGCGGCGACAGCGATGCGATGATCGTGCGCGGTCTGATCGCGGTCTTGCATGCGATGTATGACGGGCTGACGGTTGGCGATGTGCTCAAGGTCGACGCGGGCGGCGAACTGGCGCGGCTGGGGCTGAACGACCACCTGTCGTCGCAGCGGTCGAACGGGCTGCGCGCGATGGTGGAGCGGATCAGGCTTCTGGCGGCGGAAAAGGTTTCCGCCTGAAGGGGGCGAAAAACGGCAGTTCTTCGCCTCGGAGATCTGCAGATGTCCGCTCCGGAAAACGCGCGTTTTCCGGCGCCTTACAGCCCCCGCAGCGCCACCTCCAGATCGCCGTAGCCGGTGAAGCGCCGCTCGAAGTCCAACTTGAGGAACGCAGCGCAAGCCTTTGCCTTTTCGGTCAATTCCGGGTCATCTGTCTGGGCCTGATAGACCAGTTTCGTGTAATTTCCGAAATACATGTCGCGCAGCTGCGGGTGCCGGTCGAGGCCAAGGGGCCGGGTCACGAAGGCATCGAACTGGCGCACCAGAAAATCGGTCAGGTAAAACGCCGTCATCTCGTCGCGGCCCGCAAAGACCGCGTTGCCCTCGAAGAAACTGTAGCAATGCGGTCCCGTCAGCATCTCAACGCCCAGCCGGTCGCACGCGGCCTGCAGCAAGCCACCCGTGCCGCAATCGGCGTAAAGCACGAAGACCTGCGCATAATCGCCCCGCCGTGCCGTCACCGTCTCCTCAATGGCGGGGGTGATCTTTTCGGGGTGGTTGTGCAAGATCGCAGGCAGGCAATGCAGGTCGAGGTGATCCCAGCCATTGGCGTCGATCAGGTCCAGCACCTCGCGCGCCAAGGCCCCGCAGCCGATCAGCAGCACGCGACCACGCCCCTCGGGGGCAAGGCCGGTGTCAAGCAGGGTCTGGTCGTCGAGCCGGGTCATGGCCCCCATCATGGCGCAGGCGGGCGGCGGCGGCCAGCCCTGCGCGCGACCCATCTGGGGCCAAGCACGGCCAACGCCAGCCCGCTCAAAACCAAAAGGCCCGCCAAGCCTTCGCCTGTCGTGATCCGTTCGCCCAGGACCAGCGCCGCCGTGGCCATGCCCACCACCGGGATCATCAGGGCAAAGGGCGTGACCATCGCCGCTGTGTGGCGCGACAAAAGCGTGCCCCAGATCGAATAACCCACCACGGTCGAGGCAACAGCAACATAGATCACCGCGCCCCATCCCGCCGGGCTGACGGCCGCAATCAGGGCCAGCGGGTCTTGGGTTTCCGTCATCAGCGACAGACCCAGCATCGGCAAAGGCGGCACAAGGCTGCCCCAGACAAACAGCGGCAGCATCTTGACCCCGGGCAAGCGCCGGAGCACCAGATTGCCGCAGGCCCAAGCCAGCGCGCCGCACAAGATCAGGCCAAGGCCGATGCGCGTGATGTTGCCCCCCGCCGCCAGCCCGATGCCCGCCAGCCCCAGCACCGCCAATGCTATGCCCAAGCCCTGCAGTACCGTGACCCGCTCGCCATAGACGGCCCAGGCCAGAAGAATCGTCATCGGCACCTGGCTTTGGATGATGAGCGAGGCGAGCCCCGCGCTGGCATCTTGCGCCATCGCCCCGAAGAGAAAGGCGAATTGCGCCATGTTGATCAACGCCCCCACGGCAAGGATCGCAGGCCAGCTTGCCGGACGGGGAAAGACCGCGATGAGCGGGATAAGAGCCGCAAAGCGCAGGGCCACGAACAAAAACGGCGGCAATTCCTCCAGCGCGATCTTCATCGCCGAGAAATTCGAGCCCCAGGCAAGGATCACGATAGCCACAAGCGCAAGATCGCGGGGCGGCATCAGGTCATCGGCCGGACTGCAAGCCGGCCCCGTCGGTCAGCAAGAACACCTCGCGCCCTTCGATGGCCACGGCGCTGATCGGGCCACCATAAGCGGCACCCGTGTCCAGCGCGAGCCGGTTGGAGTGCAGTTCTACCGCTGCAACGGGTGTGTGCCCATGCACGATCAAGGCGCCGTGGTCCCGCGTGTCGGACAGGAACTCTTCCCGGATCCAGATCAGATCCGCCTCGGTCTGCGCCGCGATGTCCACACCGGGGCGGATGCCGGCATGCACGAACACGCAGTCTCCGGCGCGATGCAAAAGCGGCAGCCCCGCCAGAAAGGCGTGTTCGGCCTCGGGTACCGCCTTGCACAAGTTGGCGTGCCAGCGCGTCGGTCGCCCCTCAGGCTTCACCCCGTAGGAACGCAGGGTGGCGAGGCCGCCGATCCCGTCGCCCAGATACCGGCTCCCCCAGATCGAAGGCGGGCTGGCGAGGAAATCCACGAACATCGCGTCATGGTTTCCCTTGAGAACGGTGACGCGGCGGTCCTCGGTCGCAAGCTTGGCCAGATAGGCCACAACCCCCGCGCTGTCGGGGCCGCGGTCGACCAGATCGCCCAGATGGATCAGCGGGGCGTCTGCGGTGCCTTGGCGTGCGCGGTCAGCCTCCACGCGGTCATGCGCGGCGCGCAGCAGGTCAAGATGCCCGTGGATATCGCCGATGGCATAGATCGTCATGTCGCCATCCAGAGGCGCAGCCGCGCCGCAAGGCAAGGGGGCCGCATCACAGATCGCTCGAGAACATGGCCAGCCGATCGCCCGTGCGGGCCCAGCGCAGGCTGTGCCAGAACCCCTCGGCCTCGGGCGTCGGGTCGGCCACCACCCAGATGTCGCGGCAGCCGATGCGGCGGGCATGGTCCATGCAGGTCATCACCAGCCGCGTGCCGATGCCGTGCCGCCGCCATGGCCCGGCCACGCCCAATTCGTTGATCCACCAGCTGTCGGGCTTGTCGGGGTGGTGATGGATCACGCCCGAACACATGCCGACAAGCAGGTCCCGGTCAACGGCGACCGCGATCTGCAGATGATCGGCCGCCAAAAAGCGTTCCAGCAAATGCGCATCGACCGGCCCGTCGAACACGTCCTCGTGGACCTGCGCGAAAAGGCCCGCGTCAATCCTGCGTGCGATGAAGACGGAGACGGCCATGATTGCCCTTATGCGCGAAACGTCGGTGCGGGCAAGGCGTGGTTCCGCAATCAAAGAAGGCCGAGGATCGTGCCGGCAAGCGTCGGGCCAAGCAGGCCCAGGACCGTGACAAGCTGCTTGGTCAGGGATTGCTTGAGCAAGATGTGAAAACCGCCCGCGAAATGCCAGATTTCCAGCATGATGCCCACCTTGGTGCGGTCGCCGCCGAGATAGAGGCAAAGGGCCTCGGGGAAATCGTCGGGTCCGGTCGATGTCCGGGGCACGATCAGCCGTTGGCCCGCCTCGTCTTCCTTGCCCCTGTCGATCCGCCATCCCTTGGGCGCGCCGCCGGCGGTCGATTTCAGAAGCTCCTCGGCTTCCAGATAGAGGCTGAGGCGCGACATCGCCGGCAGATAGATCGCGGCCACGACGGTCGAGCACAGGATCCCGAAGACGATGAGCCAGAAATCATGGGTCGCGATCACCGACGCCGACCAGTCGTTGCGCGCTTCGAGGTGGTCGAAGAACAGGCTCAGCGTGACGAGGCCAAGCATCAGCACCGCGACAAGCGGGCGCACGAAGGTCTTGAGAATGTCCACGATTGCGCTCGGTTTCATCGTGGTTTGCACGGGCACGACGCCCGACCCGAGCGGGCGCTGGTTCCAAGCCTGCAAGATCGCGTCCAGTTGTTTCCCGAGTTTTTGCGGTTTCGCCCTGTCCATGACGCGCTCGCTCCCGTCCACGGATTCCCGCCGGGCGATGGCTGCGTCGATGGCGGCGGCCAGATCGGTTGCATGGCGCACCGCCGGGTAATTGTGCCACGTGATCCTGATGGCATAGGCCGACAGGGCGGTGACGGTGAAGACCATCGCGATCAACGCGCTGCCCAGTGCGAGCGGCCAAAAGGTTTCGGGCGGCATGTCGCTGAACCCGTTCATCCCGCTGGGCAGGGGCGGCGGGCTGATCCATGGAAAGAGCCTATCGATATGGGTGATGGCGAGGCCGCCCAGCACGAACCCGATGGCAAGCCAAAGGCCGACACGCAGCGGCGGCGTGGCGGGGGACCCACGCCCCATCGCTCCGGCCGACCCGCGCGATGCGCGGGGCCAGAAGGCGCCGGCATGTGACTCGAGCAGATGCTTCTGGGACAGGAAGGACACCACCAGCACCACGACCAGCAAAAGCACCGCCAAGGCAAGGCGCAGATCGATGCCGTAGGTGGCCAGCGCGAGATCGGTGGGTGTGGGGGCGGCGTGGTGGCGTTCGCGACCGGGGTGGGGCGCGCCGGGTCCACATCTGGTGTTGGCACGAGCCCGATCAGGATCGCGCCGAGCAGCACTGGAAGAAGGGGAAGAGCCGTGGCATGGACCCAGGCCCCGAGATGCGGCTGGCGCGTCTCCTCGTGAAAGCGCTTGATGGCCGCGCCCATGTCGGAGAGGAAGACCTCTGTCTTTACTTCGTCCTCAGCTGTGCCCGGCATGATCACTCCGCTCCCGTGACCGGTATGGGGCGATTATGGGCCAAGCGCAGGGCGCGTGGCAATTCAATCCACGAGGCCGCGCGTCTGGGCAGGCTTCAGGCGCGGGCGGCCATCTGGTTGTGGCGGCGCAGCACGAATTCCTTGGCCGTTTCCACCGCCACGGCGGCGTCGCGGCAATAGGCGTCGGCCCCGATGGCGCGGCCGAATTCCTCGTTCAGAGGCGCACCGCCGACCAAAACGATGTAATCGTCGCGGATGCCCTTTTCCTTCATCGTGTCGATCACGACCTTCATATAGGGCATGGTCGTGGTCAGCAGGGCCGACATGCCAAGGATATCCGCATCCTCGGCCACCAGTGCATCGAGATAGGCGTCGACGGCGTTGTTGATGCCCAGATCAACGACTTCAAAGCCCGCGCCCTCCATCATCATGCCGACAAGGTTCTTGCCGATGTCGTGGATGTCGCCCTTGACGGTGCCGATAACCATCTTGCCGATGCGCGGCGCGCCGGTTTCGACCAGCAGCGGCTTGAGGATCGCCATGCCGCCCTTCATCGCGTTGGCGGCCATCAGCACCTCGGGGACGAACAAGATGCCGTCACGGAAATCGTTGCCGACGATGGTCATGCCGCCGACCAGCGCCTTGGTCAGGATGTCATAGGGCGTCCAGCCGCGTTCGAGCAAGATGTTGACCGATTCCTCGATCTCTTCCTTCAGCCCGTCGTAGAGGTCGTCATACATCTGGCCCACCAGCTCGTCATCGTCGAGCTCGGACAGGATGATTTCGTCGTCTTGGTCGGACATCGGTCTATTCCTCGCGCTGGCCGCCCGCTGCGGCGGAACCTTGCTGCTTGTCGCGCCTAATCGCCGGACAGACACAGCCAATTGCGACACAGGCCGCTTTCGCAGCGACCTCTACCTGTGAATGGAAGGAAAGAAAAATGAAGACTTCTCTTGATGATTATGACCCCGGCGCATGTCGCGGCCGGGGTCGATGGGGCTTGTGATCACGCCAGCGCCCTTTGCCGACGCCGCAAAATGCCGAAGACGCCTGCGACCCACAGCATCAACACCCAGCCTGCCGGAAGCGGGATGGGCGCGACCGTGGCGGTGAAGCGGTCCGCGATCAGGGCATGGGCCTGCGCCGTCGGGTGGATGTCGTCGTAGAAGACGAAGCCCGAACAATTCGGGACGAATCCGCCCAGCAAAGGCCCGATGCAAGGCGTTTCGGTGTTGGTGAACCCGAACGCCGCGGGGGCGCCCGAAATCTCGTTGAACAGGCCGAAGGTGTCGACATAGGTGACCTGCGCCGTGAGGGGCAGGGTGCCCAGCAGGGCCTGCAGATTGGCGTTGAAGGCCAGCGTGGCCCCCGTGGCCTGTGCCACGGCCACATTGCCCGCCGCCTGCGCCCGCGGGATCTGCCCGAGGTCGGGTAGCCCGAAGACGGCGAAATTCGTGAAGCCTTCGTTGGCCAGCGCCACCAACCCCGTGCCGATCGCGGTGAAGGCGGCCGCGAAAATGGCCTCGATGGTCATGGACCCGTCCGCACCGAGCAGATCATTCCCTCCAAACCAGACGGTCGCCAGCGGATTGCTGCCAAGGCTGATGTTCTGGTTGCGGAACAGCGCGATCTGGTCGAGGAAATCCGGCACGTCGAGGGTCGGGGACCCGGGCAAGGCGTCGAGCGTGATGTCGCCGGTGCTTGCCGCGCGCGCGAGCCATGGGCGAAGTTCCGGCCCGAGGCAAAATCCGCGCCGATCTGGCTGGCCCAAGTGCCGCCATCGGTGAACTGGGCTTCGGGGTAGAACAAGGTCACGGGCGAAGGCGGCGGGCCGTAGAGCGTGTTGAACAGATTGCCCGGATCGCTCAGGCTGTCGCCGAAGACATAGATGTCGGAAAACCGGTCGAGCGGGCTTGCAGCCACGGGGGCAGTGGACAGCCCGATGGCAAGCATTGCCGTGGCCGCGAAGGTCGTGATGGAATTCTGCATGGAAATGGCCTTTTGTGGTCCTCGCCTACGGCAGAGGTTACCTCAGCTTGGCCTGCTTGCGAGCCGGATAATTCGAACTTTCCGCAGCGTCATTTTTGGCTTGGTCGACCCGTCCGGGGGCGAAGCGCCGGATCAGCCCCGCACCCGCCGCCGCCCGCTGCGCTCGCGCGCTGCGGGGCCGTTGTCGTCGGTGCCGTCCGACCCCGAGGAAAAGCCGCCAAGCGCTTGCGTGATCTCGTCAAGCGTCGGGGCGGGGCCGCGCGGGGTGGTTTCCAGCGCCTCGCGCATGGCGCGCAGGTGCTCGGGCGTGGTGCCGCAGCAGCCACCGATGATGGTCGCGCCCGCATCGCGCGCCATCACGGCGTAGCGCGCCATCAATTCGGGCGTGCCGTCGTAATGGATGTGGCCTTCGTGGTATTTCGGAATGCCGGCATTGCCCTTTGCGATCACCGGCCGCTCGGAGCCTGCGGCGCGAAAGCCCAGCACGGTGCGGAGCAGGTCTGACGAGCCCACACCGCAATTTGCGCCAAAGCCCAGCGGCTTGTGCGGCAATTTCTCGACCAGTTCGGCCATGCCCGCCGAGGTCAGGCCCATCATCGTGCGGCCCGCGGTGTCAAAGCTCATCGTGCCGCACCAATCCATGCCCGCCAGACGGCAGCCTTCGGCGGCGGCGGCATATTCCTCGGCGCGCTGATGGTCTCGACCCAGAGCACATCCGCCCCGCCGTCGCGCAGGCCCTCGGCCTGTTCGTGGAACATCTCGACCGCGCGCTCATGGGTGAGCGGGCCCATCGGCGCCATGATCTCGCCCGTCGGCCCCATGGACCCTGCGACGATCACGGTGCGGCCCGCCTTGTCGGCGACCTCGCGCCCGATGGCGGCCGCACGCTTGTTGAGGTCATAGCAGCGATCCTCGGCCTGATGCAGTTTCAGCCGCGAACGTGTGCCGCCGAAGGAATTGGTCAGGAAGATGTCCGATCCCGCATCGACCGCGCCCTTGTAGAGCGCGGTGATCCGGTCGGGATGTTCCTCGTTCCACAGTTCCGGCGCGTCGCCCGATTGCAGACCCATGTTGAACAACGTCGTGCCCGTCGCGCCATCGGCCATGAGCCAGTCGCGGGTTTCAAGAAGCCGGGCAAGGGGGGATGTCATGGGGATCTCCGTCAGGGCCGTGAAGGATCGTGCGCGCGAGGCTCATGTGGCCGTTCATCGCGTTATGAGCAAGGCGCAAAATCTGCAAGAAGGTTATGAGCAGGCTTCATGTGTGGCGCCCTGACCATGCCATAGATCGGTCAAAATGGGCTGGCAGGGGTGGGGGATGATGTATGAAACCGCAATTCATCCAGCCACCCGACCGCGAATTGCCTTGTTCATCGACGGCGAAAACCTGTCGCATGACCTTGCTGATCAAATCGTCGCGCGGGTTGACGGACTTGGCCCCAGAGGGCTGCGTCGCGTTTACGGAGATGCCTCCCGGATGACGGGCTGGCGTGCGCAGGGCACGTTGCAGGTAATCGACAGCGCGCAGGGGAAGAACGCGGCGGACATGCTGCTTGCCATCGAGGCGATGGAGGCAGCCCTTGTCCGTGGCGAGCGAGACGATCGCCATCGCCAGCCGCGACCGGGATTTCTCTCATCTGGCGCGAAAGCTGGCGGAACATGGTGTACATGTTGTCGGCATCGGCCCCGCTGGTCCGGACTGCCCGTTTCGCAAGGCCTGTGGCGATTACCGGGAGATTGGAAAACCCGCTCCGGCGCCTTTGTGCAAGCCTGTGCCCGTGCCTGACGAGCTGAAGCTCACGCAATGGCTTGAGACCGTCATTGGTCAGGCGGACGGCAAATGCATCAGCTTGACGGCCCTCAGCAAGATCATGGATCAACGTCATGGCGTCACGAAAGCGCAGCTTCCCGTCGCAACATGGAAGGCTTTCCTGACGGCACACCCGCGCTTTGGCGTCGATGCAGGGGCCATGGTGCGGCTGGTCAAGAAAAAGCCCCCGCAAGACGGGGCCCTTTTGCCAGACAAGGGGTAAAAGTCAGCCCTCACACCTCGTTCATCAACTGGCCCTTGGCCACCGCCAGAAGCTCGTCGTATTTCTTGCGCACCTCGGCCTCGCTGACCCGGTCGCCCAGATCGGCCAGAACCTTGCGCATCACGTCCTCGTGGCCGGCCTCCTCGAAATCGGCCTTGACCACGGCGCGGGCGTATTCGGCGGCATCCTCGGCGGATTTGCCGAGCACTTCGGCCACCCAGAGGCCCATCAGCTTGTTGCGCCGCGCCTCGGCGCGGAACTGCATCTCCTGGTCATGGGCGAACTTGTTTTCGAACCCGCGCTCGCGGTCGTCGAAGGTGCTCATCGGGATCTCCGTTGCGTCGATTGCCTGTCGGGGCCGATCCTACTTGCCCCGGCCCATCCGCCTGCAAGCGCCGATGCCGGGCTTGCTTGCGACACAGCGCGCTTTGTCCTATAGGCGCGGACAGGTTCAGGTTGCGGGCAGCCCCGCACCCCATCCCAGACACGTCCGGAGACAGCATGGCACGGCGCAAGAAGGTCTACGAAGGCAAGGCCAAAATCCTCTATGAAGGCCCCGAGCCGGGCACGCTTGTGCAATATTTCAAGGATGACGCCACCGCCTTCAACGCCGAAAAGCGCGCGACCGTCGAAGGCAAGGGCGTGCTCAACAACCGCCTGTCGGAATTCTTCATGACCGGGCTGGGCGCCATCGGAGTGCCCACGCATTTCATCCGCCGCCTCAACATGCGCGAACAGCTGATCCGCGCGGTCGAGATCATTCCGCTCGAAGTCGTGGTGCGCAATGTCGCCGCGGGCTCCATCTCCAAGCGGCTCGGCATCGAGGAAGGCACGCCGCTGCCGCGCCCGATCGTCGAGTTCTATTTCAAGGATGACGCGCTGGGCGACCCGCTGGTCAGCGAGGAACATATCATCGCCTTCGGCTGGGCCACCCAGCAGGACATGGACGACATGGTGAGCCTTGCACTCAGGGTGAACGATTTTCTGTCTGGCCTGATGCTGGGCGTCGGCATCAAGCTGGTCGATTTCAAGATCGAGATCGGGCGGATCTGGGATGGTGATTACATGCGCCTGATCGTGGCCGACGAGATCAGCCCGGATTCGTGCCGTCTTTGGGACATCGAAACGGGCCAGAAGCTCGACAAGGACGTGTTCCGCCGCGATCTGGGCAATCTGGCCGATGCCTATACCGAGGTGGCGCGCCGTCTGGGCGTCATGCCCCAGCGCGAGACGAACGTGACCAAGCCGACGCTGATCAACTGAAGCCGCGCGCCCGGGTTCGGGCGTCGTATCCGTATTTTTGGGAAGATGAAGGGGCGGGTGCATGAAGGCCACCGTGACCGTGATGTTGAAACAGGGCGTGCTGGACCCGCAGGGCGAGGCGGTTAAGTCGGCGCTGGGAAGCCTCGGGTTTTCGGGCGTCGCGGGCGTGCGACAGGGCAAGGTGATCGAGCTGGACCTTGCCACCGGAACCACCGAGGCCGAGGTGACCGCGATGTGCGAGAAACTGCTCGCCAACACGGTGATCGAGAGCTATCGGGTGCAGATGGGCTGAGCCCGCCCCCGGACTGGACAGGTCGCCTGTCGCGTGGCACCCTGACTGCATTGAAGCAATGACATTCAGGAACAGCACATGGCACATGGCGGCATTATCGCCTGGCTGACCGTGCGCCTCATGCTCCGGGAGGGGCGCGGCGCCGACAGCGTGATCGCGGACATGACCGAGGCCAAGGGACGGCCCCCGAAACCGGGAGAGGTGTTCCGCGAGGTCTTGTGGCGGCAATATCTCTGGACCGATGCCCAGGACGTGCGGCATGTGGGCTGGCGGGTCTGGATGTTGCTGTGGCTGCTGCCCGTGCTTTTCGCTGTGGCAACGGCTCTTCTGGGGTCGGTCGCGCTGGTCCAGACCTTCGGCTGGGAGCGCGGCGAGGCCCATGTACGGCAGGTCTATGCCTGGGAGGGGAGACACCCTTTGACCGCGGCGTGATGCAGTATTCCCCGGTGCTGTGCTATGTGTGGACCGACGGGGCGGAAACCTGCGCCACCCCGGCCAGCGCCACCGCGACTGGAATTTCGCCGTCGGCTCGCGCCATGCGGTTCTGTTCGATCCGTCGCAGCGTGGGTCGGTGCGGCTTGCGGATGCGGGCCAGCGGGCGGCGCTGCCGCTGGCAATCGGCGCGATCGGTCTTGGCACCGCACTCATCGCGCTTTATGGCCATGTCAGGCTGCGCCGCTGGCAAAGGGGCGGGGCCTTGGTTTCACCCTGACGGGGATATTGCCCTATGCGCGCTGCCGTTCTGGTCTTTCCCGGGTCCAACTGCGACCGTGATCTTGCCGTGGCCTTTCGCGCGGCGGGGTTTGACACCCATATGGTCTGGCACAAGGATGGCGCTCTGCCCGAGGGCACCGACATCGTCGGCGTGCCGGGCGGATTTTCCTATGGCGACTACCTGCGCTGCGGCGCGATTGCCGCGCAATCGCCGGTGATGCGGGCGGTGGCCGATCACGCGGGTCGAGGCGGCTATGTGCTGGGCATCTGCAACGGCTTTCAGGTGCTGTGCGAGACGCGGCTGCTGCCCGGCGCGCTGATGCGCAACGCGGGCCTCAAGTTCGTGTGCAAGCGGCAAGGCCTGCGGGTCGAGACCGCCGACAGCGCCTTTACCGCCGGGTATGCGCCCGGGCAGGAGGTCAGCTTTCCGATCGCGCACCACGACGGCAATTACGTCGCCGACCCCGAGACCCTCGCCGTGTTGCGTGCCGAGGACCGGATCGCCTTTCGCTATCTGGGCAATCCCAATGGCGCGACGGATGACATCGCGGGCATCCTGAGCGCCAACCGCCGGGTGCTCGGGCTGATGCCGCATCCTGAACGGGTGGTGGACCCGGCGCATGGCGGCACCGATGGCGCCGCTCTGTTCCGGTCGCTGGCCGAGGCGCTGGTGGCGGCCTGACGGGCGGCGGAGGTCCGCCCGGGCGCGGGGACCGCCAGCCGATCTCCCTTGAGCGGGGGCGCGGGGCTGTCTACCTTGGCGCACATGAGCCTTGTGGACACCCAGATCTCCGTCGACCGGCGTCGGCGCCGTTTTGCCTGGGTGCTCCGGGCATTCATGGTCGTGTTTCTTTTTGCCGCCGTGGCGGTGATCTGGGTCTCGAACGCGTGGCTGACGCAACAGTTCACAGAGACCACGCGCAACCGTGCCGAGATCCGGCTGGCGATCTATTCGGGAACCATCCAGTCCGAATTGCAGCGCCATTCGGTCGTGCCCCTGCTCTTGGCCCGCGACCCGGTTCTGATCCGGTCGCTGGAAACCGCCAGCTATGTCGACACCACCGCGCGGTTGATTTCCTACGTGGACGAGATCGGCGCGGCCTCGCTGGTGCTGCTGGACCGGGACGGGCGGATCGTGGCGGCGACCGATCGCGAAAGACTGGGCCAGTTGCGCAACGCAGATCCCTTCTTTGTCGAGGCCAGCCGCTCGCCCGACACGGTTTTCACCTCGAACGAGCCGGAAACGGGGCGGTTCGATTTCACCTTTTCACGAGCCATGCGGTCGTCGGACAATCGGCTTTTGGGGGTGATCTTGGTCGAGGTGGATCTGGCGCGCATCGTTGATCGCTGGCGCGGCACCACCGAGGCGATCTTTCTGACCAACAGTCAGGGCGCCATCATCTTGTCGACCGAACCACGCTGGCGTGGCCGCACCGAGGTTGAGGCGCTGGCGCTGCAGCCTCCGCAAAGCGCGATCCAGCGCGCCTTGCGGGCGACGGGCGATTTTGCCTTCGGCGAAGAGGACAGCCGGTTTTTCGGCAGCGAGACGATCCGGCTGGAAAGCCGTATTCCGTTCCGGGGATGGCGCATCGTCAGCTACACCGCCTACACCTCGGTGCGCGAGCGGGTCAACGCGGTTCTGGCGCTTCAGATCATGGGATTCGCACTGGTCCTGGCGGGCGGATTCTACCTTATCGAGCTGGCGCGCCCGGCTCAGGTCGGACCGGCTGGCGCGGAATCGGCAGAGCTTCGCCGGTTGAACGGCCGCCTGCAGCGGGAAATCGCCGAACGCCAGAGGGTCGAACGCACGCTGGAGGAGGCCGAGCAAAGCCTTGCCCAGAGCCAGAAACTCGCTGCTCTGGGCGAGATGTCGGCAGCCGTCAGCCATGAGCTGAACCAGCCGCTCGCCGCGATGAAGACCTATCTGGCCGGGGCGCGGCTTTTGCTGCAGCGCAAGCGGATCGAGGAGGCAGCGTCGAGCTTCCAGCGGATTGATGACCTGATCGACCGGATGGGCGCCATCACGCGGCAGCTGAAATCCTATGCCAGAAAGGGTGGCGATGCACTGGAACCCGTCGATCTGCGCGAGGCGCTGAAGGGCGCGCTGACGATGATGGAGCCGCAGTTGCGCACCACCAAGGTGGAGATCACGCGGAACATGCCGCGCCGGCCGGTGATGGTGATGGCCGACCGGCTGCGGCTGGAACAGGTGATCATCAACCTGCTCAGGAACGCGCTCGACGCGATGAAGGATGTGCCCAAGCGCGAGTTGGACCTGCTGATCTCCGAAGGGGAAGAGGCGGTGCTGACGGTGCGCGACAACGGCAACGGGATTGACGATCTCGACGCGCTGTTCGAGCCATTCTACACCACCAAGAAGCCCGGCGAGGGGTTGGCCTTGGGTTGGCGATCTCCTCGGGGATCGTCACTGATCTGGGCGGTCGCCTGACCGCCCGCAATGGCGAGACCGGCGGCGCGGTGTTCGAGATCCGGATGCCCTTGATCGAGGGTGGCGTGCGTGCGGCGCAGTGACGGGACGATAGGCGCCTCAGGCGCGATCAGGATGCACGCCTCCGGCGCTGCAAGAGGGCACGCCTCCGGCGTGACGAAACGAAAGGACGGCCCGCGATGAAAATTGCGATCGTGGATGATGAACAGGACATGCGGCAATCGATCAGCCAGTGGCTGGCGCTGTCTGGGTTCGAGACGCAGACCTTCGCCTCGGCCGAAGAGGCGCTGAAAGCCATCGGTGCCGATTGGCCCGGCGTGGTCGTGACCGACGTCAAGATGCCGGGCATGGACGGTATGGCCTTTCTCAAGCGGCTGATGGGCGTGGACAGCGGCTTGCCCGTGATCCTCATCACCGGGCATGGCGATGTGCCCATGGCGGTCGAGGCGATGCGGATCGGGGCCTATGATTTCCTTGAAAAGCCCTTCAACCCCGACCGGATGACCGAACTGGCCAAGCGTGCCAGCCAGCAGCGGCGCCTGACGCTCGACAACCGGGCACTGCGCCGCGAATTGTCGGACGGCACCGTCTTGATGCGCAAGCTGATTGGCACCAGCGGCGTGATGGAACGCCTGCGCGAGGATATCCTCGATCTGGGGCAGGCCGATGGGCATGTGTTGATCGTGGGCGAGACGGGCACCGGCAAGACGCTGGTCGCGCATGCGCTGCACGCCGTGGGCCCGCGCGCAGGCAAGAGCTTCGTCACCACGTCTTGCGCGGCCCATGACGAGGCGACGCTGGCGGCGATGCTTTTCGGTCCGGTCGGCGAGGATCAGGACAAGCCGTTGGTCGAACAGGCGCGCGGCGGCACGCTGGTGCTCGAGGATATCGAGAGCCTGCCGGGGCCACTGCAGGCGCGCCTTCTGACCACGATCAACGAACAGGGCACGCCAGCAGAGACGCGCATCGTGGCCATCTGCAATGCGCCCGAACCCGAGATGTGCGAGCAATCCCTGCGACCCGATCTGTTCTACCGGCTGGCCGCCATGCGCATCGACCTACCCCCCCTGCGTCAGCGGGGCGAGGATATCTTGACGCTGTTCACCCGCTTCGGCGAGCAGTTCGGCGAGGAATACGGCACCGAGGCGCCGCAAGTGACGGCGCAAGAGGCCGCCCAACTGCTGCAAGCCCCTTGGCCGGGCAATGTGCGCCAGCTCATCAACATCGCCGAACGCGCGATCTTGCAGCAGCGGCGCGGCTCGGGCTCCATCGCCTCGCTGCTCATGGCCGACAATGCCGAGATTGCGCCGCAACAGATCGGCGAGGGCAAGCCGCTCAAGGAATATGTCGAGGCTTTCGAGCGGATGCTGATCGACAACACCATGCGCCGCCACCGCGGGTCTATCTCGAACGTGATGGACGAATTGTGCCTGCCACGCCGGACGCTGAACGAGAAGATGGCGAAATACGGCCTCAGCCGGTCGGATTATCTATAGGCGAGCGGTGCCCGCCCCGCCGATCCCGTCAGGGAATTCAGACATGGTCTGGTGTGCAGCCGCGAGCAGGGACCAGCGGCGATTTAAAACGGCGTGATGCGGGGTGACCGACGGGGCGATCCCTGCGCACTGCCGCCTTGACGAATTGCCATTGCCATTCGCGGTTGCAGCCCCTTAATGTGATCAGGCTGGCCTTTCGCCAGTCGAACCAGTTTCTCTGCATCCCAGATCCGCGCCGGATACCGTGCGCGACAGGGACGGCAGGTCACTCGGGCCGCAAGCGCGCGACGCCTTGCAGCCCATCCCGAACCGCCCCCGCAACGGGGCAGAATTGGCCGCTCCGGAACCGTCCGGCACGGTCGGAGTCAGACGCGATGCATCGCATGGGCGCACAGAAGGCAAGACGGACAGGGGCGACAGCCCCCGCCGCTGCCGCGCCCCCGGTGCTCGCCTTCATCATCAATCGTGACACACCCCTACGCGCCCGGTGCATTGCACCGCCAGGGCGTCATGGACCCGTGTCGCGGGCAAGGACACAATGGCAAAGACGATGCTCATCGATGCCACCCATCCCGAGGAAACCCGGGTTGTCGTGGCAGACGGAACCAAGGTCGAGGAATTCGATTTCGAGTCGCTGAACAAGCGACAACTGGCAGGAAACATATATCTGGCAAAGGTCACGCGGGTCGAACCCTCGCTGCAGGCTGCCTTTGTCGATTACGGCGGCAACCGCCACGGCTTCCTGGCCTTCTCGGAAATTCATCCCGACTATTACCAGATCCCCGTCGCGGACCGCGAAGCGCTGCTCCGCGAGGAACGCGAATACGCCGAGGCCATGGCCGAGGAAGCCGAGGCCGAGGAGGCCAAGCCCAAGCGCGGCCGCCGTCCGCGCCGGCGCAAGACCACAGACAGCAAGCCCGAGGCCACCAACGGCGACGCCGTGACCACGGGCACCGCAAGCGCGCCGTCGGGAATGGATGTCGTCGATCTGGGCGAAGACGAGGCCGCGGCCGATGACATGACCGCAACCGATGTCGCGGGCGATGGCGGCGGCTGGGACGACGACCTACGCGACCGGGCCGCCGAAGACGCCGCGGACGATGCGGACGATGCGGACGAGGCCGAAGCCACCCGGTGGCCGAAACCGTCGCCGATGACGACACCGAAGAAGACATCCGCCCGGTGCGCAAGCCGCGTGCGCGGAAATACAAGATCCAGGAAGTGGTCAAGGTCCGCCAGATCATGCTGGTGCAGGTCGTCAAGGAAGAGCGCGGCAACAAGGGCGCGGCGCTGACCACATACCTGTCGCTTGCCGGGCGCTATTGCGTGTTGATGCCCAACACCGCCCGCGGCGGTGGCATTTCGCGCAAGATCACCAACGCGGCCGACCGCAAGAAGCTCAAGGAAATCGCCGAGGAAATCGACGTGCCGCAGGGCGCGGGCCTGATCATCCGCACGGCGGGCAGCCAGCGCACCAAGACCGAGATCAAGCGCGACTACGAATACCTCCAGCGCCAGTGGGAACAGATCCGTGACCTGACGCTGAAATCCATCGCGCCTGCGCCCATCTACGAAGAGGGCGACCTGATCCACCGGACGATCCGCGACCTCTACACCCGCGAGATCGAGGAAGTTCTGGTGGAAGGCGATGCTGGCTACCGGCACGCCAAGGACTTCATGAAGATGATCATGCCGTCCCACGCCAAGAACGTGAAGCATTACACCGATCCGACGCCCTTGTTCGCGAAATACAAGGTCGAGGGCTATCTTGCCGACATGTTCAACCCGACCGTGCAGCTCAAGTCGGGCGGCTACATCGTCATCGGCATCACCGAGGCGCTGGTCGCCATTGACGTGAACTCGGGCCGGGCCACCAAGGAAGGCTCGATCGAAGAAACCGCGCTCAAGACCAATCTCGAGGCCGCCGAGGAAGTGGCGCGTCAGGTGCGGTTGCGCGATCTTGCCGGTCTGATCGTCATCGATTTCATCGACATGGACGAGCGGCGCAACAACCTTGCCGTCGAAAAGCGGCTCAAGGACAAGCTCAAGACCGACCGCGCCCGTATTCAGGTCGGCCGCATCTCGGCCTTTGGCCTGCTGGAAATGTCGCGCCAGCGCCTGCGCCCCGGCATGCTCGAGGCCACCACCCAGCCTTGCAAGGCTTGCCATGGCACCGGCCTGATCCGGTCGGATGACAGTTTGGCCCTCTCGATCCTGCGCCAGCTGGAGGAGGAGGGGCCGAAGGGCCGCGCCAAGGAGGTCAAGGTGGTCGCTCCCGTGGCCATCGTGAACTATCTGATGAACGACAAGCGCGAATATCTCGCCGCGATCGAGCTGCGCTACGGCATGGCGATCCGGATCGAGGCCGATGCCGCGATGGGCGTGCCTGACTACAAAATCGAGCGCTTCAAGACCGCAACGCGCAAGATCGTGGCAGTTTCGCCGGTGATCTCGATGGATGCGTCCTTGATGGATGATCTGGACGAGGAAGTGGTCGAAGCCGAGGAAATCGACGCCGATGAGGCCGAGGTCGAAGAGGTGGCGCAGCCCAAGGTGCAGCCTGCCCGCCCCAGCTTCCGAAGGCGACGAGCAGCCCAAGAAGAAGCGCCGCCGCCGTCGGCGGTGGCCGCGGCCGTCGCAAGAAGGCCGATGGCACCGGCTACGAGGATGGTCCGGTTGAAGAAGGTGACGAGGACGACAACGACGAAGACGAAAACGGTGCCGACAGCGACGGGGACGACACTGTTGCCGAGGTGGCAGCGGCGCCCGAAGCGGTGACCGAAGCCGAGGTCGCGCCCGAGGCCGAGCCGGAAGCCCCGCCGCCGAAGACAGAGCCGCCCGCCAAGCCCAAGCGCGTGCGTGCAAGCCGCAGCAAGAAGACCACCAAGCCCGCAGCCCAAGAGTCGGAGGTTGTCTCCGACACGCCGCAAGCGGACCGCACCGCGCCCGAGGTGGAAGCCGAGGCCGTCCCCGCAGCTGCACCGGCCCCAGCGCTCACGCCCGAGGCTGTGACCGAACCGCAAGCCCGAGAGACAGTGCCGGAGCGCATGCCTCTCGCCGTCCGCCGAGCCAGAGCCCGAACCCGCCCCCGAACCAGCTAACGCCGAGGCCCCCAAGCCCAAGCGCCGTGGCTGGTGGCTGGGCGGCTGAGCGGCTGAGAGGTCCGGCTCGAAACAGAGAAAGGCAGCCCCAAGGGGCGCCTTTTTGGTGAGGGCGAAAGGCTTTTGATCAGTTCGCCGTTTCGCGCAGCATCGCCACGATCTGCTGCATCCCGTCGAGTGGCACATAGCCCCGCACCATCTGGTCGCCGAAAACGAAACTTGGCGTGCCCGAGATGGCCATGCGTTGTGCCAAGGCGTGGTTGTATTCGATGGTCTGCATCACCAGCGGATCGTCGATCGCGGCCATGATCGCCGCCCCGTCCAGGCCAAGGTCCGCCGCCAGCACCTGCAGCGCGGGCTCGGTCACGTCGCCGCGCATTTCCATCAACGCATCATGCACGCTTACATAGGCTTCGTCCCCCAGCGCGATGCGGGTGGCGATGGCAAAGCGGGACGCCAGCACCGATTGCTCGCCGAGGATCGGAAATTCCTTCACGATCACGCGGATGTTGCCGTCGAATTCCACCAGATCGGCCACCTCGGGATGCGCGCGGCGGCAGTAGCCACAGCGGTAATCCATGAATTCCACAATGGTGATGTCGCCCTCGGGGTTGCCGAAGCTGACGTCGAAGGCCGAGGAAAACAGCGCATCCGCATTGGCTGCAACCATCATCGCGTCGCGTTCCACCTCGGCCTGACCCTGGCGCTGCTCCAGAACCGCGATGGCCTCCATCAGCACCTCGGGGTTTTCCAGCAGATAGGCCCGCACCTCGGCGCGGAAGGCGTCGCGTTCGGCATCGCTCAGATTGTCGAGATCGGTGGCGGCGGCGGGCAGGGCAAGGCCAAGCGCAAGGCCTGCAGCGGCAAGGTTTTTCAGCACGGGATCGCTCTTTCACAAGGGATTTGGCATTTTCTAGCACATCGGCCCGGTGTCGGGCCAGCGGCGACCGGCGTGGCAAGGTCTCACAGGCGCGTGAACGACCCAAGCGCCGTTGACGTGCGCGCTGCGGGCTGGTTCAAGGCGGCCACCCGACCGGAGACCCCAGAATGCGCCTTTCCACCCGCAGCGCCGTCGATCCCTTCATCGTCATGGACGTCATGGAGGCCGCCCGCGCCGCCGAAGAGGCGGGCCGCGACATCATCCACATGGAAGTGGGCCAGCCCGGCACAGGCGCGCCCAAGGCCGCCCGCGCAAGGCTCGCCGCCGAGATGGAGGCGGGCCCCTTGGGCTATACCGTCGCCCTTGGCCGCCCTGACCTGCGCGCGGCCATCGCGGCGCTTTACGGCGAATGGTATGATGTCGAGCTCGACCCCGCCCGCGTGATCTTGACCTCGGGCGCGTCGGGCGGCTTCATCCTTGCCTTTTCGGCGCTGTTTGACGCAGGCGACCGCGTGGGTCTGGGCGAGCCCTGCTACCCGTCCTACCGCCAGATCCTGACCGCGATGAGCCTGACGCCCGTGGGCCTGCCCACGGAGCTTGACACGCGATATCAGCCCACGCCCGCCCATCTGGACGCCAGCCTTGCCGGCCTGATCGTGGCCAGCCCTGCCAATCCTACGGGCACGATGCTGGACCAGCCCGCGCTGGCGGCGCTGGCGCAGGCCACGGCCGAACGTGGCATCGCGCTGATCTCGGACGAGATCTATCATGGGCTGCATTATGCGGAACGCGCCACCAGCGCGCTGGAAGTCACCGATGACGTCTATGTCATCAATTCCTTCTCCAAGTATTTCTCGATGACCGGATGGCGTCTGGGCTGGATGGTTGTGCCCCCCGACCATGTGCGCGTGATCGAGCGGCTGGCGCAGAACCTCTTCATCTGCCCCAGCCACGCCAGCCAGATCGCAGCCCTTGGCGCGATGTCGCCCGAGGGCAGGCGTGAGTTGGACCAGCACCGCGCGGTCTATGCGAAAAACCGCGAGATCGTGCTGGCGGGTCTGGCGCGCGCAGGTCTGACCGGCGTGGCGCCCGCCGATGGTGCATTCTACGTCTATATCGATGTCTCGGCCTTCAGCCGCGATGCGCTGGCGCTGTCGGGCCGGATCTTGGCCGAGGCAGGCGTGGCCGTGACCCCCGGCCTTGATTTCGACAAGACGCGCGGCGGCAGCTTCTTGCGCCTGTCCTATGCCCGCGCGACGGCCGATATCGAAGAGGGGATGGCGCGGCTTGGCGCTTTTTTCGCCGCCAAGGGCTAGGGCTGTGCGGTGCGGTCTGCTAGGGTGGTCCCCAACCAGACCATAACCGGGAAAAACCCCGTGATCCGAGCAGTTCTGACCCCGTTTCTGGCGGCGCTTGCCGTCTTTATCCTGTCGTTTGCCGCCCATGCGCAGGGCTTTGGCGCGCTCGCCCGCCTGATCCCCGAGGAGAGCAGCATCGCCGCCGACGAAGATGGCGTGACGGTGACCCTGTCGCTCAGCCAGCCGGTGCCCTTCCGCGTCTTCACGCTGGCGGCTCCGATGCGGCTGGTGGTCGATTTCCGCGAGGTGGCCTTTGGTGACTGGCCCCAAGCCCAAACTCTGCCGCAAGGCATTGCCACCCTGACCGCCGGTGCGGCGCGCGAGGCGGGATGGTCGCGGCTGGTGCTGCAGCTTGCCACGCCGCTGACACCCGAGACGGCGGCGATGACGACCGATGCCGCCACCGGGCGGGCCACTGTCACGCTGCACCTTGCGCCTGCGACCGAGGCGGTTTTTCTGGCGCGCATCGGCACCCCGCCCGAGGCATCCGGCCCCGTGCCGACCCTGCCCGAGGTCGCGGCCCGGCCCGGCGACGGGCGCATCACCGTCGTGCTGGACCCCGGCCATGGCGGCGTTGATCCCGGCGCCGTGCGGGGCGACCATACCGAGGCCGACCTGGTCCTGACCTTTGCGCGCGAATTGCGCGACGCGTTGCGCCTGACCGGTCGGGTCGAGGTGGTGCTGACGCGCGACGCCGATATCTTCGTGCCGCTGCCCACCCGCGTGACGCTGGCACGTGCGGCGGGGGCCGATCTGTTCTTGTCGATCCATGCCGATGCGCTCGCCGAGGGGCGGGCCCAGGGTGCCACGATCTACACGCTGTCGGACACCGCGTCGGACGCCGCCGCCGAGGCGTTGGCCGAACAACATGACCGCGCCGATCTGCTGGAGGGCATAGACCTGCGGGGGTCTGACGACGTGGTTGCGGGCGTGCTGATGGATCTGGCCCGCCTCGATACCGCGCCCCGGGCCGAGGCCTTTGCCACTACGCTGGTTGAGACCTTTGGCGCGCAGGGCGTGCGGATGCATCCTCAGCCATGGGGCGAGGCGGGCTTCACAGTGCTGCGCGCCGCCGACATCCCCTCGACCTTGCTCGAAATCGGATTCATCTCGGATGAGCGCGATCTGGCCAATATCCTCGATGCCGAATGGCGCGCGCGGATGCAGGCGGCCATGGTCACGGCGGTCCTGGCATGGGCCGATGCCGATGCCGCAAGGACTGCGCGCGCGCGCCAGTAGCGGTCACTTCCGTTCGGCCAGCCAAACGGAATGGCCCATCAGGGCGTCATCCTCGGGGCGGAACCACAGGACCTTGAAACCATTCTCTGCCAAGAGCCCGCGGTACTCCTCGGGGGCGAGGCTTGCGTGATAGACCGGGCTGTCGCCGACCCGTCCCATGGCCTCACCGGCCGATGGGCCGCTGGTGAACAAAAGGCGCGCAGCGGGCGCGGCATGGGCGGCAAAGACAGGGAACATCGCTCGTTGGTCGGCCGGGCAGAGGTGAAAAAAGGAATTGAAGGCGAGGATCACGTCGAACCGCCGACCAAGGTCCAGCCCCCGCATGTCGGCATGGATCGCCTCGGCCTGCGGCACCCGTGCGCGCAATTGGGCGATCATCGCCGCCGCGCCGTCCACCCCCGTCACCCGGTCCGCGCGCGCGACATACCACGCCGCTATAGGCTCGCCCGATCCGCAGCCGAGGTCCAGCACCAACAGCCCCGGAGCGCGACCGGCCACCGTCGCCAACAAGGCCGGTTCCTCCCACAAGGCGCGGTTGCGGTCGCGGGCCCAGCGGGCGGCCTCGGCCTCGTAGGCGGGCAAGATGTCGTTGGGGCCGGTCATGCGCACAATATGGTGAAGGGTTCGCGGGGCGAAAACTCGCCCATCGCATTTGATCGCCGCGGGCGAGAAGGGTATAGACTGTCTACCACACACAGGCGGCATTCATGATCCGATTCACCATTGGCTTTTTCGGCGCCATCTTCAGCGCCGTGACACTTGGCATCGTCGCCGTGGCCATCGCAGTGGGCGGTGTCTTGTTCATGTATTCGCATGACCTGCCGAGCACCGAGGCGCTGTCGTCCTACACGCCCCCCACGATCAGCCGGATCTATTCGCGCGAAGGCATGATCGTCGATGAATTCGCCGCCGAGCGGCGCCTTTTTGTGCCCGCCGAAGAGATCCCGGATCTTGTCGCGCAGGCCTTCATCAGCGCCGAGGACCGGAATTTCTATGAACACGGCGGCTATGACCCGCGCGCCATCGCGGCGGCCTTCGTCGACGCGGTGCAGTCGCGCGGGCGCGACGTGCGCGGGGCCTCGACCATCACCCAGCAGGTGATGAAGAACTTCCTGCTCGACGGCTCGCGCACGATCGAGCGCAAGGTGCGCGAGATCATCCTCGCCGCTCGGATCGAACGCGCGCTGAGCAAGGAGCGCATCCTCGAGCTTTATCTTAACGAGATCTTTCTGGGGCAGAACTCCTATGGGGTCGCGGCCGCCGCCCAGACCTATTTCAACGCCAATCTTGAGGATCTGACGCTGGAACAGGTGGCCTATCTGGCGGCCCTGCCGCAGGCGCCCTCCAACTTCCACCCGGTGCGCGATTATGACCGGGCGATCACCCGGCGCAACTACGTGCTGCGCGAGATGTTCGAGAACGGCTACATCACCGAGGCCGAGATGGAGCGCACCACCGCGATGCCGCTCGAGACCGTGCAGGGCGGCCATATCGAACCCTTCCGCAGCGCGATGCCGCCGCGCAACTATTTCACCGACGAGATCCGTCGCCAGCTGTCCGTCCAGTATGGTGAGGAGGAGTTCTTTTCCGGCGGCTACACAGTGCGTGCCACGATGGACGAAAGCCTGCAGGTCGTGGCGGCCCGGGCGCTGCGTCGCGCGCTGGAACGCTACGACCGCAACCTCGGCCTGTGGCGGGGTGCGGTCGACACGGTCGACCCGCGCTTCTGACCGACGAAGCAGGTTGGCGCGCGGCGCTCGCCGATGCCGAAATCGCCCGCGATATCGACGGCTGGAATGCGGCCGTCGTGCTGGAGGTCGGCGCGACCTCTGCCCGGATCGGGATCGAGGGCGTGGAAGAGGATGAGGACGGCCATTTCATCCCCGCCGAGGATGTGACCTGGGCGCGGCCGGTCGATGCCGAGGGCAACCGGGGCGCGCAGGCGCGCGTCGCGGGCGATCTATTGTCGGTGGGCGATGTGGTGCATGTCCGCGCGATGACGCGCGATAGCGACGGCTCGTTCCTGCGCTGGACGCTGCGACAGGTGCCCGAGGTGCAGGGCGGGTTCATGGCGATGGACGTGAACACCGGCCGGGTTCTGGCGATGCAAGGCGGGTTCTCCTACCAGCATTCGAGCTTCAACCGCGCAACGCAGGCCACGCGCCAGCCCGGGTCAAGCTTCAAGCCCTTCGTCTTTGCCGCAGCGCTCGACAGTGGCTATTCGCCCAACACCATCGTTCTGGACGCGCCGATCGAGGTGGAGACCGGTGCGGGTATCTGGCGGCCGACCAATGCGTCGAACCGTTTTTACGGTCCCTCGCCCCTGCGCACCGGGATCGAGATGTCGCGCAACCTGATGACTGTGCGGCTGGCGCAAGATGTCGGCATGGAAACCGTGGCGCGCTATGCCGAACGTTTCGGGGTCTATGACGACATGCAGCCCTTCCTCGCCAATTCGCTGGGCAGTCAGGAAACCACGCTGTTCCGCATGGTGGCGGCCTATGCGATGTTCGCCAATGGCGGCGAGCGGGTGGAACCGACGCTGGTCGACCGTATTCAGGACCGCTGGGGCAACACCGTCTATCGCCATGACCAGCGCACCTGTCCGGATTGTCAGGTCGCATCGCTTGAGGCCGGGTTTGCGCCTGCGATCATGTCCAACCGCGAGCGGGTGATCGACCCGATCACGGCATATCAGATGACCTCGATGATGCGGGGTGTGGTGGATCGCGGCACGGCGTCGTCGACCGTCAACTTGCCTGTTCCCGCCGCAGGCAAGACCGGCACCACCAATGACGCCCGCGACGTGTGGTTTGTGGGCTTCACCTCGACCATCGCGGCGGGTTGCTACATCGGCTACGACCAACCGCAGCCGCTGGGCTCGGGCGCATCGGGGGGCGGCATGTGCGGGCCCGTTTTCAACGAATTCATGCTCGAAGCGACGCGCGAATATGGCGGAGGCCCCTTTGCCGTGCCCGAGGGCGGTGTGTTCTACCCCATCGACCGCTTTTCCGGCCAGCGCTTGGCCGACGGGGCGCAGGGCGGCAATGTCGTCTACGAATTGTTTCGCGAGGGCGAGGAGCCCTATTTCGGCATCCTCTCGATCATCGACGGCGGTTGGGGCATGGGGTCGGACCTGCCCTTGTTCGGGCAGGGTGAGACAGGCGAGGCAGGCGACGGCGACCAGACCGTGACCACATCGACCGGGGAGGCGGCGCGGGTGCCGACGCAATCGGGCTTTGGCACGCTGAGTTCGGGCGGGCTTTATTGACGCAAGGGCATGGTGGGAAGGATTGGCCGCCCCACGTGTCCCCCGGCCGGGCGCGCGGCCTTGTGGCGCGGCGAGGGGCTGATATATCACCCCCGAACGAACCCGAAAGGCCCTGACCATGCGCGCCGAGACGCAATCGCATATCGAGAAGATCCGCAAATCCCTCACCCTGCTGGGTCAGCGGCTGGGCCTCGATACCGCGCAGCACCGGCTGGAGGAATTCAACGCCCGGGTGGAGGACCCTTCACTGTGGAACGACCCCGCGCGGGCGCAAAAGCTGATGCGCGACCGGCAGGCGCTGGTCGACAAGCTGGGCACCTATGACGCGATCAAGGCGGGGCTGACCGACCATGTCGAGCTGATCGAACTGGGCGAGGCCGAAGGCGACTCCGAAGTGGTGGCCGAGGCCGAGATGGCGCTGGCCGATCTGGTCAGGACGGCGGCCACCAAGGAGCTGGAGGCGCTGCTGGACGGCGAGGCTGATGGCAACGATGCTTTCCTCGAGATCAACGCAGGCGCTGGCGGCACGGAGGCCTGCGACTGGGCGCTGATGCTGAGCCGGATGTATGTCCGCTGGGCCGAGGCGCATGGCTACGAGGTCGACCAGCAAGACCGCAGCGAAGGCACCGAGGCCGGGATCAAATCGGTGGTCTACCAGATCAAGGGCCCCAACGCCTATGGCTGGCTGAAATCGGAATCGGGCGTCCACCGGCTGGTTCGGATCAGCCCCTTCGGCAAGGGCACGCGCGAGACCAGTTTCGCCAGCGTCTGGGTCTATCCGGTCATCGACGACAACATCGAGATCGAGGTCAATCCCTCGGACATCCGGATCGACACCTACCGGTCCTCGGGCGCGGGCGGCCAGCACGTCAACACGACGGATTCGGCCGTGCGGATCACCCACATGCCCTCGGGGATCGTGGTGACCAGTTCCGAGAAATCGCAGCACCAGAACCGCGATATCGCCATGAAGGCGCTGAAATCGAAGCTCTACCAGATGGAATTGGACCGCAGGAACGCGGCGATCAACGAGGCCCATGAGAACAAGGGCGATGCGGGCTGGGGCAACCAGATCCGGTCCTACGTCCTGCAGCCCTACCAGATGGTAAAGGACCTGCGCACCGGCTTCGAGACGTCGGATACGGGCGGTGTTCTGGACGGCGATCTGGACGGGCTGATGGCGAGCGTGCTGGCGATGGATGTCTCGGGCAAGAGTCGCGCGGACGCCCGCGCCGAGGGATGAGGCGCGGTTAGGGCGCTGGTTTTCTGATCCAGTGTTGCGCCTGCCTTGGCTGTGGGAGCCTCCGGCGGGGATATTTTGAAACAGAGAAGCGGGTGGGGGGGCGGCTTGATGACCGATCTGTGGCGGCTGGGGGCGCGGGAACTGGGCGGGCGCATCGCGCGGCGCGAGCTCTCGCCTGTCGAGGTGATGCGCGAGGTTCTGGGCCGGATCGAGGCGGTCAATGGTCCGGTCAACGCCATCGTCAGTTTGCGCGACCGCGAGGCGCTCATGGGCGAGGCGCGGCTGGCCGAAGCGATGCCGCCCGAGGGCTGGCTGCATGGTGTGCCTGTCGCCATCAAGGATCTGGTCGACGTCAAGGGCGTGCGATCCACGCGGGGCACGGCCATCCTGAAAGATCATGTGCCCACGGCCGATGACGGTCTGGCGCGACGGCTGAGGGCGGCGGGTGCCATCGTGATCGGCAAGACCAATGTGCCGGCCTTTGGACTTGGCTCGCATACGGTCAACCCGGTCTTTGGCGCGACGCGCAACCCCTATGATCTGAGCAAGAGCGCGGGCGGGTCCTCGGGCGGGGCGGCGGTGGCGCTGGCGCTGAGGATGCTGCCGGTGGCCGATGGCTCGGACATGATGGGGTCGCTGCGCAACCCGGCCGCCTGGAACAATGTCTACGGGTTTCGTCCGACGGCGGGCCATAGTGCCGGGCGAGGCGCGCGATGGGGTCGTGCAGCACCGTCTGTCGACCGACGGGCCGATGGCACGCGACATCGACGATCTGGAGGCGCTGCTGGCGACGTTGTCGGACGGTCAGCACCAGCCGGGATCGGGCAAGGTGGCCCGCGCGCCCCGGATCGGCTGGTTGGGCGACTGGGGCGGGGCCTATGCAATGGACGAGGGTATCCTGGCGCAATCCGAGGCGGCGCTGAGCGTGATGGAAAGCCTTGGCTGGGCGGTGGAGCCTATCGCGCCGCCCTTTCCCGCGAGCGCCTTGTGGGAGGCTTGGGTGACGCTGCGCCAGTTCGCGGTGGCGATGAACCTTGGCCCTTACTGGCGCGAGGAGGCGCATCAGGCGCTGTTGCCGCCACAGGCGAAATGGGAGGTAAGCCACGGCTTCGCCCTCAAGGTCGCAGAGGTGGAATGGGCCGCCGAAACGCGTCTGGCCTGGCTCACGGCCGCGCGGGAGATGTTTTCGCGCTACGACGCGGTCGTTCTGCCCTCGACGCAGGTCTGGCCCTTCGCCGTGGAGGCGCGCTGGCCCGAGGCGATCGGCGGCACGGTCATGGACACCTATCACCGCTGGATGGAGGTGGTGGTCCCCGCAAGTCTTGGCGGCTTGCCCGCGCTGGCCCTGCCTGCCGGGTTCGGCGCGGGCGGACTTCCTGCGGGCGTGCAGCTGATCGGCGCGCGGGGGGGCGATGCGGCGATCCTTGCGCTCGGGCGGGCCTATCATGCTGCGACGGATTGGCCGGGCATGCGCCTTCCGCCGGGCGCGATCTAGGTCCGCGTGAAGGCGCTTGGCGCGGGGGCGGTGCCTCGGCTAGGCTTGGCGCGGGAGACGTGCCGGGCCCGCAGGAGGAGACGGGAAATGCGCGAGGCGATCGAGGTCGAGGCCGAAGGGGGCGAGGCACCCCTTGCGGCCAGCAAGGTGCCCGTTGTGCGCGAGATGGCGATGGAGGACATCGTCCATGCGCTGAGCGCGGGCTTGCGCGACTACCGCGCCAAGCCGATGATGGGGCTGTTCTTTTCCCATGTCTATGTGGTCGGTGGCTGGTTGCTCTATGTCTTTTTCTTCGTCACCGACCAGATCTGGTGGGCGATCCCCATCACGCTGGGCTTTCCGCTTTTGGGGCCGTTCCTTGCCGTCGGCCTTTACGAGGTATCGCGGCGGTTGGAGGCGGGGCAAAGGGAATGGCGGCGCAACGACATCTTCGGGGTGATCTGGCGCCAGCGGATGCGGCAATTGCCGTCGATGGCCTGGATCATCATCGTCTATTTCCTGTTCTGGTCCTTCTTCGCCCATATGCTCTTTGCGCTGTTCCTCGGGCCATCGGCGCTGACCAATGTGACAAGCTCTTATGCCTACCTGCTTGAACCTGAGGGGCTGGTTATGCTGGTGGTGGGCACGGGGTTCGGGGCGGCTTTTGCCTTCGTGCTTTTCAGCCTGACGGCGGTGTCACTGCCGCTGCTGCTGGACAAGGAGCTGGATTTCGTCACTGCGATGCTGACCTCCATTGCGGTGGTGCGGCGCAATCCCGGGGTCATGCTGGCCTGGGGTGTCACCATCGCCGGGCTGACGTTTCTGGGCATGCTGCCGGGGTTGTTGGGCCTGTTCGTCGTGCTGCCGGTGCTGGGGCATGCGACATGGCATATCTACCGTCGGGCCCTGCAGTCGCAGGATTGACGAGGTCCAGAGAGGCGCATGAAAAAGCCGGGCGCAGGGCCCGGCTTTTTCAGTTCGGATCGGTCTGGACGGTCAGGAGCTCTTGGCTTCGGACATCGGTGCGGAGTAAGCAGCTGCCGGGCGGGGCACGGCAGGGGCAGGCGAGATGGGCGCGCGGGGCGCCATGCCGCCCGAGGATTGCCCCCCGGTCGACAGCGGATCTTCGGCGCGCTGGACGGAGCCTTCGAAATGCGCCCCGCTCTCGATGGCGATGGTCTTGTGGATGATGTCGCCCTCGACGCGGGCAGTCGAGGTCAGACGGACCTTGAGGCCGCGGACCTTGCCGACAACGCGGCCCGTGACGACGATGTCGTCGGCCACGATCTCGCCCTCGATGTTGGCGGTTTCGCCGACCGTCAGGAGGTGGGCGCGGATGTCGCCCTGAACCGTGCCCTCGACCTGGATGTCACCGGTGGTGCGCAGGTTGCCCGTGATCGTCAGATCCGAGCTGAGGATCGACGGATTGGGCTTGGTTTTCGGAGACGAGGTAGGGGTGGTCGACATGTCTGCTCCCGGCTTGGGGCTGGATTTCGGATCGGAGGAGGTCGCGGCGGTGCCATTTTCGGCACCGGAGGACTTCGGCCCGGGTTCGTTGATCTTTGATTTAGAAAACATCGCGTCCTGCCGTGATGAAGGTCATCGGGTTCACCGGGTCGCCGTTGCGCCGCACCTCGTAGTGAAGGTGGGTCCCTGTGCACCGCCCAGTGCAGCCCATATCACCGATGTGTTCCCCGCGCGAGACCCTTTCGCCCTCGGAGACGTGAAGTCGGGTCATGTGGGCGTAGCGGGTGGTGATTCCAAAACCGTGGTCGATCTCGACCATCAGGCCATAACCGCTTTGCTTAAGCCAGCAAAAATCACCCTGCCGTCGCCGCCCGCGACGATATGGGTGCCGCGCGCGCCGGCGAAATCGACACCGGCATGAAGCCGCCGACCGCCGTTGAACGGGTCGCTGCGATATCCGAAGCCCGAGGTGTTGCGATAGGTGCCGCGGACCGGGACGGTGAAGGGCAGCCGCTCGGCGGCGATGCGGTGCAGGTTCATGACGTCCAAATCTGCGAGCAGCTCATTGGCGCGCAGCGACAGGGCATCGGGTTCCTCGCCCATGGTCGAGACGGCGATGGGCATCAAGGGCCCGCCCTGACCGGAATATGTGGCGCGGACCTGCCCGATCAGCCGGTCGGTCGACACGCCCGAGGCCGACAGCATCCGGTCGAGCGGTTCCATCGACATGGCGACAGCTTCCTCGAGCTGGCGGAACACGCGCTCTTGCCGTTCTTCGGCGAGCGCCGCCTCATAGCGCATCCGGTCGATCTCGGCGGCGGCTTCGGCCACAAGCGTGGCAGAGCCGTCGCGCTGGTCGGCGGTCGCCTCAAGGGCTGCGGCCAGCCGGTCGACCGCGCGGGTCAGCTCGGCCTCGCGCGCGGCGGCGGTCTGTATCGTGCCGGTGTCGGCGCTCAACTCGCTGCGCAGCGTTGCCACCTCGCCCCGCGCGGTGTCACGTTCGCCGATGGTGCGCCGGAGGGTCGCCTGAATGACATCGACGGCGGTTTCCAGTTCGCGGCGGCGCTCCTCGCTGTCGAGCAGGCGCACCTGCATCGCGGCGACCTGGTTCATGGCGCTGGCAAAGCGTTCTTGCGCCAGCACCGCCTCGTTCGTGCGAAGCTCCACTTGGTCGGAAAGCGCGTTGAGACGGGTCTGGAACATGATCTGTTCGCGCTGCGCCTGGTCGCGGGAATTGCCCGCCGAGACCATGTCGATCAGCATGACCGAGGTGATGATCACCGTCCAAGCGACGACAAGGCCAAAGCCCGTCACGATCGCCGCCTGTGTCACCGGCCGAAGACGGATGAACCGCGTCCCCTCGTCCGATTTCAGAAACAGACGTTGTTCGGGAAACCGTCGTTCAAGCGTCGCATTCAGGCGACCGATCAGCCGTGCTGTCACGTTTCTTGCCCCATCTTCCCCTCGTTTTTTTAACCGAGCCGGGTTGTCCCGCACCGGAAACGGTTCCCACGGGGATACAAGGGACCGTCTTACGTCTCAACATTCTATCGTCAAAGGGATGATGTGGCACCGAAAATCCGCCTATTCCGGCGAGAATCCGCCGATGGCGGCGACTCAAGGCCAGCAATCACTCTGACAGCGGCCAGTAGAAATCGGGCGGAAGGCCTGCCTCGGCGCGCTTTTCCTCATTGAAGGGCGGTTTGAGCGCACCGTGGAAATAGCGCCGGACCAGATCGTGAAAGGCGTCCTTGGGGTCCATCTCGTGGCGGCCGCACAGGAAATGGAACCATTTCGACCCGTAAGCGACGTGGTGCACCTCCTCGGCATAGATCACCTGCATCGCGGCGACGGCCTGCTGGGCGGCGCGGTCTTTTCCTGCGCGCCGAAAGATCTCGATCATGCCCGGCGTCACATCCAGCCCGCGCGCCTCCAGCACCATGGGCACGACTGCCAGCCGTCCCATAAGGTCATGGGCCGTGTCCTCGGCCGCGCGCCACATGCCGGCATGGGCGGAAAGGGCGCCGTAATGGCTGCCCATCGCCTCAAGGCAATCGGCGATCAGGTTGAAATGCTTGGATTCCTCATCGGCGGCGCGGACCCAGTCATCGTAATAGCCGATGGGCATCGGCGTGGCGGTGAAGCGCGCGATGATGTCCCAATGCAGGTCGACGGCGTTCAGCTCGATATGGGCGACCGCGTGCAAGATGGCCGCGCGTCCTCGGGCGTGCCGGGGCGGCGGCGCGGCACGTCGCGCGGGTCAAGCAGCGCGGGCGCGTCGGGCCGGGCGGGACGATCGGGCGGGCTGGCCGTGCCGATCTCGGGGCGCTCGCCTGCCGCGCGCGCGGCTTGCCAAAGGGCGGCGAACCGGCGCGACAGCGCGGTTTTTTCACGCGCATCGGCCGTGGTCAGCACGGCCTCGGCCATCTGTGCAAGGGGGATCATGTCGGTCATGCGCGGGGCATGCGCGGCCCGCGCCCCGCCGTCAAGCGAAACGCGGGCAGGCGGCTTGGCCTAAAGCGCCTTGACGGCGGCCAGAACCTCTTCGGCATGGCCGGGCACCTTGACCTTGGGCCAGACGGCGCGGATCACGCCCGCCCCGTCGATCAGAAATGTCGAGCGTTCGATCCCGAGGTAGGATTTGCCGTACATGGATTTCTCGACCCAGACGCCATAGCGCTCGCAGACATCGCTGGCCTCGTCCGAGGCGAGGATCACCCCCAAACCGTGCTTGGCGATGAACTTGTCATGCTTGGCTGCGCTGTCCTTGGACACGCCCACCACGACCGCGCCCGCGGCCTCGAACTCGGCGGCCAGACCCGAAAAGGCGATCGCTTCCTTGGTACAGCCCGGCGTGTCGTCCTTGGGGTAGAAATACACAACGACGAGCTTGGGACGCATGGCGGACAGGGTTATATCGCCGCCGCCATCGCGGGGCAGGGTGAAGTCTGGGGCGGTGCTGCCGATCTGTGTCATGGGAACCTCGCGTTGGGGCATCGGAAAATCATTTCGGCGCAAGCGCGCCAGCCAATTTGCAAGCTAGCCGGTTTGCGGCGAAGATAAAGACCTGAGGCGGCAAGACCAAAGGGCGGACAGGCGCGTCATGGCGGCGACGGACAACACAGGCGGCGCGGGCGCGGACGGCCCGCCCCGACGCAGGCGGCGGCTGAGGCTGGCGCTTGCGCTGGCGGCGCTGGCCCTGCTTGCCCTGCCGCTGGCGGCGAGTGGGCGCGCTGTGGATTCGGCTGGGCGCCGGACCGCTGAATTTGCCCGCCGCCGTCACGATCCGGGTCGAGGCCGCGCTGGATGAGGCCATGACCACCAATGGCGTCACGCTCGAAAGGCTTGCCGTGAGCCGCCCCGAAGGGTCCGCGCGTTTTGACGTGCAACTGTTTGATGTGCGGCTGACCGAGCCCGACGGCACCTTGCGCGCCGCCTTTCCCGAGGTCTCCGTGACGCTGTCGGCCCGCGCGCTGGCGCGGGGCGAGATCAGGCCGCTCAGCGTCGATCTGGCCAATGCCGGCCTGGGGCTCAACCGCGACGCGGAGGGGCAGATCGATCTTGCCCTGACCGCGGGCGGCGAAACCGGCAGTCAGACCCTGCCCGAGACGCTGGCGCGGCTGGATACGATGTTTGCCGCCCCCGCCTTTGCCGAACTGGGCGAGGTGACGGCCAGCGGGCTGTCGCTGGCCATGGCCGATGCGATGACAGGGCAGGTGATGCGGGTCAGCGACGCGCGGATGCGGCTGGAACGCAAGAACGGAGTTCTGACCGTCACGCTGGGCGGCGCGCTGTCGGGCAGCCGGGATTCGACCATCGACATCGCGCTCAGCCGCGCGGCGGCGACGGGGGCCAGCAACATCGGCTTTGCCTTCACCAATCTCGCGGCGCGTGATGTGGCGACAGTCGGACCCGTGCTGGCCTGGGTCGACCTCATGCGCGCGCCCATCTCGGGCTTTATGGGCGGCGCGCTGAACGATGATGGATCGGTTGGCGATCTGCGCGCCACGCTTGACATCGGTGCCGGGCAGGTGACGCTGGACGGCGCCACGGTGCCGCTTCGCTTTGACAGTCTGACCGCCGCGATGCGCTATGACGCAAGCACCGGACGGATCGCCTTTGACAGCGTGGCGCTGCGCGCGCCCGATCTGTCGCTCGATGCAGAGGGCCATGCGGATGTGTCGCCCGATGGCACGCGCTACATGGCGCAGTTCCGGATGACCGACATCATCGTTGCGCGCACCGATCTTTATCCCGCGCCGCTGGAACTGGACGGGGCGATGGCCGACCTGCGGCTGACATTGTCGCCCGAGGTGGTGATCGAGATCGGTCAGGCGGTGATCCATGACGCGGGGCTGGAGTTGCACGCCCGCGGCCGGATCGCGGCCAACCAAGAGGGTCTCGAGATAGCCCTCGATGCGCATGTCCCCGAGGTAGGCGCGCGCGAGGCGCTGGCCTATTGGCCCCCCCCCATGCTGCCCGAGACACGGGGCTGGATCGCCGAACGTCTGACCGAGGGGCAGCTGTCGGGCGTCGATCTTGCGGTGCGGGCCCGGCCCGGCGCGGCCCCCGTCCATGACCTCAGCTTCGATTTCGACGGCGTGCATCTGCGCGTTTTGCCAGACATGCCGCCGGTTGAGGGTGGGGCGGGCTATCTGTCGTTGTCGGGCCCGCGTCTGATCTTGCGGATGGACGAGGGGCAGATGATCGCACCTGGCGGGGCGGCGGTGGCGTTCGACCGCTCGCAGTTTGTTATCGCCGATACAAGGCAGCGCGCCCCCGAGGCGGTGATCGACCTCGCGCTGGCGGGCGACTTGACAGATGTGCTGACGCTGCTGACGCACCCGCCGGTCCGTCTGTTCGCGGGCGGGGCAATAACCCTGCCCAGATCGGCACCGGCGGCCTGAACGCCGAGGGGCGCATCACCACGCGGCTGATGCTGCAAGACGACATCGGCGGGGTCGACTACGCCTTTGCGGGCGAGATCGGCGGTTTTTCTCGGACACGCTCGTGCCCGGGCGCAGCCTGACCGCCGAGCGGTTGCAGGTTGAGGTGGACCCCTCGATGTTGCGCATCGTGGGGGCGGCTCTTTTTGATGGCGTGCCGCTGACAGGACAATGGACACGCCCTCTCGGCCCCGACGCCACGCCCGCCAGCCTGCTCGAGGCGCGCGCGGGCCTGACGCGTGACCGTCTTGCTGCGCTGGGAGTGACCCTGCCCGAATGGATGCTGTCAGGCGAGACGCCTGCCGATGTCGTGGTCAGCCTGCCCGACGGCGCTCCGCCGCAGTTGCGGGTGACCTCGGATCTTGCGGGCGCGCGGTTGGCGCTGCCGCCTCTGGGCTGGGTCTTGACAGCAGGGCAGACAGGGCGGCTCGAGGCCGAGATCTTGCTTGGGTCCGATCCTGCCGTGACGCGGCTGGCGCTGCAAGGGGGCGGGCTCGACCTGGAGGGCCGTGTCAGCCTTGCGCCCGGCGGCGGCTGGATCGGCTGACCGCCGACCGGTTCCGGCTTGACGGCTGGCTCGATGTCACGGGCGCTTTGATCGGGCGTGCGGGCGCCCGCATGCCCGCGATCGAGATCACTGGCGGCACGCTGGATCTGCGCGGCGCGCCGCAGGGCGGGTCAGGTGGGGGCGGCCTTGCGGGCGGCCCGATCAGCGCGACGCTCGACCGGCTGCAGATCAGCGAGGGATCGCGCTGACCGCGCTCAGTGCCGAGATGACCAGCGACGGCGGACTGTCGGGCCAATTCCGCGGCCGGGTGAACGGTGAGGCGCCGGTGACGGGCACACTCGTGTCCACGTCCAACGGCCCGGCGGTCCGTGTTCGCGCAGAGGATGGCGGGGCGGTGTTGCGCGCGGCGGGGGTGTTCCAAACCGCCCATGGCGGCGCGATGGAGCTGATCTTGCAGGCCACAGGGGCCGCGGGCACCTATGACGGCACGCTCGAAATCCAGAACCCGCGCCTGCGCGACGCGCCGGTGATGGCGGAGTTGTTGAACCTGATCTCGGTGGTGGGGCTGCTGGAGCAATTGGGCGGCGAGGGGATCAACCTTGGCGATGTTGATGCGCGGTTCCGCCTGACGCCTAAGCAGGGGTAATCTTGCAACAGGGCACGGCGGTCGGCCCGGCTCTCGGCCTGTCGCTTGACGGCACCTACACTCTGGGCACGCGCGAACTGGACATGCAGGGCGTGGTCTCACCGCTCTATATCGTCAACGGGTTGGTCGGTGCGCTGTTTGCCCCGCGGCGCGAGGGGCTTTTCGGCTTTTCCTACCGGTTGACGGGGCGGGCCGATAACCCGCAGGTCTTCGTGAACCCCTTGTCGATTCTGACGCCCGGCGTGTTCCGCGAGATCTTTCGCCGCCCGCCGCCCGAGCTGACTGGCAATTGAATGAAACTTGAAGATTTCGATTTCGACCTGCCCGAAGGGCTGATCGCCACGCGGCCCGTGCGGCCACGCTCCTCGGCGCGTCTGCTGCATGCCGAAGGGGGCGCGACCGTTGACCGGCATGTCTTCGATCTGCCGGGGGTCTTGCGGCCGGGCGACCGGCTGGTGCTCAACGACACCCGCGTGATCCCGGCGCGGCTGACCGGCACCCGCACGAGGGATAGCGCGCAAGGGATGGTCAGCGCGAAGATCGAGGTCACGCTGATGGAACCGCAGGCCGATGGCACATGGTCGGCACTGGCCAAGCCGCTCCGCAAGTTGAGAATTGGAGAAACTGTATTTTTTTCCAAAGATCTATCCGCCGAAGTTCAGAAATTAGATGAAGGTTTGCGCCTGCGCTTCAACCTTTCGGGAAGCGATTTCGACGCGGCGCTCAATGACGCCGGGGCCATGCCCCTGCCGCCCTATATCGCGGGCAAACGCGCGCCTGATGAGCGCGACCGCGAGGATTACCAGACGATCTGGGCCAAGCGCGCGGGCGCTGTTGCCGCCCCCACGGCCAGCTTGCATTTCGACGAGGCGCTGATCGCGGCGCTGACGCAGGCGGGGATCGCCTTTTCCTTCGTCACTCTGCATGTCGGTGCGGGCACCTTTCTGCCCGTCACGGTCGAGGATGTGACCACCCACAAGATGCACGCCGAATGGGGCGAGGTGCGCGAACAGGCGGCCGCCGAGATCAACGCGACACGGGCGGCGGGCGGGCGGATCATCCCCGTGGGCACCACCGCGCTGCGCCTGATCGAGACGGCGGCGGGCGCCGACGGCACACTCCACCCCTTCGAGGGCGATACCGACATCTTCATCTATCCCGGCTACAGGTTCCGTGTGACGGATGGATTGATGACCAATTTTCACCTGCCGAAATCGACGCTGATGATGCTGGTATCGGCTCTGATGGGCGAGGACCGCGTCCGGCAAGTTTACGCCCATGCCATCGCGGAGAGGTATCGCTTCTTCTCCTACGGTGACGCGTCCTTGCTTATACCGTCGCACCTGTGACAGACCGGGGGTTCCCCCGCCCCCACCATTCGCGGACCAGCCAGGGAAAGGCCACCTGACATGATCCACGTTCTTCGCAGCTCATGGGCGCTATTGCTCGGCATGTTCTTGCTGCAGATCGGCAATGGTCTGCAAAGCTCCATGATGGGTGTGCGCGGCGCGATCGAGGGGTTTTCGACCTTTCAGATCTCGCTGATCGCCTCGTGCTATTTCCTTGGGTTCCTTGGCGGCTCGCGCTTTGCGCCGGTGTTCATCGCCAAGGTGGGGCATGTGCGGGTCTTTGCGGCCTTGGGCTCGCTGATCTCGGCCACGCTGATATCCTATCCGCTGCTCGCCGATCCCTATGCGTGGATGGTGCTGCGGGTAATCCTCGGTTTCAGCATCTCGGGCGTTTATGTCTCGGCGGAAAGCTGGCTCAACGATGCCTCGACCAACACCACGCGGGGTCAGGCCCTGTCGGCCTATGTGCTGGTTCAGATGGTAGGGCTGGTGGCCGCACAGGGCATCTTGTCGGCAGGCGATCCGACGGGGTGGCTCTTGTTCGTGATCCCCTCGATCCTCGTGTCGATCAGTTTCGCGCCGATCTTGCTGTCGGTGCAGCCTGCGCCGGCCTTTGGCGCCACGCGCACGATGAGCCTTGGCGCGCTTTACCGGGCCTCGCCTTTCGGGGTCGTCGGCATGGCATTGCTGGGGGCCGTCTTTGCCGGGCAATACGGCATGACGGCGGTTTATGCGACCGAGATGGGGCTGAGCCTTGGCGAATTGTCGGCCTTCGTCTCGTCGATCTTCATCGGCGGCATCATCTTGCAATATCCCATCGGCTGGCTGTCGGACCGGATGGACCGGCGCACGCTGATCGTGGTCTGCGCGGGGCTGTCGGGGCTTGTGTGCCTTGTCGGCTTGTTCTTTGGCGAAATCTACCCCGTCTTGCTGGCGGTGGGTGTCTTGTCGGGGGCTTGGCAGCCAAGCCACACGCGCTGCTCATCGCCTATACCAACGACTACCTTGCACCCGAAGACATGCCCGCGGCCTCGGGTGGGCTGCTGTTCGTGAACGGTCTGGGGGCCGTGGCTGGGCCGCCTGTGATCGGTCTCGCGATGGGGCGGTTCGGGCCCGGCGCGTTTTGGCTGGTCTTGGCCACGATCTTGTTCGTCACCGTGCTTTACGGGATCTGGCGGATGACGCAGCGCGTGTCGGCCTATGCCGAGGAGGGCGTTTACGACGCCGTGCCCTATGCCAACCTGTTGCCGGGTGCCGCATCCCCTGTTGCGGTTGCGGCCGCGCAGGAGTTGTATGTGGAGGCGGCCGAAGGCATGGCCGAGGCACATGACGCAGCAGATGGGACGACCGGCAGGACAGGCTGACCCGCGGGCGGCAGACAAAGGGGTGTGAGGCGATGGTCAAACCGATGGCGAACCGCGCAGGCGAGGTGCTGACCTTCTGGGAAGAGGCCGGCCCCGAGATGTGGTACAAGCAAGACGACAGTTTCGACCGCACGATCCGTGACCGGTTCGGTGCCTTGTGGGACACGGCGGCGGCGGGCGAGTGCGACCGCTGGGCCGTGGGGCCGCGCACGGCGCTGGCGCTGATCATCTTGCTCGACCAGTTTCCGCGCAACATGTTCCGCGGCAGCGCCATGGCCTTTGCCACCGATGACCGTGCGCTGCTGGCGTCGCATCTGGCGCTGTCGAACGGTTGGGACATGCGGATCCAACCTCCGCTGCGGCAGTTCTTTTATCTTCCCTCATGCATTCCGAGCAATTGACCCATCAAGACCGCAGTGTGCGGCTCTTCAAGGCGCGGATGGAGGAGGGCGACAATCTGCTCCACGCCCGCGCGCATCGCGAGGTGATCCGCCGCTACGGGCGGTTCCCCTATCGCAACGCGGCGCTGGCCCGGTGTCCACGCCGCAAGAAGAGGAGTTCCTTTCGGGCGGCGGTTACGCGGGCATCTTGCGGGACTTGCAGCCTGCCGCCTGAAAGATGCGGAAAACGCGCGTTTTCCGCGCCGAAAAACCCGGGTCTTTCGGGCGGTTTTGCTGCGGCAAAACCGGCCCTTCCCAAGGCCGAGCCTTGCTTTCTGCGCAACCCCGCCTGCGACCTGACGGCGATTGCCCGCAGCGCCGGAATTTGTTTAACGTTGAACAAATGAATTTCCGGAAGGGAGTGACCCGTGGCAGACAACATTCGACGTCATCGTGATCGGCGCGGGCCCGGGCGGCTATGTCGCCGCCATCCGCGCGAGCCAGCTGGGCCTCAAGGTCGCCATCGTGGAACGCGAGCATATGGGGG
The DNA here is from genome assembly GCA_018401055.1 of Roseicyclus sp. The sequence goes on from JAGYLB010000112.1 coordinate 49,455, forward strand.
GGATATGCCTCAACTGGGGCTGCATTCCGACCAAGGCGATGCTGCGCTCCTCCGAGGTGTTCCACCTGATGCACCGGGCCAAGGAATTCGGGCTTTCGGCCGACAACATCTCCTATGATCTGGATGCCGTCGTGAAACGCTCGCGCGGGGTGGCCAAGCAACTGAATTCCGGCGTCGGCCACCTGATGAAGAAGAACAAGGTGACGGTGTTCATGGGGGCGGCGACCCTGCCTGCCAAGGGCAAGGTTGAGGTCAAGACCGACAAGGGCGCGCAGGTGCTGACGGCCAAGAACATCATCCTGGCCACCGGCGCGCGGGCCCGCGAATTGCCGGGGCTGGAGGCGGATGGCAAGCGCGTCTGGACCTACAAGCACGCCCTTGTGCCGCCGCATATGCCGAAGAAACTGCTCGTCATCGGGTCGGGCGCCATCGGGATCGAATTCGCCAGTTTCTACAACACGCTGGGCGCGGACACGACCGTGGTGGAGGTTCTGGACCGCATCTTGCCGGTGGAAGACGCCGAGATTTCGGCCTTTGCCGAGAAGAGCTTCAAGAAGCAGGGCATGAAGATCATGGCCAAGGCCATGGTGAAAAAGCTCGACCGTGGCGCCGACAAGGTGACCGCCCATATCGAGGTCGGCGGCAAGGTCGAGACGCATGACTTCGACACGGTAATCTCCGCCGTGGGGATCGTGGCCAATACCGAGGGTCTGGGGCTTGAAGCCTTGGGTGCCAAGATCGACCGCAGTTTTGTGGTGACGGACGACTATTGCCGCTCGGGCGTCGAGGGGCTCTACGTCATCGGCGACACCACGGGCGCGCCCGTGGCTTGCGCACAAGGCAAGCCATGAGGGCGTCATGGTGGCCGAGTTGATCGCGGGCGGGCATCCGCATCCCGTGAAGCCGGAACAGATCGCTGGCTGCACCTATTGCCATCCGCAGGTGGCATCGGTGGGTCTGACGGAGGCCAAGGCCAAGGAACGGGGCTATCAGGTCAAGGTCGGCCGCTTCCCCTTCATCGGCAACGGCAAGGCCATCGCACTGGGCGAGCCCGAGGGGATGATCAAGACCGTGTTCGACGCCAAGACCGGCGAGCTTTTGGGCGCGCATATGATCGGGGCGGAAGTGACCGAACTGATCCAGGGCTATGTGATCGGCCAGAAGCTGGAAACAACCGAGGACGATCTGATGGAGACGGTCTTCCCGCATCCGACCCTGTCGGAGATGATGCACGAAAGCGTGCTCGACGCCTATGGGCGGGTTATCCACCTCTGACGGTTTTGCTTGCGCAGGAAAAAGGGCGGCCCCGGCGGGCCGCCCTTTCGCGTTTCTTTTCGGCGCTCATTGCAAGGTGATCGGCACCTCGGCGATGGGCGTGTAGCCTTGGTTCAGGAAGTAGCGGATCACGTATTGGCCCGGCGCCTGCGGCAGGGTCAGTTGCAGCGGTTTGCCCGCCTCGGTGTAGCTGTAGCTTTCCCACTGGGCGCCATCGGTCGCCCCGACCCGACTCGATCCCGATGAAATCCTGCGGGTAGTTCGGGCCGGTCCAGCCAACCTCGATGGTCGATCCGGCGGCAGCACTGGCAGGTGCGGTCAGGCTGGCGGCAACCGGCGAGACGCTGATCGGGACAGAGGCAAGCGGCGTGGTGTCCTGGCTCAGGAAATAGGTGATGATGTAGTCACCGGGCTGGGCGGGCATGGCCAGTCGGGCGGGGTTTCCATCACGCGTCCAGGCGTAGTTTTCCCAGCGCGCGCCATCTTGCGCACCGACGCGCCCGATGCCGATGTAATCGCCCTCGGTGCCCGGTCCGGTCCAGCCGATCTCGATGGTGGCGCCGGCCATGGCGTTGGCGGGGGCGGTCAGGCTGGCCTCGACCTGCGTGATGGTGATCTCGGCCACGGCCAGTGGCGTGCGGTCCTGCCCTTCGATGTATTCGATCAGGTAGGTGCCAGCCACGCCGGGCATTTCTAGCCGCACCGGATTGCCCCGGTTGGTGCGCACCGTGTCCTCGAACCGGTGGAAGCCTTCGCTATCGGGTTCGCGGATGGCGATGAAATCGCCCTCGTAATCGGGGCCGGTCCAGCCGATCTCGATGGTGCTGCCGATGCTGGCGGTAGCGGGTGCGGTGATACTGGCGGAAACCGCGCTGATCTCGATCGTGACGGCGGCCAGCGGCGAGCGGTCCTGCGCCTCGATGTATTCGATGACATAGGTGCCGGGGACCGAGGGCATTTCCAGCCGCGCGGGATTGCCCCGGTCGGTCCTTATCGTGTTGACGAAGCGGTGGAAGCCCTCGCTGTCGGGTGCGCGGACCGAGATGAAGTCGTTCTCGTAATTGGGGCCGGTCCAGCCTACCTCGATCGTGGCGCCTGCGGGGGCGGCGACGGGCGCGGTCAGGCTGGCCGAGACGGCGGAGATCTCGATCATCACGGCGGCCAAGGGCGTGCGATCCTGCGCTTCGATATACTCGATCACATAGGTACCGGGTTCTGTAGGCATCTGCAGCCGCGCGGGGTTGCCGCGGTCGGTGCGGATCGTGTTGACGAAGCGATGGTAGCCCTCGCTGTCGGGGGCGCGGACCGAGATGAAGTCGTTGTCATAGTCCGGCCCGGTCCAGCCGACCTCGATGGTGGCACCTGCGGTTGCCGTTGCAGGCGCGGTGAGGCTGGCTTGCGCCGCTGTGACCTCGATCGGGACGGCGGCCAGCGCGATGCGCTCGTCGTTGCGGATGTATTCGATCAGATAGCTGCCAGGCACGCTTGGCATCACGAGGCGGACGGGGTTGCCCCGGTCGGTGCGGATCGTGTTGACAAAGCGGTGGTAGCCCTCGCTGTCGGGCGCGCGTACGGCGATGAAGTCATTCTCCTCGTCCGGGCCGGTCCAGCCGACCTCGATGGTCGATCCAGCGACGGCGGTGGCGGGGGCGGTGACGCTGGCACGCGGCAGGGGCGCCTCGAACACCAGAACGATCTCGCGCGGCTGGTCGACGATGACGAAATCGGCGCTTTGTTCGATTTCCTGCGCAGTCCAATAGCCGGTGACGCGGTAGGCGCCGCGCCCCAGTGCGACAGTGGTGGGGTTCGCAACCTCGACGGTCGTGCCCTCGTCCAGCGGCGTCACCTCCCAGATCACCGGGTCAGTGATCAGCGCGCCGTCGGCCGCATCCAGCCGGGCCGAAAAAGTGACATCGACCATCAGCGCGGGCAGGGGGATGATGACCTCTTGCGGGGTCATGGCCTGCACGGTGAAACGGGCCTCATGCGTGGTGCCTTGGCTCAAGCGTTCAACGCTCAGGCGGTAGTCGCCGGGCAAAAGCTGCACGTTGCCGCCGGGTGCATCGACCGGGCCCAGCAGGGTCGCGCCGCTTGCGTCGAAGAGCGTCCAGCGCAGGGGGGAGGCGGGCACGGTCATGTCGGGCATGACGCGGGCGGTGAAGGTCACGGCGACCGTGTCGATGATCTGCGGCATCGGCACCAGAACCGGCGCGGCCATGCCCTCGACGACGCTGAAGGCGGTCTGGTAGGCGGCGGGGCCGGCGGGCTCCAACCGGGTGGCGCGCGCGACATAGGCACCGGGCACAAGCTGCACACTGATCGCGGGGCCGGGGGTGCCGTCGGACAGGATGGTGCCGTCTTGCGACAGCAGCGTCCAGGTCACAGGGCGGGTCGGCGCGGTATTGCCGGGTACGACGACGGCTTGCAACGTGACGGTTTCCGCCACCGGTGCCTGCACCACCTGTTGCAGCGCGCTCGACAGCTCGGCGGCGTTGTCGGCGGTCGGGAACAGGCCGCCGGTGTTTTCCGCGATACACTGCATCTGCGCGCGCGCCTCGGGTTCGGCGGCGACGTCGAAGCCGATGACATGGGCGGTGAAGTTGATGCCAGCGGCCTCAAGTTCGCGCGCCATGGCGCAGGGGTCGGGGTTGCAGTTCTCGATCCCGTCCGAGACGAGGATGACGGTCGCCGCCTCTTCGGTGAAGCGCAGCGATTGCGCGGCGGCCAAGACCGAGTCGGTCATCGGCGTGCGCCCGCGCGGGTTGATCGTGTTCACGGCCTCGAGGATGCGGTCGCGCGTGAAGGGCGCGGGGGCCACGATGGTCTCGATATCGGTGCAGGACCCGCGTTCGCGGTGGCCATAGACCGTCAGGCCAAGCGAGGTTTCCTCGGGCAGGTCGGCCAGCAATTCGGCGATGACATTGCGCGCGATGACGATCTTGTTGATCCCGTCGATCTGCCCCCACATCGACCCCGACGCGTCAAGCACAAGGATCGTGTTGGGCCGGTCCGCCTGCTGCGCGAGTGCTGCGAAGGGGAGGATGAGAAGGGTCGCAAGAGCGAGAAGAAGAGCGCGCATCGGTTGAATATCCTGAGTCCAAGCCCTGATCAGCAGGGAGTCGCTCCTAACCCTATAGCAGGGCACGCGTTTTCCAAAGGGCGGGATTCCCGCAGGTTGGCGTCCCCTGCAGTCCAGCGGTGCGATGCTTGCGCAGCGCAGCGGATCGCGCCGGTTCCGTCAGGCGGCCCCGGTGCGCGGCTTGGTCCCGTCAGCGATTCCAAGTCGCGCGCGGATCGCCGGGGGCAAGCTGGCGTGGCGCGGTGATGTGCGGGCGCGCCATCTCGGACCAGCGGCGCGCATGGCCGCAGACCACGAGATAGTTCGCGACATTGTCTAAAGCAGCGCGCCCGGCAAAATCGACAAAGGTCTTTGCCGCCGCGCCATGGGCAAGGATCACGTCGTGAGCGGCGGTCTTGACATGGACATAGGTCACGCGGTCGGGCAGCTCGACCGGCGGGACAAGCGCGATGCTGGTGCTGTTCACAAGTGCGCCCGCGTTGATTACGAGCCCGTCGAGGATCATGCCGTGATCTGAGGTGACGGTGGTCAGATCGCTATAGGGCAGGTCGTTGCCCAAGGTCTCGATAGGGGCCTCGCCTGCGGGCGTGGCGATGGCCGTGCCGGGGGCGAAACAATTGGCATAGGGGCCGCCGTCGGTGGTGAAGCCGATGTTACCATGCGCAATGCCGCCATCGGACAGCATGTCGTAGGCGCCGTTGCCGGAAAAGAGGTTCACCGGATTTCGCGCGTCCGATAACCCCAAGAGGGTTACCTTGCCCGCAAAACTTCAGGAGAGCGACTGGTCGATGTCTGTGAACCCGTCCGGGTTGCCACTACAATCGTTCTTCACCGTCGATGTGGAGTTCACCTCCGAGGTGATTGCGAACCCGGTTCCGGTAGTGCCACGCAAGACGGAAAAAATACTGAAGGCTTGCCTGATTGGAAGGGTTTTCTTTGTCAGTCGCGAATGTCCAGCTGCACGATCAGCGGTCTAGAGAACGGGTAGGCATGTCCAGACGCAACGCCTGCCGGTATCCAGAAAAGCGTGACGGCATGGCAATTTGCACCGTGGGCCATGGTTAACCGATGAGAGTGTGCCTATGGCCCGCACCCTGCACCGGCGCGGTCAAGCGTACCGCCCACCCGCTTGACCGTGCCCGCGTACCCGTCCAAGCAGGCGCGATGACCGTCCCCGTGCCCCACCTTCCCGACCGCACGCCTTGGGCGCTGATCGCGGCGCTCTATGCCGCCGGTCTGATCGCGGCGGGGCAATTTGCCAAGGTCTCGCTGACCCTTGGGCCGCTGGCGCTGGCCTACCCCGGCTGGCCGGTGGCCTTCGCCGTCTCGGGCGTCGCGGTCATGGGGATCTTGTTCGGGGTGATGGCAGGCGGGCTGACGGCCAGCATCGGGCCGCGCAAGGCGATCTTGATTGCGCTGGTGGTCTCGGCCTTGGCCGGGGCGGGGCAGGCGCTTTTGCCGGCCTTTCCGGTGCTGATGGGGCTGCGCGTGATAGAAGGGGCGGGCCATCTGGTGCTGGTGGTGGCAATCCCGACTCTGATGGCGGCGCTGTCAGCCCCGCGCGACCGGGGGCTGGTGATGGGGCTTTGGGCGACCTTCTTCGGCGTGGGGTTTGCGCTGGCGGCGTTGGTGGTGGGCGAGGACGCGGGCGGCGTTTACGGCTGGCACGCCGGACTGGCTGCGTTGATCGGGCTCTTGCTTTGGTGGATGTTGCCACGCGGGGTCGCGGCCGCGCGCCGCCCCTTTCCCAGACCTGCTGTTCACGTGGTGATCTATACCACGCCGCGCCTGTTCGCCCCGGCGCTGGGCCATGGCATCTATGCTTTCGCCTTTCTGGCGCTTGTCACCTACCTGCCAGTGGCGTTGGAGGCCGCGTGGCTTGCCCCGGTCTTGCCGGTTGTGGGGATCGCGGGGTCGCTGATGGCGGGTGCGTTGGCGCGATGGATTGCGCCCGGCGCGCTGGTTGCGGGCGGGTTCATGGCGATGGCGGTCGTCTTTGCCGTGGCGATGGCGCTGCCGGGGCTGGCCGCACCGCTATCGGTTCTGGCGATGCTGGTTTCGGGTGTGGTCGCGGGCGGGGGCTTTGCCGCCGTGCCCGCGCTGAACGGGGAGGTTGCCGACCGGGCGCTGGCCAATGGTGCCTTAGCGCAACTAGGCAATATCGGCACCTTTGCGGGAACCCCCGCGCTGGCGGCGCTGGGGTCGGCGCAAGCCTTCCCATGGCCATCGGTGCGGGGGTTTTCGGGGCGGCTGCCACAGCCCTCGCCTATCGCGCCGCCGCCCGAGGATAGGCCGATGGCCGGTCATGGACGTGTCACTGTCCGGGGTCACGTCCAAGGGTCAAGACATGGATCAAGCAACGGACGGCGGATTGATGCCGGACCGCAGTTGGATTTGGCTTTACTTGTGTCTTGCGCTGTTCCCGCAGATCGTGGTCGCGCAAACCGATCTGGCGCGCTGCGCGGCAGCGACGCCGCAATTCCCACAGGCCTGCGGCTGTGTGATTGACCGCGCCTAGGCGGCGGGCATCACGGGACCCGCGCTGGCCGCGATCTGCTGTCCCCGCGGATGCGGGTACGCCGCTGCTGCTGCCGCCCGTGGGCTGGCACGCAGCGGTGGAGGTGACCGACTGCGGGCACTGAAGCCCGCGTGGTGCGTTTGATCGAGGGCGGGGCCGTGACCGAGTTTTCCCGCTTTCCGGGCGGGCCGCTTTCGGTCTCGATCGGGCCGGTCGCGGGCTACCGGGTTCTTCGGGCCCCCGCGACGTTGCACGCGGGCGGGGTGGTGGTGTAGGTGTCGGCGGAGGTGGATGCGCGGGCGATGGTGCTGATCCAACCCGGGTTCGAGATCGACCACGCACTTGCCGGGGCCGCAAGCCTGTCGGTCGCGATCCCTGCCTTCGGGATCGAGACCGCGATCGAAATGGCGGAGCCGCGCGCGCTGATCCCGGCGCTCGGCTGCGCCCCCGCGACGCCGCCCGAGCCGGTCGACCCGGCTTTCGCGCGGGATTTCAGCGGCGTGGACGATCAGCCCTGGCGGCAGGTGAACGCGCCGGGTCTTGGGCCGATGCTGGTGCAGCGGCCCGACGAGAGCCCCGAGTTCAGCCTGCACATCGGGTGCGGCGGTCGGCTTGCCTTCTCGGCGCAGGCTTATCCCGGTGATGGCGCCGATGTCTTCCCGGTGTCCTTCACCGTCCGCGACGAGCCCCATCCGCGCCCGGCAATCGACTTTGCGCGCGCGGGCGATTGGTGGGTGACGACGGACCCCGCGCTGGTCCGCGCCCTTCGCGGTGCTCCGGTCTTCTACTACAGCCATCTCGCGGGGGCCCGGTTGGACCTCGCCTCCGGCATCACCGATCTCTACCGCGGGCTGTCGTCGCTTTGCGGCGAGTGAATGTTCGCTAGCTGTTCCGATTTTGCTATTGGCGGGTGCCGGTCTGCGGCCTATGTCTTGCCGGACGGTCAAAAGGGGTCGGTCCATGCCCGAGCAGAAGCATATCGAGGTGCGCGGTGCGCGCGAGCATAACCTCAAGAACATCGACCTCGACATCCCGCGCGACCAGCTGGTGGTGATCACCGGCTTGTCGGGTTCGGGCAAATCAAGCCTTGCCTTCGACACTGTCTATGCCGAGGGCCAGCGCCGCTATGTCGAGAGCCTGTCGGCCTATGCGCGCCAGTTCCTCGACATGATGGGCAAGCCCGATGTGGACCATATCTCTGGCCTGAGCCCCGCGATTTCCATCGAGCAAAAGACTACCAGCAAGAACCCGCGCTCTACCGTCGGAACAGTGACGGAAATCTACGACTATCTGCGCCTGCTCTACGCCCGTGCGGGCACGCCCTACAGCCCCGCCACCGGCCAGCCCATCGAGGCGCAGCAGGTGCAGGACATGGTCGACCGTGTCATGGCGCTGGAGGAGGGGACGCGCGCCTATCTGCTGGCGCCCATCGTGCGCGACCGCAAAGGGGAATATCGCAAGGAATTCATGGATCTGCGCAAGCAGGGTTTCCAGAGGGTCAAGGTGAACGGCGCCTTCTACGAACTGGACGAGCCGCCGACGCTGGACAAGAAGTTCCGCCATGACATCGACGTGGTGGTCGACCGGATCGTGGTCCGCGAGGGGCTGGAGACGCGGCTGGCCGACAGTTTCCGCACCGCGCTGGATCTGGCGGATGGGATCGCCATTCTGGAAACCGCGCCGTCCGAGGGCGAGCCCGAGCGCATCACCTTCTCGGAAAACTTCGCCTGTCCGGTCTCTGGCTTCACCATTCCCGAGATCGAGCCACGACTGTTTTCCTTCAACGCGCCCTTCGGGGCTTGCCCCACTTGTGACGGGCTGGGGATGGAGCTGTTTTTCGACGAACGCCTGATGGTGCCCGACGCGGCCCTGAGCCTGGAGAAAGGGGCCATCGCGCCGTGGCGCAAGGGCAAGTCGCCCTATTTCACACAGACCATCCATGCCATCGCGCGGCATTACAATTTCGACCCCAAGACGCCGTGGAAAGACATTCCCGAGGGCATCCAGGATGTCTTCCTGCGCGGATCGGGCGAGGAGGAAATCCAGTTCCGCTATGACGAGGGCGGGCGCGTCTATCAGGTCAAGCGGACCTTCGAGGGAGTCATCCCCAACATGGAACGCCGCTACCGCGAGACGGACAGCGCCTGGATCCGCGACGAGTTCGAGCAATACCAGAACAATCGCCCCTGTGGCGCCTGTGGCGGCTACCGCCTGCGGCCCGAGGCGCTAGCGGTCAAGATCGGCCCCGCGAACGGTGCGCCTGAGGATCGCCTGCATGCGGGGCAGGTGGTGCAGATGAGCATCCGCGAGGCGTTGGCCTGGTGCGAAACCGTGCCGGGCAACCTGAGCGCGCAGAAAAACGAGATCGCGCGCGCCATTCTCAAGGAAATCCGCGAGCGGCTGGGGTTCTTGAACAACGTGGGCCTCGACTACCTGACGCTGGCGCGCAACGCGGGCACTTTGTCGGGCGGTGAAAGCCAGCGCATCCGGCTTGCCAGTCAGATCGGAAGCGGTCTCACGGGTGTGCTCTATGTCCTCGACGAGCCCAGCATTGGTTTGCACCAGCGCGACAACGATCGGCTTCTCGGCACGCTCAAGAACCTCCGCGATCAGGGCAACACCGTGATCGTGGTGGAGCATGACGAGGAAGCGATCCGCGAGGCCGATTACGTCTTTGACATCGGCCCGGGCGCGGGCGTGCATGGCGGGCGGATCGTGGCCCATGGAACGCCCGCGCAGATCATCGCCGACCCGGCCTCGCTCACCGGGCAATACCTGTCGGGCGCGCGCGAAATCGCGGTGCCGACCGAGCGGCGCAAAGGCAACAAGAAGAAGCTGGTGGTGGTCAAGGCCACGGGCAACAACCTCAAGGACGTGACGGCCGAGTTTCCGCTGGGCAAGTTCGTCTGTGTCACCGGCGTGTCGGGCGGCGGCAAATCCACGCTGACCATCGAGACGCTGTTCAAGACGGCCTCGATGAAGCTCAACGGCGCACGCCAGACGCCCGCCCCTTGCGAGACGATCAAGGGGCTGGAGCATCTCGACAAGGTGATCGACATCGACCAGCGCCCCATCGGGCGCACGCCGCGCAGCAACCCTGCGACCTATACCGGGGCCTTCACGCCGATCCGCGACTGGTTTGCAGGGCTCCCCGAGGCCAAGGCGCGCGGCTACAAGCCGGGTCGGTTCTCCTTCAACGTCAAGGGCGGCCGCTGCGAGGCCTGTCAGGGCGACGGCGTCATCAAAATCGAGATGCATTTCCTGCCCGACGTTTACGTCACCTGCGAGACCTGCAAGGGCAAGCGCTACAACCGCGAAACGCTGGAGGTGCAGTTCAAGGGCAAATCCATCGCCGACGTGCTCGACATGACGGTCGAGGATGCGCAGGAGTTCTTCAAGGCGGTGCCGTCGATCCGCGAGAAGATGGATGCGCTCGTGCGCGTGGGTCTGGGCTACGTCAAGGTGGGCCAGCAGGCGACGACGCTGTCGGGGGGCGAGGCGCAGCGGGTGAAGCTGTCCAAGGAGCTGGCGAAACGGTCAACGGGACGGACGCTCTACATTCTGGACGAACCCACCACGGGACTGCATTTCGAGGATGTGAAGAAACTGCTCGAGGTGCTGCACGAGCTGGTGGAGCAGGGCAATTCGATGATCGTGATCGAGCACAATCTGGATGTGATCAAGACCGCCGACTGGATCATCGACATCGGCCCCGAGGGTGGTGATGGCGGTGGTGAGATCGTGGCGACAGGCACCCCCGAGGAGGTGGCAGAGGTGGAGCGGTCGCACACCGGGCGTTATCTCGGGCCGATGCTGAAGGCGCGCAAGGTTGCCGCCGAATAGCGAGCGATCCTATCCCTACGGCTGGCCCGGCGCGTGCCGGGTTTTGCATATTTGGGGAAAGATGAAGGCAGGGGCGGAGAGAGGGGCATGAGCAGGTCACCGAAACTGGGCCTCGCGCTGGGGTCAGGCGGCGCGCGGGGATGGGCGCATCTGGGCGTGCTGTCGGTGCTGGACGAGATGGGCCTGAAACCCGACATCATCGCGGGCTGTTCGATGGGCGCGCTGGTGGGCGCGGCCGAGGCGGGCGGCGTGCGCGCCGATCTGGAGACCTGGGCGCGTGATCTGACGCAGGCGCGATTTCTGGGGCTGGTCGATCTGCGGCTGTCTTCGGGTGGGTTGGTGGCGGGGCGCGAGATCGCGTCCGTGCTGGGAGAATGGGGGCTGGACTGCGAGATCGGGTCGCTTGCTGTGCCTTCACGGCGGTCGCCACCAATCTGGAGACGGGCCGCGAGGTCTGGTTGGACGAGGGGCCGCTTTGCCCGCCGTGCGGGCCTCTTTGTCGATCCCGGGTCTGTTCGCGCCGCAGCATCTGGGTGGGCGATGGTTGGTGGATGGCGGGCTGACCAACCCGGTGCCGATTTCCGTGGCGCGCGCCAAGGGGGCGGATGTGATCGTCGCGGTCAACCCCAACGCCAAGCCCTCGGGCCGGGTCTGGGTGCCCGAACCCGCGGCGGCCAGTCTTTGGACACGGTTGGCCGCCAGCTTGCCCGGCGTACTGAAGCCCGAGGCGGTGGACGATATCCCGCGCCCACAGGGCGGTGACGTGGTGGCGGCCTCGATCGACATGTTGACCGAATACCTGCGCCGCACCCGCGCCGCCGCCGACCCGCCCGACGTCATGATCGACATCGACCTGTCGGATTTTTCCACCATGGCCTTTTTCGAGGCCGAGATCGCCATCGACGCAGGTCGTAAGGTCGCCCAAGACGCACGGCCCCGGATCGAGGCCGCGCTGGAGGGCTGCTTGCTGCCTAGTGCGAGAGAAGAACCGGCAGCGGCGCATCCTTCATCACGTCGCGGGTGACGCCGCCGAACAGATCCTCCATCGTGCGGCTGTGGCCATAGGCCCCCATCACCAGCAGACCGGCCCCCATCTCGGTGCAGGCGGACAGGATCGTGCGCGAGACGCCGCCACGGTCTGCGGTCCGGGCGACGTGATCGGCGCGGATGCCGTGGCGCTGCAGCAGGGACACCACGTCTTGGGGCTGTGGCAGGCTGCGGTTGATCTCGCCCACGCTGAGCACGGTCACGCTTTCCTTGGTTTCAAGGATGTGCATCGCATCGCCAAGGGCGCGCGCGGCGGCGCGGCTGCCGTCCCAGGCGACCACGGCATGCTCGTGGATTGCGTCACGGTCATAGCCGTGCTGCACCAAGATCACCGGGCGGCCGCTGTTGATCGCCACATCCTCTGGCGCCTCGCCGAAATGCTCGCGGCCCGGTTCTGTGGCGCGGCGGCCCATCACGAGGATGTCGTGGCTGCGCGCCTGTTCTGCGATGGAAAAGCCGCGCCGCATCTGTAGGTCGAGGAAACTCGCCTCGATCCCCGGACCATTGGCGGCCACAACGGCCTCGAAGCCTGCGCGGATCTCGGCCACGGCGGCGATGTCGCGGCTGCGGATGATCTTGAGCAGATCGTCGGACAGCACGCGGCTGTATTCGCGTTCGAGGAAAGCGGGCCCGTGCGAGACCACGCCGGTCAGATGCGCGCCGTACTTGCGCGCCATCTGCACGGCGAGGCGCAGGCCCCCCGAACTTGTGGCATCGCCTGAATAGGCGACGAGGATGCTCTTGATGGCCATGGAACGGTCCCTCCCTCTGGGTCTGGCGTTTGGCTCAGGTGTCGTGCACGGATGGATGGAACAGCTCTTCGGGGCTGACAGGCCGCGCCGCCAGGTGCTGTTCGGTGGAATAGCGGCAGATGGCGGCCAGTTCGGCGTGGTTGGCGGCAAAGCCGTAGGACCAGTAATCGTCGCCCATCGCGGCGATTGTCCGCTCCATCGAGGCGCCCATCCACGGCAGGGTCATGCGGTTGGCCGATCCCAGCCAGATGTCGCGCAACCGCGCGACGGCGATGGCCTTGGCCGCCGTGAACCCGTCATAGAGCGCGCGCGCCAGCCCCGGTTGGGTCTCGATCAGGCTTTGGCGCATGGCCACGACATGCATGATCGGGAAAAATCCGGTACGGCGGAAATAGGCGGCCTCGGCCGCTTCGGGGTCGGGCACGAGGCGGCGGATGCGGTCGTCACCCGCAAGGAAGGCGTTTGGTGGCTTGGGCGCCAGCAGCCCGTCGATGCGGCCGTCGAGCAGCAGATCCTGCAAGGTCTCGCCCGCCGTGATCGGGATGACCTCCATCCCCGGCGGCAGGGCGAGGGCAAGGCGTTCATGCCGCACGCCTTCATCCAGCGCGCCGGTGCGCCAGCGGATCGTGGACAGCTCGACGCCATAGTCGTCTTGCAAGATGCCGCGCATCCACAGGCCTGCGGTCATCTGGTATTCGGGCACACCCACAACGCGGCCCGTCAGATCGGCGGGCGTCTCGATGCCCGAGTCTGTGCGCGCGAAAAACCCGTTGTGACGGAAGGCGCGCGACAGAAAAACCGGGATGGCGGTGTAAGGCGTCGTGCCAAGGGATTTTTGCAAGACATAGGTGGAGAGCGACATCTCGGTGACGTCGAACCGCGCCTCCTGTGCGGCGATGGGGAACAGCTTGCTGGTCGGCAGGACGGTCGCGTCGATCTCGATGCCGGGGATGGTCACGGTGCCGTCATGGATCGGCAAGGCGCGGTCATGGTCCCATGTGGCAAGCGTCAGGCGGGTCATGTTCTGTCCTTCAAGGCGCGGCGGAGCGGCGGGCGGCGGCGTGGGCCGGGGTGGGGCCTGTGCCCCGCCCGACAGGTCCGACAGCGCGGCGGCGGTTTGGGCGAAATGGTGGGTGATCAGGTCGCAAGCGCCATCGGCGTCGCGCGCCAGCACCGCCTTTGCGATGGCGGCATGTTCCGCGCCCAGATCGCGGGTGCCGATCTTTTGGTAGACCGAGGCGCGGCGGTAGCGTTCGCACAGGTCATGCAGCTGCGTGCGCACCCGGAGCAGCCAGCGAGACCCGCAGGCCGAGACGATGGCGCTGTGAAGGCGGCATTGGCGCTTTCCCAGCGGTCCGTGACCGGCCCCGCGGCGGCGGCCAGCGCGGCATCCTCCTTTTGCATGATGTAGCTGGCGGCGACGACGCGCGCCTCCCATGCATCATCGCCGCGTGCGATCGACAGGCGGGTGGCCTCGGTCTCGATCGCGGTGCGCGCGGTGTTTAGGTCGTCGAATTCGACCGGGTCGAGGCCCGCCACCGCAAAGCCGCGGTTATCCTCGGCCATCACCAGCCCATCCTGCCCCAGTTTCTGCAACGCCTCGCGCAGGGGTGTGGGTCCGACACCGTAAAGCGTTGTCAGCATGGCGATGCGCAGCCGTTCGCCCGGCGGGCGCAGGCCGGTGATGATGTCATGGCGCAAGGCGCGGTAGGCGGCCTGGGCCAGGGTTTCGCCCTCGGCGGGATCAATCTCGGTTCTGGTCACGCCGCTCTCCTGCTCTTGGGGTCGATGCGCTTGCATTTGACAGGCTGTTTCATATTTGGTTTCATACATTATCGATAATTTACGGAGATGTCGACGTTGAAGATCATCAGTTTCGTAACTGCAGACGGGCCCGCGGCCGGGTTTCTGGACGGCAGAGATGCCGTCGTCTGTGTCGAGGGGGAGGCCGCGCGGGGGCCGTGCTGGCCTTGATCGCCGCCGGGCCCGAGGCGCTGTCGCGCTGGCGGAACGGGGCTTTGCGGCGGGTGCCGCTGTCGCAGGTTCTGTCTTTTGCCACCCATTCCCGAACCTTGCCGCGACATCTTTGCATCGGCAAGAATTACCATGCGCACGCGGCCGAATTCCACTCCAGCGGGTTCGATTCTTCTGCGAAAGAGGCGGTTCCGTCCCATCCCGTGGTCTTCACCAAGCCTACGACCAGCGTGTGCGGGCCGGGTGACGTGGTGCGCGCCTCGCTCGATCCGACGCAGAGCGTCGATTACGAGGGCGAGTTGGGTGTGGTGATCGGCAGCCGCTGTTTCGGGGTCAAGGCGGCAGACGCCTTTGACCATGTGTTCGGCTATGTCATCGTGAACGACGTCACGTCGCGCGAATTGCAAAAGCGCCACAACCAGTGGGTGATCGGCAAGGGGATCGACACGTTTTGCCCGATGGGTCCGTGGATCGCCACGGCGGATGAGGTGGGCGATGTGACCGCGCTCGAACTGGTGACCGAGATCAACGGCGAGGTGCGGCAGCAGGCGCAGGTGGCGGACCTGATCTTTGACATTCCGACCCTGATCGAGACGATGTCGGCCACTATGACGCTGCTGCCGGGCGACATCATCGCCACCGGCACGCCGGTTGGAGTCGGCATCGGGTTCAAGCCGCCGCGCTATCTGGGGCCGGGCGACATGATGCGGGTCTCGATCACCGGGCTTGGCGTGCTCGAGAACCCGGTGGGGTGATGACGGATGCGGGGTGCGGCCGGGCAGGGCGGGGCACTCCGCCGACAGGCGGGGTGGCGCGATGAGCGGCGGCATCCTTGCGCTGTTTGCCGTCACGGTTCTGGCGACCACCTTTCTGGCCGGGCTGTTCGGCATGGCGGGCGGCGTGCTGCTGATGGGCGCGCTGCTGTTTTTGGTGCCGGTCGCGGATGCGATGGTGCTGCACGGGGTCACGATGATCGTCGCCAACGGCTGGCGCGGGGTTCTGTGGCGGCGCTACATCTTGTGGGGTGTGCTGGCGCGCTATGTGCTGGGGCTGGTGCTGGCGGGCGCGCTGTTCACTGGGCTGATGATCGTGCCCGACGAGCGGGTGATTTTCCTGATGCTCGGGGTGATGGCCTATCTGGGCCTGATCTTGCCCGAACGGATGGTGCCGCAGGCCGACCGTCCCTTCGGGGCCGAGCTGTGCGGGTTCCTGTGCACCGGGTTCCAGCTTTTGTCGGGCGTGTCCGGCCCGATGTTCGACGTTTTCTTCGTGCGCACGACGCTGGACCGGCGCGCCGTGGTGGCGACGAAATCGGCCTGCCAGCTGATCACCCATATCGCCAAGCTGGTCTATTTCGGGCTGCTGGTCGGCGGCGCCAGCGCGATCAGCAGCGATCCGGTGGTGATCGGTGCGGCGATCCTCATGGCGATTGCGGGCACATCACTGGCACGCCCGCTGCTGGAGCGGATGAGCAACGCCGCCTTTCGCAGCTATACCAGCCGCATCCTGATGGTGGTCGGGGCGTTCTTTCTGGTGCGCGGCATCATGGGGTTTTTCTAATGTCCCGTTTTCAGGCGGAAATCCCGCCGATCCGCCCATTTTCGCCGCATCATTCCAGAAATTGATTTGACGGATCGCCAGTTTTGTCGATAATTTTATAAAAATACGAAATTTAGCGGGGGAATCGATGAGGCTTGCGGCGTATCGTCAGAATGGAGCCACACGGCTGGGCCTGCGCGACAGCGGAATGCTGCGCGACATCGGGCCATTTCCCGCTTCCTCACAGGGTTTTGAGCAGCTCGCGCGAGACGCGGCAAAGGGCGCGATCACGCCCGGTGCCGTGGTCGAAGGCGCGGTCGAACCCGCCATGCCCGTCGTGGCGGACGCGCGGATCATCTGCATCGGCCTGAACTACGCCGAACATGCCCGCGAGGGCGGGCGCGAGCCGCCAGCCTATCCCGGCATCTTCTTCCGTGTCGACACCTCGCTGGCGGCTGCCGGGGCCACGGTCTCTTCGGGTGGCATCAGCGACAAGCTGGATTACGAGGCCGAATTGCTGGTCGTGATCGGCAAGGGCGGCCGTCACATCCCCGAGGATCAGGCGCTGGACCATGTGTTCGGCTACGGGGTCTTCAACGACATCTCGGTGCGCGACTATCAGCAAAAGGGCGCGCAGTGGACACCGGGCAAGAATGTCGACGGAACCGGCATCGTCGGCGACGAGATCGTCACGCCCGACGAGCTGCCGCCGGGTGCCACCGGCCTGCAGGTCCGCTCGATCCTCAACGGTCAGGTGATGCAGGACGCCAACACCGACATCATGATCTTTCCCGTCGCCCGCGCCATCGCGATCATCAGCGATTTCATGACGCTGCGCCCGGGCGACCTGATCGCCACCGGCACGCCCTCGGGCGTGGGTTATGCCCGCACGCCGCCGGTTTGGATGCGCCCGGGCGACGAGATCGTGGTCGAGGTCGAACAGGTCGGCCGCGTGTCGGCAAGGATAGGGTGACATCATGGACAAGCGCCCCGGAATCCTCCCGGAACTGATCATCCCCATCGGGACGATCGCCTTCGCCATCTACTACCTGTCGACGGTCTGGGAATTGCCGTTTCAGGCCAAGGTGGTGGGCATCTACGTCGCCTCGGCCATCGGCATCCTCAGCGTTTTGCTGGTCATCCGTTTCGCCCGCGAGATCCTGACACGTGCGAAAAGCCTCGGCTTTGCGGGGTTCTTTTCGGACCCGACCTCCGAGGCGCGGCGCTGGGGCGTGCTGGCTTTGTCCATAGCCTTCATCTTGCTGATGCCTGTTCTGGGCTTTGTTGTGACGATCTTCGCCTTCGTGTTTTCGACCGTGATCGTGATCGGGGGCGTGCAGCGCCTTAAGGCCGCGTTCTTCACGGCGCTGGGCATGTCGACGGTGGCCTTCTTCGTCTTCCTCGTGTTGGTGCAGGTCCGCTTTCCCACCAACATCATCGATCAAACCCTCAAGGGGCTGTTCATCTGACATGGATCAGTTTTCCACAATCGCCGGGCTATTCGTCTATTCGCTGAGCTACTGGTGGGTCATGATCCCCGCGGTCTTGCTGGGCAATCTGGTGGGCGCGATCCCGGGGTTCAGCGCGGCCAACACGATCATCATCTTGCTGCCGCTGACGCTGTCGGTGGATGTCGAGGTCGCGCTGATCTTCATGATGGCGCTCTATTCCGCCTCGCAGCTGGGCAACGGCATCCCTGCCATTTTGGTCAATATCCCCGGCACCGGCGGGGCGGCGGCGACCACGCTGGACGGCTACCCGATGGCACAAAAGGGCGAGGCGCAGCGCGCGCTGGTGTATTGCTTCGTCGCCTCGATCTTTGGCGGGCTGATCGGCACGATGTTCGTGTTGGCGCTGCTGCCGGTGCTGTCGCAGGTCGGCAATTACCTGCATTCGGTCGAGATGGTGGTGATCATCCTCTTCGGTCTGACGCTGATCGCCGTGATCGCGGCGTCGGACATGATCAAGGGCCTACTGGCGGGCATGCTGGGCCTGTTGATCGGGGCCATCGGTACCGATTTCATCTATTCCGAGCCGCGCGCCACCTTTGGCCTGCTGGAACTTTACGACGGCATCCCGCTGGTGCCCGCGCTGATCGGTCTTTTCGCGATTTCCGAGGTTTTCGTGCTGATCGAACGGGGCCGTGTGCTCAAGGACGAGTACATGGATGTCGTCGTCAGTTCCAAACTGTCGGACGTCTGGGTGCTGGTGAAGGAATCGCTCGGAAGCTGGTTCTTGATGACATGGACCGCGCTCATCGGTGTCATAATCGGCATCATCCCCGGGGCGGGCGCCTCCATCGCGTCCTTCGTGGCCTACCAGCAGGCGCGCACATTCTCAAAGACGCCGGAACTGTTCGGCACCGGCGTGCCCGAAGGCGTGGCAGCCCCCGAAGCCGCGAACAACGGCGTCACATCCGGAACGCTCGTGCCCCTGATGGCCATTGGTGTGCCCGGCGGCAGCACGGCGGCGATCATGATGGTGGTCTTGCAATACCATGGCGTCACGCTGGGGCCGCGGCTTTTCATCGACAGCCCGGAACTGGCTTACGGCATCTTTACCGCCGCCTTCATCACCTATCTGCTGATGATCCCGCTGATGTTCCCGATGGCGATGTACATGTCGCGCGTGACCACGGTGCCGGCCTTCTTCCTTGTGCCGATGATCCTGGCCTTCACGCTTCTGGGCGCCTTCGTGCCGCGCGGCTACATGTTCGACATGGGGCTGGCCATCGCCTTCGGGGTGCTGGGCTATCTGGCGCGCAAGACCGGCTACCACGTCACCGCCATCTTGATCGGCATCATCCTGGGGCCCTTGATGGAGCAATACCTGATGCGCGCGCTGCGCATCTCGCGCGGCGATGTCGGCATCCTGTTCAGCTCGAACCTCGGCAACATCTTGTGGGTGTTCTTGATCATCACCTTGCTGCTGCCCGTCTACAAAAGCTGGCAGGCCCGCAAGAACCAAGGGGAGGCGGCCTGACATGGACGCAAACTTGTCCAAGAACTTCACACGGCTGGCGCGGCTCGACATTCCGGGCGGCGGGCAGGTCAGGGTCGAAGACGGCTATTGCTACATCGGCCACATGGATGCGCCGAACGGTACCACCATCATCGACGTGTCCGACCCGCGTGCGCCCAAGATCGTGGCAAAGGTCATGCTCGATGATCTGTGGTCGCACAGCCACAAGGTGCGCGTCTGCGGCGATCTGATGATCGTCAACCACGAGCAGAACACGCGCCATTTCCACCGCAAGGGCGAAGGCTTGCTGGAATACGAGGCGCATATGCGCGCCCATGAGGGGCGCGACCCCACCGATGCCGAGCTGGCCGCGTTCCTTGCCGTGACGGTGGCCGACATCCCGACGCTGCGCAAAAGTGCGGCGCGCGGCTATCACGATGGCGGGTTCCGCATTTACGACATCAAGGACCGCGCCAACCCGCGCCTGTTGTGCCACCACAAGACGCATGGCTTCGGCGTGCACCGCTTCGACATCGACGAAAACTATCTCTACATGTCGACCGAGATGCCGGGGTTCGTCGGCAACATCTTGATGGTCTACGAATACAGCGATCCGACCAACCCCACCGAGGTCGGCCGCTGGTGGATGCCCCAGCAGGAAAACTTCGACAATGCCCGCCCGACGTGGAAGGGCTACGCCAACCGTCTGCACCACACCCAGCGCGTCGGAAACGAGCTTTGGGCCTCGTGCTGGCATGCGGGCTTCAGCGTGATCGACGCGACCGACATCGGCAAGATGAAGACCATCGCCAGCTTCGACTACCATCCGCCCAGCAAGCACCCGACCCATACGATCAAACCCCTGCCGGGCCTGATCGGCGGGCGGCGCTATGCGGTCGCGGCCGACGAGGAGCATGCCCACAAACAGGGGCAGCTGGCCGCGCATATGTGGGTCTTTGACGTCACCGATCTGTCGGACATCCGCTATACCGCGACCTTCCATGTCGGCGAACTGGACACGCCCTATGCCGCCTAAGCAACGGCCGCTTCGGCTGCCACCAGTATGCCGAGACGCTTTATGACACTACCGTCTTCGCGGCGTGGTTCTCGGGCGGGCTCAGGGCCGTCGACCTGTCGAAACCGTCCGATCCGACCGAGGTGGGCCATTTCATCCCCACCCCCACCGGCGGGCACCCCGTGCCGCAAAGCAATGACGTCTACGTCGATGATCGCGGGCTGGTCTATCTGCTCGACCGGCTCGAAGGTCTCGACATTCTCGAATTCCATCCGGGCTGAGGGGGTCCGGGCGGAAGGATGCAAAGTCATCACATCAGGGAGGATACCATGACCAACAAACTTCACACCATCAGCCGCCGCGGCCTGCTGCGGACCGGTGCCGCAGTCGGGGCAGCAAGCCTGTTCACCCCGGCGATCTTGCGGGCGCAAGGCACATACCCGACCCGCAACATCAACGTGGTCATCGCCACGGGGCAGGGCGGCGGGGCGGAAACCACCGCGCGCGCCTTCACCAACGTGATGCGCACCGATCTGGGCGTGGATTTCGAGTTCGAATTCCATCCCGGCGCAGGCGGTCAGGTGGGCTACGAGCTCTACAACAGCCGCCGCGACAAGGACGGCTACAACCTGCTCTTCAGCAACATGCACCCCGAGATCATCACCTACGCCACGCAGGAAACCAACTACAACCTGCCAGACGACATCATCCATTTCGCCAAGACCGGTGGCACGCCCATCGTGTGCTATGTCGGAGCCAACAGCCCGATCCAATCCATCGAGCAACTGGTCGAGATGGGCCGACAAAACACCGTGACCATCGCCTGCAGCCGCTTGCCCCACCCCGGGACCATCGGGATGCTGTCGCTGGCCGAGGCGACCGGGGCCGATTTCAACATGATCCCCTATGGCGGCGGCAACCCGACCTCGATGGCGACGATCACGGGTGAAACCGACGCGGCTGTTCTGACGGCCGGCGTTGCTATCAGCCTTGGCGAACAGGTGCGCGTGCTGGGCACCTTCCGCTCGATGGAGGCGTTCAACGTCCAGATGGGCAACCCGCCCTTGGTCAACGACGTGTTCGGTACGTCAATCCCCGAATTGGAACTGGCGCAGGGTTGGGCGATGCATACCGAGGTCTGGGAAACCATGCCCGAAGTGCGCGAGCGTCTGGTCGGCTCGATCCGCGCCGCCTTTGACAACCCCGAACTGCGCGCGCAGCACGAGGCGGTGAACTATCCCTTCGATGGCGTGGAATACGGTGATGAAACGGTCTGCGCGCAGATCGTGGCCGATACGACCGAGCTTGCGCGGCAGTTTGCCGACCGTATCCGCGACAGCTGAACACGTCTCAATGCCCCCGGCGGGATTCCGCCGGGGGCACGACCATGGGGAAGGCCATGCCGAACGCGCCACAATCGATGGGCATTTCCCTTGTGGAAAAGATCCGCGGCGACATCCTGACCGCGCGCCTGACGCCGGGAACCAAACTGACGGTGAAGATGCTGAGCGATCTCTACGACTGCGGCGCGTCACCGGTCCGCGAGGCGTTGAACCGTCTGACATCCGAAGGGCTGGTCGACCGCATCGACCGGCGCGGATTTTTCGTGTCCGGCATATCGACCGATGATTTCGCCGATATCTTGTTCAATCGCTGCTTGCTGGAAGGCGAGGCGCTACGCCGGTCCATCGCGCAAGGCGGGTCCGACTGGGAAGAGGCGGTGCTGATCTCGCACTACCGGCTCAGCGTGCTGTCCCGCCAGATCAAGGACGGCGCAGGCCCGCGCCCCAACCCGGCATGGGAGGTGGCGCACAAGCGGTTCCACATGGCGCTTCTGTCGGCTTGCGGGTCACGCCTGCTGGCGGAAAGCTGTGAGCGTCTGCACGAGTTGAATAACCGCTACCGCCATTTCAGCCGCACGGTCCAAGGCCCGGTCCGGTCGATCGAGACCGAACACCGGCGGCTGTGCGACCTTGTTCTTGCGCGCCGCGCAGAGGAGGCCGTGCAAGCCCTGACCGACCATTACCAGCGTACCGGCGACGCCGTCCTCAATGCGCGGATCGAGACCGATCCTGCTGGTCCGGCCTGCCCGGCCGATCGTGCCGCTTTCTTACCAACCGATGGAGCAAATGCCAGATGATGACGCGCAAACTCGGATCTCTCGACGTGCCTGAGCCATCGGTCTGGGCTGCATGAGCATGACCCCGATCTACGGCAAGCCAGACCCCGACGAGGCCATCGCCACCGTGCGGCGCGCCCTCGATCTGGGGGTGAGCATGATCGACACCGCCGATGCCTACAATGATGGCAAGAATGAAACGCTGGTCGGCCGCGCCTTGAAGGGGCGGCGCGACGCGGCGATCCTTGCGACGAAATTCGGCAATATCCGCTACCCCGATGGCCGCCGCGAGGTGAACGGCCACCCCGACCATGTCCGCGCCGCCTGCGAGGCCAGCCTGGCCCGGCTGGGCACCGACCGGATCGATCTGTTCTATATCCACCGCATCGATCCCACCGTGCCGATCGAGGATACGGTGGGCGCGATGGCCGAGCTGAAGGCCGAGGGCAAGATCCTGCATCTGGGTCTGTCGGAGGCCGCGCCCGACACGATCCGCCGGGCGCATGCGACCCATCCGATCACCGCGCTTCAGACCGAGTATTCGCTTTGGTGCCGCGATGTGGAGGCCGAGCATCTGCCGCTGTGCCGCGAGCTTGGCATCGGCTTTGTCGCCTATTCGCCGCTGGGGCGTGGGCTTTGACCGGCGCCATAGGCACCCTCGACGACATGGAGGAGGATGACCGCCGCCGCGACCATCCGCGCTTTGCGCCCGAGAACCTCGCGCGCAACGTGGCGCTGGTGGCAACCCTCAAGGACCTTGCCGCGCGCGAGGATTGTACGCCTTCGCAACTGGCCATCGCGTGGATTTTGTCGCGCGGTGACGGCATCATGCCGATACCCGGCACGCGGCGCCGCACATGGCTTGAGGAAAACGCGGCCGCGACGGGCGTCATGCCGTCGGCCGCGACGCTGGCCGCGCTGGACGCGAATTTCCGCCACGGGGCAGGGGCGGGCACGCGCTATCCGGCGGGCCAGATGAAGCGGGTGAACCTGTGAGCGGCGCAGCGCTGGCGCAGCGCAGGCTGGGCGCGCAGGGGCTGACCGTCTCGAGCGTGGGATTGGGCTGTTCGGGCATGACGTCGGATTACGGGCTGCCGGACGATGTGGAATCCGTGGCCACCATCCATCGCGCCATCGAGATGGGGGTGACACTGTTCGACACGTCCGATGCCTATGGCGCGGGCCGCAACGAAGAGCTGATCGCGGGGGCGATCAAAGGCCGGCGCGACGGCATCGCGCTGGCATCGAAATTCGGCAACATCCGTGGCCCCAACGGCGAACGCGGCGGCACGAACGGTCATCCCGACTATGTGCCGCAAGCCTGCGAGGCGAGCCTAAGGCGGCTGGGCGTCGATGTGATCGACCTCTACTACGTCCACCGCATCGACCCCAATGTGCCGATCGAGGATACGGTCGGCGCCATGGCGCGCTTGGTCGAGGCGGGCAAGGTCCGGTATCTGGGCCTGTGCGAGGCCGGTCCGCAGACCATCCGCCGCGCCCACGCCACCCATCCGCTGTCGGCGGTGCAGATGGAATATTCTCTCTGGACCCGCGACGCCGAGGCGGAAATCCTGCCCACCCTCAAGGAGTTGGCCATCGGCCTTGTGCCCTACAGCCCGCTGGGTCGCGGTTTCCTCACCGGCGCGTTCTCCAGCCGCGACGACTTGATCCCGACCGACCGACGCCACGCCCATCCCCGCTTTCAGGAGGGGAATTTCGAGGAAAACCTGCGGCTTCTCGAACCCATCGAGGATATCGCAACCGCGCGGGCCCTGACCAAGGGGCAGGTGGTGCTGGCCTGGCTTCTGGCGCAATGGGACGGTCTTGTGCCGATCCCCGGCACCAAGCGCCGCCGCTGGCTCGAGCAGAACATCGCAGCCGTCGATGTTACCCTGTCGGCCGACGAGATCGCGCGCCTGTCGGACGCCTTTCCGCCCGGCGTCGCCTCGGGCCTGCGCTACCCGGAATTCCAACTCAAGAAGATGGGCATCTGACGCCCGTCCCCTCCCTGACACGAAAGGACCCCACCGATGGTAACCCCAGTCATGCCCGAACAAAGTTTTGAAGGCTATGAACACTGGACCAAGAAGGGCGATGTGACCCTGTTCCTGTGGCAAAAGAAGGTGCCCACCGGCACGCCCAAGGGAACGGTTCTGTTTGTCCATGGCTCGTCCATGGCCTCGCCCCCCACCTTTGACCTGCACGTGGATGGGCGGCCCTATTCCTCGGCGATGGACTGGTTCGTGAGCCAGGGTTTCGACACTTGGTGCGTCGACATGGAGGGCTATGGCCGCTCCGACAAGGACCCGTCGGTCACGGCCAACATCAAGGCGGGCGGCGATGACCTGATCGCGGCGACCGATTACATCATGGCCTCGACCGGCGTGAAATCGTTCCTTGTCTACGGGATTTCCTCGGGCGCGCTGCGCGCCGCCAACTTCGCCGAGCGCAAGCCCGAGCGGGTGGCGAAACTGGCGCTCGATGCGATGGTCTGGACGGGCGAGGGCAGCCCCACGCTGGAACAGCGCGCCAAGAACCTTGCGCGCTGGCAGACCGGCGAGCGCCGCCCCATCGACCGCGACTTCGTCTGGTCGATCTTCAACCGCGACCATCCCGGCTGCGCCGACGCCAATGTGGTCGAAGCCTTCGCCGAGGCTATCGTGGCGCTGGACGACAGCGTGCCGACGGGCACCTATCTGGACATGTGCGCCAACCTGCCGGTGACCAATCCCGAAAACCTGACCATGCCCACGCTGGTCATGCGCGGCGAGTTTGACGGGATCGCAGGGATCGACGATCTGTTGGCCTTCTACAAGGCGCTGCCGCACCCGGCCAAACAGTTCACGGTCATGCAAGGCATCTCGCATGCGTCCTTGCAGCAGAAGAACTACATGATGGTCTATCACATCTTGCAGTCCTTTTTCGAACAACCCGATCCTGTCTATACAGGCGACGGCGCCTGATCGGGGCAGAACCTAACCAAAAGCAAACCAAGACCCTAGGAGACCTGAATGTCAGATCTGGTGATCGCAGCCCCGGAAACCGTGACCATCCCCGTTGCGGGGGGCGGCCTGTTTCCGGTGCGGCGGGTCTATTGCATCGGGCGCAACTACGCCGCCCATGCCGTCGAGATGGGCCATGACCCAGACAAGGAACCGCCCTTCTTCTTCCAGAAGAACCCCGACAACCTCGATGCCTCGGGCGAGTTTCCCTATCCCTCCCATACCTCGGACGTGCATCACGAGGCCGAAGTGGCAGTGATGCTGAAATCGGGCGGCACGAATATCCCGGTCGCGCGCGCTCTGGACCATGTCTTCGGCTACGCGCTGTCGCTCGACATGACGCGGCGCGACCTGCAGGGCGAGGCCAAGAAGATGGGCCGTCCGTGGGAGATCGGGAAAGCCTTCGAGCGCTCCGCCCCGGTCGGGCCGATCCACCGCGTCGAGGAGGTCGGGCATCTGTCCGAAGGCAAGATGACCTTCACCGTCAACGACGCGCTCAGGCAGGAGGGGGACCTGAACCAGATGATCTGGAAGGTGCCGGAAATGATCTCCTACCTGTCGGAATATTTCGAGCTGAAGCCGGGCGACGTGATCTTGTCGGGCACGCCTGCGGGCGTGAACGCGGTCGTGCCGGGCGACATCATGGTGCTGGAGGTCGAAGGGCTGGGCTCCATGACCGTCAAGGTCGTCTGAAGCCACTGGCGCGCGCGGGCAAACGTCTCAACCCGCGCGCTTGCCCAACGCGCCAGGCTGATGACAGCGCCGCCTTGCCCGACGCTACAATTAGTTGCCTGTGGCCCAAATGCGCCACAAATCTTGATATTGGATGGGCAAGGCGCAAAACATCGATTCACTTGCGAGAGCCAATCAAGTATGGTCTGACCTCGATGCACAGCGGTGCCGCGCGAAGTTCGTGGTTGGCTGTGACCGTGCTGAGCCTGTGTTGGTGCGATGTAGTAACGAGAATTGAGCCGGGTCGAATCGTTGTTGATGGGCGGAGTGAATAGGAAAAGGGGCGGGTTGCGTGCAGCGCTCAGCCTCCGGATTGCGTCGGGGTCTAGAGCCATCGCCCGCGGTCTGTTCCCCGATGATTGTCGTCTCTCGAAAGCCCATGTGTCGCCGCGGTCAGTGACCCTGTCGGTCGCGATCTCCGGGTGTTTTGCTCCTTGCTTTTTGTCATCGGCCCACACGCGCACCGACAAGGCGTGCGCTTCGGTGGCGCGTGTCGGTGCCGCCCATTCCATCTCCCGTTGCGCTTTGGTGGTTTCACGCGGCCTTTACCGTTTGGCGCAAACATGAAGCTAGAAAATCGGACGTCATGAAGGTAACTCTCCCCCTCATCCTCTGCGTCGGCTTCCTGTCCGCTTGCACGCCCTCCACGACCTCGGGACCGGTTGATGCGGCTTCGGTCCCCTCCTCGATGCGTGAAGCCGGTGCGGCCGAATTGCTGTCGGAGCGCGACGCGATCTATCGGGAGGTGTTCCAGCAGGCGCAATTGCAAGGCTTCCTCTCGGGAGCCCTGCGCGGATTAGTGTTGGGGGCCCTGATCGACGGGGAACGCGGGGCTGTTTTCGGAATGGCGGTCGGCGCGGCCGCCGGGTCCGTCTATGCCACGAGCGCCGCCGAACAACTGCTCGAAGAGCGTGAGGAATTTCTTAACCGGCAAGAGATCATCGAGAACATTCTGGACGCCTCTCGCGGGGCAGCCGCGCGCAGTGCGGAAGACGCAGCGCTGGTCAGCCGTGCCGTCACCGAATTCTCCACCCTTGCCCCGGTCGAGGAAGGTACGGGCGAGGCTCTGGGCGAGCAGATCGGCACGGTGCGCCGCGCCGTGGAAATGCGGGCGGTGCTGATCGAGGAGCTGTTGCAAGAGGCCAGCCTGACCCCCGCGCAGCAGGCCGATGTGCGCGCGCAGATCGATTCGCAGCGCGGGTCCTTGCGTGTCATCCGCGCGCAACAAGATGCATGGAGAGCACGCAGCGATGGGTGATTGCGCAAAAGGTCTGACCAGCGTGAAGCGCGCCCTGGTGCTGGGTGGTGTCTGCATTGTCCTGAGCGGGTGCGGATCGCTTGTGGCAATCGACGATCCCTGCGCGATGGCCAATAGGGACGTCAGCTTTTCCGTGCTGATGCAAAACAGCATCTCGAATGTCTACAACATGTGCCTAGAAAACATGAGACAAGAAATCGTGGCAGAATGGGGCGAGCAATGAAAATAACAAAAGTTGCCCTTCTGATCGGAATATGGTTCCTCGCCTCTTGCGGGACTCCGATCGGAATGGACGAGCAATTCACGAATACCATTTCGGTAGAGACCACTCACGGAACCAGCGTCGCGCCTGCAATCGCAGGACATGCCGGT
The DNA here is from genome assembly GCA_018401055.1 of Roseicyclus sp. Next base: position 76,941 of record JAGYLB010000112.1, read on the forward strand.
GATGTCGAATTCGTTCTCGACGAGGACGTTTTCACGGTGGAACGTAACCGGTTCCCCTTTCTCATCGCGTTGATCTTGTACCTGCCGTTCCTTCTGGTTTGACGCCGCGCCCACAGTCCCGGATCATCCGGGGCCCAATAGGTCGATCGTTTAGGTTGCAGAGTGAATTCGTCGAGGAAGTGGTATAGGCCATGCAAATACAGGCAAGACTGTATTTCACGTCTGATGATGTGACCTGCGTGCCGGTCGATCCGGCATTGTCGCAGTATCAAGACCGCATCGGTTTGGCAGATCCCGCCTTCGAGTTCCGGATGCGGCTGTTCTCTGCCCGGGTCAGCAAGGCGTCCCTGACGGCCTGCGTCGCTCTTGTGCTGCCGCCCGATCTGGTGACGCGCAACGAGGGGCATGGCCCGGCCAGCGCGCCTGACGCGCCGATCCCGCCGGTTGCGCAGCGGGGATCTGATGAATCCCTTTCGCTGATCGTGCTTGCGGGCACCCCGGATCGTCCTTTCGAGCTTTGGGTGGACAATTCCACGGTCCATGACGTTATCGGATTTGCCCGACAGCACGGTGTCTATCCCGTGGCTCTTGTCGTGCCGACGCTAGAGGGCGAGGAGACGATCACGGTTCCCATCGAGAACGAGGCGCCCCCGCCGCCCGCGCGCGTGTTCGGTCAGGCGCAGGCGCGCACGGACAGCATTCGGGCCGAGATCCCCCCGGCGGTGTTGCGCGAGTTGGAAAAACGCAAACAGCAAGAAGCGCGTAACGCCGCTCGAAGCGCCAAAAACGCCCCCACCGAAAGGGTCTTTGCCCAAGGCGGCAAGGACGAAGCCGCAGCGATGGCGCTGGCTGCCCGCATCACTGCGACCCTTGCGGGCACCGTCGAGCCCGTCGCGCGACAGTTTCGAGGTCGTGCCGCACCGCGCGGGCAGGACGCGAGCCTGCCCGATGCAGGTCTGGCGCTTCCGGATCGGATCGACCCGTCGATTGCGGCGGACCTCCCGCAAGGGGCCTATGTCGATGGGCTTGACATTGGCAGCGTCGCTGACCCTTTCGTCAGCATCCCTTCTGCCGAGGAGACCACACCTGCCCATCACAAGCAGCACACTGGCGATGCGCTAGCTATGCCAGTGACACCCGTCGTCACCCTGCGGCCCGGCCGCGATGTGGGTCTGATGGCCGGCAGGGTCTTGGAAGGGCTCCGGTATGCGGCGCTGGTGCCGGTGCATCCCGTCGCAAGAACGGCCCGGGCAGCGGCTGGCGGGGTGCGCCGGGCGTTGCTGGGCACGGCTTTGGGTCTGTGCGCAATGCTCTCGCCGGTGCGGGGCAGCGTCATCGACGCAACGCGCGAGCTGCGCCGCGTGCTCCAGCCCGGGCTGGACGCGGTGTCGGTCATCTTCTTGCGCCCGGTGATGGGTGCGGCTGGTGCGGTCGGGATCGTCGCCACTGGTGCGGTTGTCATCTTGTTGCCTCTGTTTGCACCCGAGCAGGCTGAAATCCGAATGAGCGACGCGGCTTCCGTGCCGGGAGGCCATGTCCGATCCCAGACCCGCAAGGGGCGAGACAGGATCGCAGCCGCCATGGCCACGCATGTTCCCGTCGCCGTCGCAATCGCCCGCGAGGAACCGGCCCCCGCGCCGCTGCCGCAGCCCGAATCGTCCCCGGTCGTCGAGAGGGCGCCAGCTCGAGCCGCTCGATTTGGGCCCGGTCGTTCTTACGCAATCGGCTCTCGGCCGAGCACAATCCCCAGCCCCGGGCCGTTCCGGTCCCCTCGCGGTTGGTGCTGCGCCCGGGTACGGCGCCTGTGCCGGCCTTAGTTCCGCCTCCGTTCATCCCGCAGGCCGCCTCGGGCGCGATGTTTGCGGCCTTGCCATCCGGGCAGGGTATTGGCGAGACGTCAGTCGTCTCACCCCGGGCTGATGCGGTCCCCGAGATTGCTCCGGTTGCCCTTCTGCCTGCACCCTCGATCGATCATGACCTCCCTGCGCGAATGGTCGACACGGCCTCGGTCGGTCTGCAACTGGCCCTTGCTGCCCCCCCCATTGTGCAGCCAGACGTTCCCGCCTTTGCTCAACAGGTGTCGGCAGAGCAGCCTTCGGTCCGAATCGGCCCTGCGCCTGCCGCGGACCAGGCCCCTGCGTTCGAACCCGCCCGGATCCGCGTCGTGCCGCAACCCGAGACACCACCACAGGCTGTGCAGGCCTCTGGCTTGGGCCTTGGCCCCGACCGGGCTCCGCGCCCCCTGCGAAGGCCCGCGGTGCCCGAACCCGCGCGCGTGGTAGCGGCGGCAGTCGTCGCGCCTTCTCCGATTGCTCCCATGGCCCGCCCGGCCGGGCCGCCCCCGCACCGGCGGAGGAGACCTCGACCGCCGAGGCTCCGCCCGCTGCCGCCCCGACGCTGGAGGTCTTGCCCCGTTCGCCCTCCAATCCGTTTCGGGTTCTGGCGATCGTCGGAACCGGCGCACAAGGCACGGCGCTGGTGCGGACCGGTCCGAACCAGACCACGGTCCTTGAGGCGGGCACCACGACCGCGCTTGGCAGGGTGGTGGATGTGCGCCGCGAAGGCATCGTCTTTGTGCAAGATGGGCGGATGCGGCTATTGCCGATCGGTCAATAGACGCGGAGCCGGGCATACGGGCGGGCGATCCGGTCACGGTTCGCCCGCGCGTCTGCAACGGCCAAGGGGCCGCTCAAAACTCCCGCGCCAATCCATGTCCTAGGATCAACTGCCGCAGGCCCAGCCATGCGCCCGCCCAGATCGTCAGCGCCACCACCGGCGCGTGAAAGGACAGAAGCGACAGCGCCGACAGTCCACCGGCCTACCGAACAGCCCCCCGCGATTACCGCGCCGAAGCCCATCAAGACGGCACCGCCCATCTGGCGCTTCAGTTCGCGCGCGTCCTCGCAGGCCTCCCAGCGAAAGCCGTCGCGGATCAGGCTGCCGAGGAAGGCGCCGATCAGCACGCCCAGCACCGATCCGATGGCGAAATCGGGCTCCAGCCCCGAAGAGGCCATGGTATAGCGGATGGTGTCGCCCACGGGGGCGGTGAAAGTGTGGGAGTGCACCAGCCAATGCTCGAACCCGGTGTTGGCCACCCACGACGTGCCGAGAAACCCGCTGCTGATGGCAAGCCCGGCGGCGCTGCCCCAGATCAGTTCCTTCCAGCGCCGTGCGCGCCACAGCGCCAGACCGGCCGCCAGCACCACCACCAGCCCCAGAGCGCCGCCGATGGTCCAGGGCGGAAGGCCGCCTGACGCACCGATCAGATGCGCCCAGCCCTGCGCCGCATCGGGGTGCTGATCGATCGGAAACAGGCGTTCGCGCAATGCGGCCAGCGGGCCGGACAGCATCGCATAGGCCGCGACCCCCATCACCAGCGCGATGACCAGCGCCCGCAGATCGCCCCCGCCCAGCCGCGCCAGCATGCCGAAGCCGCAATTGCCCGCCTGCGCCATGCCGTAGCCGAACAGCAATCCGCCAAGTGCCGCGCCCGCCAGCGTGAAGCCGTTGTAAAGGTAGATTGCCTGATGCAGCCGGATCAGCCCGGCGCCCTCGGCCGCGAAATTCGCCACCATCGCCAGCCCCAGCGCCACGGCCCACATCCACAGCCGCGACCGGTCCTGCCCGAAATGCGCATCCTCGATCATGCCGAGCGTGCAAAAACGCCCCAGCCGGGCCGCAAGACCCAACACGATACCACCGCCAAGGCCGATCACGGTGATCGACCAGGCTTCTCCCAGGATGTCGAGCATGTCCCTCCCTTCGACCCGACCTGTGCGCCGGTCTGGAGGCGCAAGATCAGGTGCAGAACAACTCGTAGACACGTTCGATGATCAGGCGCGCCCGGTCATCTGTCAAACGGTAATAGATCTGCTTGCCGTCGCGCCGGGCCGTTACCAGTCCCTCGAGCCTGAGTCGCGACAGCTGTTGCGACACCGCCGCCTGCCGCGAGGACAGCATGGTTTCGATCTCGGCCACCGATTTCTCGCCATTGGCCAGCGCGCACAAGATCATCAGCCGCCCCTCGTGGCTGATCGCCTTGAGGAAATCGGAGGCCGTCTCCGCATTGGTGCGGATACGGTTCCATGTCGCATCGTCCATGGGTTCGTCGATCCGGGGCAGGATCGTCGAAATCTGGGCGACCATGTGTTGGTGGTCTTTGTCGGACCTGTCGGGGTGCAGGCTCATGGCACGCTCCTTTGCGCCGATCAGACCATGCCGCGATGCGGCAAGGCAAGGGGGCGCCGTGTCGGTCGTCTCATCCCTCGGGCTCCTGTGTCGCCCATGTCGCATCGCCTGCGTCCAGCATGCGGCCCAACAGGCCCCAAAAGAAATCCTCCCCCGGATAGCCCTCAAGGCGGCTGATCTCGACGCCGCCCTGCATCAAGATGAAGGTGGGGGTAAAGACCGGGCGGCTGGCAAAGCTGAGGTCCTCGGGCAGGGGCGCGCGCAGGTCGACCCGGCGCAGCGGTGCAAACTGCCCTTCGGGCGTCAGCGGATATTCCGGCGAAACCTCGGCATTCCAGCGCGCGCAGTAGCTGCAGCCAGCCTGTTCGATCATCACCAGCGCCCAGTCATCGGCTGCGGCGGGACGGGAGCAGGGCAATCAGAGATCAGTGCGACGATCCCGGCCAGCAGGGCAACCGGGGCGCGAATGATCCGTTGAAGATGCAACGTTGACGAAACTCTCATGCTCTCTCTAATATGAATTTCTGAATGTGAAGTCCACGCAAGCTTAACGCAGGTTTCCCCGATGTTCGACATATCCCTGACCGGGGCCTTTTTGGCGGGTCTCCTGTCGTTCCTGTCGCCCTGCATCCTGCCCATGGTGCCATTTTACCTCAGCTACCTTGGCGGCATGAGCGCGGCCGAGGTTGCGCAGGGCGGAGCGGTCACCCGCGCCACAAGGCTGCGCGCGGTCACGGGCGCCACGGTCTTTGCCGCCGGAGTGCTGACCGTCTTTGTGGGCCTTGGCGCCTCGGCCTCGCTGTTCGGGCAGGTGCTGCGCGACTGGTTCGACGTGCTGCGCTATGTGGCGGCGGCCATGATCATCACCATGGGCCTGCATTTTCTGGGCGTGATCCGCATCGGGTTTCTCAACCGCTCGCTGCGGGCCGAACCCGGCGACACCGCGAACCTCGGGCTGGGCGGCGCCTATCTGATCGGGCTCGCCTTCGCCTTTGGCTGGACGCCCTGCGTCGGCCCCGTGCTGGCCGCGATCTTGTTCATGGCGGGGTCGACCGGGTCGGCGGGGCAGGGGATGACGCTGCTTTTTGCCTATGGCATCGGCATGACGCTGCCCTTTGTCCTGGCGGCGGGGTTTGTCGGGCCTTTCATGACCATGATGCGCCGGTTCAGGCGGCATCTTGGCACGGTGGAAAAGGTGATGGGTGGCGCGCTGGTCGTGTTCGGCGTGCTGATCGCCACCAATGCGCTGCTTTATGTCGGGCAATGGATGATCGACAATTTCGAGGTGTTCCGCACGATCGGCTGAGACACCGGGACGGCAACGGCAGGAGGAGGCCAAGGCCATGTTCGCAAGACTGACGGGATTGATTGCGGCGGGGATGCTCACACTGGGCGTGGCGCAGGCCGAGGTGGGCGATGACGGCCTGCACATCGCGCCCTGGATCGAGGAGACATTCCTCGACCTGCGCGAGGATCTGGCCGAGGCCACTGCCAACAACCAGCGCCTGATGGTGCTGATCGAACAGCGCGGCTGCATCTACTGCACCCGCATGCACGAGCAAGTCTGGATCGAACCCGACATCCTGCAGATGCTGGAGGACCAGTTCTACGTCATCCGCATCAACATGCACGGATCGACCGAAGTGACCGATTTCGACGGCGAGGTCATGGAAGAGCGCCAGATCGCACGGCGCTGGCGCAATCTCTTCACCCCCACGATCCTGTTCTTCCCCGAGGATGTACCCGAGGGCGTCACCGGGATCGAGGCCGCTGCGGTCGTCATGCCGGGTGCTTTCGGTCGCTGGACCACGTTCAACATGCTCAACTGGGTGCTGGAACGCGGCTACGCCGGAGAGGAAGATTTCCAACGATATCATGCCCGTATGTTCGCCCAGCAGGCGGCGGCCGGGGCAACGGAATGAGATTTTGCCCAAATCACATGCAAAAATATGAAAGTGTTCTTGCAATCAAGAGGCGAGCAATACTACGGTATACCAAGGCCAGTGACTCGGCCCAAGGGAGGAAAAACAGTGAAGCGCCAGATGCTTTTGGCGGCGGGCGTAGCCTTGGCCGCGACAAGTCTTCAAGCTGATGTCGTCGCCCCAGACGACGTGACGATGAGCGAATACGGGGAAGTCTTCGAAAGGCTGACCAGTGAGCCGGGCGATCCGGCCCGTGGGGCCGAGATCTTCGTCAGCCGGGCCCAAGGCAATTGCCTCGCCTGCCATGCGGTGACGGCGCTTGCGGATGAACCTTGGCATGGCGAGGTCGGCCCAATTCTCGATGGTGTCGCGACCCGCTGGGAAGAACCGGCCCTGCGCGGCCTGCTCGTCAATGCCGACATGACCTTCCCCGACTCCATCATGCCGTCCTTCTACAAGGTATCGGGGTTCACACGCCCCGGCGATGCCTTCACCAGCCGGCCCGCCCCCGCGGATCTCCAGCCGATGCTCTCGGCCCAGCAGATCGAGGATGTGGTGGCCTTTCTCATGACGCTGACCGACTACTGAGGCGGTCCGTGCCCCCAAACCCCGAGACCAAGGAGACTGATCTCATGACCCAGACACGCAGGCAATTCGTCGGCTCCGGGCTGGCGGTGGCAGCCGCCTTCTTCGGTTTGCCGCATATCGCATCCGCTGCCCAGCTCGAAGAGGCCATCGCCGCCTTCACCGGCGGATCGGACATGGCGAGCGACGGCATCACACTCATCGCCCCGGAAATCGCCGAGAACGGCAACACCGTCCCGATCGAGGTCGACGCCCCCGGTGCTGCGGCCATCATGCTGCTGGCGGCCGGCAACCCCAACGCGGATGTCTGCACCTTCAACTTCGGCCCGGCGGCCGGATCGAACTTGGCTGCCACCCGCATCCGGTTGGCTGGAGAACAAGATGTGATCGCCATCGCCCGCATGCCCGACGGTAGCTTCAAGCAGGCGCGCCAGACCGTGCGCGTGACCATCGGCGGCTGCGGCGGCTGACCCACAAAGGACAAGGAGAAAGACCATGGCAGAGAATGTTGTTCCCCGCGTCCGCGTTCCGCGCGATGCATCGGCCGGCGATAGCGTGTCGGTCCGCACCCTGATCAGCCACCCGATGGAATCCGGCCAGCGTCGCGGCAGCGACGGCAACCTGATCCCGCGGTCGATCATCAACCGCTTCACCTGCGAATTCAACGGCGAGATGGTTATCGATGTCACCATCGAACCTTCGGTGTCCACCAACCCGTATTTTCAGTTCGATGCGGTGGTGAACGAGACAGGCACCTTCGCCTTCACATGGTATGACGATGACGGCTCGGTCTACACGGATACGGCAGACATAACGGTCGCCTGATCCAAGTCAGACCCAGCCGTCGCAAGGGAGGAAGTTACGGCCATGACAAGAAAAACGCTTCTCGGCGGGGCATCGGCGGCGGTCATCGCTGCCCTCGCCGCCGGGGTCGGCCTTGCCGACATCCGCACCGGTGACAGCCTCGTGATCAATGGCGAGATCGAGATCATCACCGAAACCGCGCCGCCCGAACATCTGGCAGGTGTGTTCAGCACGATCTATTCGGGCTGGGTCTTCCGCACCGACGAGACGCGGGCGATGCAGGAGGATGATTTCGACAATCCCGGCATGCTTTACGTCGAGCAGGGCATCACCGCCTTCAATACCCCCATGGGGACCGAGGGCAACAGCTGCGCGTCCTGCCACCAGAACCCCGAGAGCTTGGCCGATGTGCGTTCTACCTACCCGCAATGGGACGAGGCGCATGGCGAGGTGCAGACGGTCGAGATGCAGGTTCTGGAATGCCAGACTGAGCGGATGGGCGTGGCTGAACCCTATGGCTACGACAGCCAGCAGATGCGCAACATGGTGGCATTGATCGCCTCTGTCGGTCGCGGGCAGTTGGTCAACGTGGCGATGGATGGGCCTGCGTCGGAGGCGTGGGAACTGGGACGGGAAATCTACTATACCCAGTATGGTCAGATGGAACTGTCCTGCGCGCAATGCCATGAGAACAACTATGGCAACCTGATCCGGGCAGACCACCTGAGCCAAGGGCAGATCAACGGCTTCCCGACCTACAGGCTCAAGAACGCCAATATTGTCTCGGTACATGGCCGGTTCCGCGGCTGTATCCGCGACACGCGCGGCGAACCCTATGCCATCGGCAGCCCCGAGTTCGTGGCGCTGGAACTTTACGTCGCCTCGCGCGGCAACGGCCTGACGGTCGAAGGCCCCGCCGTCCGCAACTGACCTGACACTTCCCCCGCCCTGGATCGCATCCGGGGCGGGGTTTGCGTCAAAATATTCAAGAACCTGAATAACATCAGAGGTTGAACCCATGATCTCGCGTCGTCACTTCGTTCAGGCCGCGCTGGCCACCTCGGCGCTTTACGGCGCTTCGGGCTTTGGCAATTGGGCGCGTCTGGCGGCCCAGCAGACGCTGAGCCAGGACCAGCTGATCGGCCAGGGCGGACCGGGCAACGTGACGCTGATCCACATCACCGACATCCATGCCCAGACCCAGCCGATCTATTTCCGCGAGCCGGAATTCAACATCGGCGTGGGCATCCACGCGGGCCAGCCGCCGCATCTGGTGGGCGCGGAATTCCGCGCGCGTTTCGGGATCGAGTCGGGCAGCGCCATGGATTATGCGCTGACCTACAGCGATTTCGAGGCGATGGCGCGGAGCTATGGCCGCATGGGCGGGCTCGACCGCATCTCGACCGTGGTCAAGGCGATCCGCGCGCAGGCACCGCACGCGCTGATCCTTGATGGTGGCGACACGTGGCAGGGGTCCTTGCCGTCGCTCAGGACGCAAGGCATGGACATGGTCCAGCTGTTCAATGCGCTCGGCGTCGATGCGATGACCTCGCATTGGGAATTCACGCTTGGGTCCGCCCGCGTGAACGAGCTGATCGAAAGCCATGTCAACCCGGCCTTCCTCGGCGCCAACATCTTTGACGCCGAATGGGATGAACCGGTCTACGACGACTACAAGATCTTCGAGCGCAACGGCACCTCGATCGGCGTCATCGGTCAGGCCTTTCCCTACATGCCGATCGCCAACCCCGGCTGGATGTTCCCGGAACTGAGCTTTGGCCTGCGCCGTGAACGTATCGCGGAAGTGGTGCAGGAGGTGCGCGCCGCGGGTGCCGAGGTGGTGGTGCTTCTGTCGCACAACGGGTTCGACGTCGACCGGCAATTCGCCCGCGACATTCCGGGCATCGACGTGATCCTGACCGGCCACACCCATGACGCGCTTCCAGAGGCGATCCAGGTCAACAACACCTTCCTGATCGCCAGCGGCAGCCACGGCAAATTCGTCAGCCGCGTTGATCTGGATGTCCAGGACGGCGCGATGCGGGGCCTCACGCACCGTCTGATCCCGATCTTCTCGGACGTCATCGCGCCCGATCCTGAGATGACGGCGCTGGTCGATGAGACCCGCGCGCCCTACGCTGCCGAAATGGCCGAGGTGATCGGCACCTCTGGCTCCTCGCTCTATCGTCGGGGCAATTTCAACGGCACTTGGGATGACGTGATCTGTGACGCGCTGATCTCGCAGCGCGACGCGCAGATCGCGCTGTCGCCGGGCTTCCGCTGGGGCGCGGCCGTCCTGCCGGGGCAGGAGATCACGCGCGAGGATATCTTTAACGTCACCTCGATGACCTATCCCAACGCCTACCGGATCGAGATGTCGGGCGAGACGCTGCACACCATCCTCGAGGATGTTGCCGCCAACATCTTCAACCCCGATGCTTATTACCAGCAGGGCGGTGACATGGTGCGCGTGGGCGGTCTTGGCTACCGGATCGACCTCGGCCCAGCCGCAGGGCAGCCGGATCACCGAAATGACCTTGCTGGCCACCGGCGAGGCGATCGACCCGGCGACCAATTACGTCGTCGCGGGCTGGGCCAGCGTGAACGAAGGCACCGAAGGCCCCGCGATCTGGGATGTGGTCGAATCCCACATCCGTGCGCAGGGCACCGTGACGCTGGAACCCAACAACAGTGTGGACGTGGTCGGCGGATGACGCCCCGACCGATGCGAGACAGGAGAGGTATCGAAACATGACCGACACCCCGAAATTCACCCGATCCCGCCGCCAGTTTCTGGCCGGTGCGGCGGTCGCCACGGGCGCGGCCGCGACAGGCAAGCTGGTGCATGCGCAGGCCGCATCGCCTGATCCGGCGATCACCGACATGCAGCCGTGGCAGCAATACCTCGGCCCCGGCGTCGACAACGCGCCCTATGGCGTGCCGTCCCCGCACGAGGCGCATGTGATCCGTCGCAACGTGGAATGGCTGACCGCCGACACAGTGTCGTCGATCAACTTCACGCCGCTGCACGAGCTGGAGGGGATCATTACCCCCAACGGGCTGTGCTTCGAGCGTCACCATTCCGGCGTGGCCGACATTCCCTGGGCCGATCACCGGCTGATGATCAACGGTCTGGTCGACACGCCCATGGTCTTCACCATGGACGACCTGATGCGGTTCCCGCGCGAAAACCGGACCTATTTCCTGGAATGCGCGGCCAATACCGGCATGGAATGGCGCGGCGCACAGCTCAACGGGGTGCAGTTCACCCATGGCATGATCCACAACGTCGTCTACACCGGCGTGCCGCTGCGGCTTTTGCTGGAAGAGGCGGGGGTGCGCACCAATGGCACATGGCTCTTGGCCGAGGGCGCGGATGCCAGCGGCATGACGCGGTCGATCCCGATGGAAAAGGCGCTCGACGACTGTCTGGTCGCCACTCACATGAACGGCGAGCGCCTGCGCGCCGAACAAGGCTATCCCGTGCGTCTGGTGGTTCCGGGCTGGGAAGGCAACATGTGGGTCAAGTGGCTGCGCCGGATCGAGGTCGGCGACATGCCTTGGCATCACCGCGAAGAAACGTCGAAATACACTGACCTTCTGGCCGATGGACAGGCGCGCCGCTTCACCTGGGAAATGGACGCGAAATCCGTCATCACCAACCCCAGCCCGCAGGCGCCGATCACCCATGGCCCCGGCCCCACCGTGCTGACCGGCGTGGCATGGTCGGGCCGGGGGACCATTCCGCGGGTCGACGTGACACTGGACGGCGGCATCAATTGGCACCGCGCGCGGATGTCGGGGCCGTCGCTCGACAAGTCGATGCACCGCTTCTACTTCGAATTCGAATGGGATGGCAGGCCGCTGCTGCTGCAAAGCCGGGCCCATGACAGCACCGGCTATGTGCAACCCACCAAGGACCAGCTGCGCGCGGTGCGCGGCGTCAACTCGATCTATCACAACAATGGCATCCAGACCTGGGCCATCAACGAAGGGGGCCAGGCGGAAAATGTCGAAGTCGGTTAACATGATGAAATCCCTCACCCTGTCCACCGCCATCCTCGCCCTGTCCGCAGGTCTTGCGCTGGCCGATGACCCCGCCCCGTCGCGCGACGGGGGCTTTGGCCTTGGCCGCGCGGCCCTGCCCGAAGAGATCGCGGCTTGGGATATCGACATCCGCCCCGATGGCCAAGGCCTGCCGGTCGGGTCGGGCGATGTCTACACCGGTGAAGAGCTCTACATCGACTATTGCTCGGCCTGTCACGGCGATTTCGGCGAGGCGGTGGGCCGCTGGCCGGTGCTTGCGGGCGGCTATGGCACGCTCGATGGCGATGATCCGCACAAGACCATCGGCTCCTATTGGCCCTATCTCTCGACCGTGTGGGATTATGTGCACCGCGCGATGCCCTATGGTGCCGCGCAATCGCTGACCGACGACGAGGTTTATGCCATCACCGCCTATCTGCTCTATCTCAACGACATGGTCGACGACGATTTCGAACTGTCCAACGAGAACTTCCTCGAGGTGCCTTTGCGCAACGAGGATGCGTTCTTCATGGATGACCGGGCCGCGACGGAACTGACCGTCTTCACCGGCGAGCCCTGCATGGAGAACTGCGCCGAAAGCGTCTCGATCACGGCCAATGCGATGGTGCTGAACGTGACGCCCGAAACCGCGGTGGATGCCGTCACGCCCACTCCCGCCTCGGCCCCGGTCGAAGCGGAAGCCGCCGCAGAAACGCCGGCCCCAACCGAGGCTGTTGCAGAGGCCGAAGCGCCCGCAGCGCTCGATCCCGCGCTGGTGGCGGCTGGCGAGGGCCTGTGGCGGCAATGCGCTTCGTGCCACCAGATCGGCGAGGGGGCGGTGAACCGCACCGGACCGCTTCTGAACCACACTTATGGCGCACCGGTCGGGGCCCATGACGGGTTTCGCTACTCGCCCGCGTTCACCACGGCGCGTGAAGCCGGCATGATCTGGGACGACGAGACCCTGACCGCCTATCTGATGGACCCGCGCGGTTTCCTGCCGGGCAACCGGATGGCCTTCCGCGGCCTGCGCTCCGAGGAGGATGCGGCCGCGATGATCGCCTACATCCGTTCGGAGGGGGGCGACGCAGAATGAGGAGAGCCGGCGTCTATCTTGCCGCGCTTGTCCTGACCGCAATGGCCGCGCCGTCCTCCCGGCGCTGGCCCAAGGCGACCCGGCACTGGGCGAAACCCTGTATCGCCCGTGCCGGGCCCTGCCCACATGATCGGGGACGGCGCGGTGCACCGCGTCGGCCCCCATCTCAACGGTCTGGTGGCCCGCCCCATCGGGGCCTCGCCGGGCTACGAATTCTCGGCCGATCTTGCCAACGCAGGTGCCGAAGGCGCGACCTGGACGGTCGAGGCGCTCGACCGCTTTCTTGCCGGCCCGCGCGAGTCTTTCCCCGGCACGCGAATGGTCTTTCAGGGCATCCGGTCCGAGGAGGACCGCGCGCATCTGATCGCCTACATGCTGGCCGCCGGTGGCCCCGCCGAAGAGGGGGGCAGCCCCCCCGAGGAGGTGGCGGTCGATCCCGAAGTCGCGGCCATCGCAGCCCTTGAGGCAGATGTTCCCTATGGCGAGTTTCTTGCCAATGAATGCACCGCTTGCCATCAGGCGTCAGGCGGTGCGGATATCCCCTCCATCCGGGGGCTGGCGCCATCGGTGTTTATCGCCGGAATGGTTGCGTACCGCAACGGAACGCGCGAACATCAGGTCATGAATATGGTTTCGCGGCGTCTCGGCGATGAGGAGATCGCAGCGCTCGCGGCCTATTTTGCGACTGTCGACTGACGCGCTCGGCAGACAGGGAAAGGGCGCCACCGGGACCGGCGCCACAAGACAAGCCCAAAAGGGCAAAAGGGAGGAAGACATGACCATCAACAGACGCGTATTCTTGGGAACATCGGCGGCCCTCGCGGGCTCGCTGGCGGCCCCGATGATCGCCCGCGCGCAGGGGCGGCCCCATGTGGTCGTCGTAGGCGGTGGATCGGGCGGGGCGACGGCGGCCCGCTATCTTGCCCGCGACGGTGCAGGGGCGGTCGACGTGACCCTGATCGAGCCGCAGCGGATCTACCAGACCTGCTATTTCGGCAACCTCTACCTCGGCGGGTTCTTCGACTATGATGACCTCGCGCATGGCTATGGGGGCTTGGCATCCACCTACGGGATCAACGTGGTGCATGACTGGGCCGTGGGCGTGGACCGCGACGCCAAGACCGTGCGGCTGGCCAGTGGTCCGTCGGTGCCCTACGATCATCTGGTGCTGTCGCCGGGGATCGATTTCGTGGACGGCAGCGTGCCCGGGTGGTCGGTCTCGGCGCAAGGCCGGATGCCGCATGCCTACAAGGGCGGCACCCAGGTGCAGCTGCTGCGCGCCCAGATCGAGGCGATGCCGCAGGGCGGCACCTTCGCCATGGTCGCGCCCCCCAACCCCTATCGCTGCCCGCCCGGCCCCTATGAGCGGATCTCGATGGTGGCCCATTACCTGCGCGAGAACAATCCGACCGCCAAGATCTTGGTCGTCGATCCCAAGGAGAGCTTCTCCAAGCAGGCGCTGTTCGAAGAAGGCTGGAACCGCCATTACTCGGGCATGGTCACCCGCATCGGGCCGGACATGGGGGGAAGTACCTTCGAGGTCGACGCTGCGGCGATGACCGTCACCATCGACGGCGTGGTGGAAAACGTGGATGTCTGCAACGTCATCCCCGGCCAGCGCGCGGGTCAGATCGCCTTTGCCGCCGATATCGTCGATGGCAACTGGGCGCCCGTGTCGGCCTATGACATGACCAGCCGGATCGACCCGACCATTACCGTTCTGGGCGATGCGGCGGCACAGGGTGCGATGCCGAAATCGGGCTTCTCGGCGAACAGCCAGGCCAAGGTGGCGTCCAACGCCATCCTTGCGGCGCTCACCGGATCGCGGGCCTTCCCGGCGCGCTACGCCAACACCTGCTGGTCGCTGATCGACACCGACGACGGGGTCAAGGTCGGCGCCACCTACGAGGCCAGCGACGACGGCATCGTCAGCGTCGACAGCTTCGTCAGCCAGACCGGCGAGGATGCCGAGACGCGGGCGGCGACCTACCGCGAAAGCCTTGATTGGTATCAGGCCATCACGACAGACATGTTCGTCTGACCCCCAGCCCGCGGGCGGCACATCCGCCGTCCGCGGGCCCTGAACCCGGAGGACACTCCATGACCATGATGCGTGCCCTGTTTCTCGGTCTTTCCCTTTCACTCGCACCGCTGACGGCTACGGCGCAGGACGCCGTGACCTTCGACTACCCGGGCAGCTTCGATGACGCGAGCTTCGCCATCGAGAATGCCATCATCAACCGTGGCCTCGTGATCGACTACACCAGCCATGTGGGCGATATGCTCAACCGCACCGGCGAGGATGTCGGCGCGACCGAGACGCTGTTCGACAATGCGCAGATCTTTCTCTTCTGTTCTGCCGCCATCTCGCGCCGGGTGATGGAGGCGGACCTGATGAACCTCGTGCACTGCCCCTATGGCATCTTCATCGCCGAGCATAATGGCGCGGTGATGATCGGCCACCGCGACTACCCCGACGGTCCGATGCAGGAGGTCGAGGCGCTGCTTGACGCCATCATCCTCGAGGCGATGGCCGACTGAGGCTGCTTGCGGCAATGCAGGCTTGATGCAGGTCAACGCATCGTGCGCGCGGGTCGGCTAGGGTTCTGGCCAGATCAAAGGACGGCGCAATGCTTGAAAACCTGTTGTTGAGCTTTGGCGAACCCGTGGTGCTGGCGATTGCCGGTGTGCTGACGGGGCTGGTGTTCGGCTGGGCCGCGCAACGCTCGCGCTTTTGCCTGCGCGCGGCCACGGTCGAGGTGGCCGAGGGCGCTTTCGGCCCCAAGCTCGCGATCTGGCTGATCGTCTTCTTCACCGCGATGATGCTCACCCAAGGGGGCATCGCGTCGGGCCTGTTCGATGTGTCCTCTACCCGGCAACTGGCGGCCGAGGGGTCTGTCTCGGGCGCGGTGATCGGCGGCTTGATGTTCGGCATCGGCATGATCCTAGCGCGTGGTTGCGCCTCGCGGCTGCTGGTGTTGTCGGCCACAGGCAATCTTCGCGCGCTGGTCACCGGGTTGATCGTGACCCTTGTAGCCCAAGCTTCTTTCACCGGCGTGCTGGCGCCCGCGCGCGAGGCGCTGACCGCGCTCTGGACCGTGCCGGGCGGCACGGGGCGGAGCCTTTTGGACAGTCTTGGCCTGACCTCCGCCATCGCCACAGGGCTTGCCGTGCTGGCGCTCTTGGGCGCATTGGTGTTGGGGCGGCGGCGGGGCCTGAGCCTCGGCGTCATCATTGGCGCCTTCGGCGTCGGTCTGGCGGTCACGCTGGGCTGGGCCTTTACCGCGGTGATCGCGGCCAGCAGTTTCGAGATCGTGCCGGTCGCCTCCGTCACCTTCACCGGCCCTGCCACCGACACGCTGATGGCGCTGGTCACACAACGCTCGGTGGTGCTGTCCTTTGGCATCGGCCTCGTGCCCGGCGTCTTTGTGGGCGCGGGGACAGCGGCGCTGGCCTATGGCGAATGGAAGCTGGAACGCTTCGGAGCCGACACGCCGATGGAGCGCTACCTCGTCGGCGCGGTCTTGATGGGCTTTGGCGCAATGCTGGCGGGGGGCTGCGCGGTCGGCGCGGGTGTCTCGGGCGGGGCCGTGTTCTCGACCACCGCCTTGCTTGCGCTCTTTGCCATGTGGATCGGGGCCATGGGCACGGTGCGCGTCATGGCATTGATCGCGCGGGGCGGCGTTCAGACGGTGTAGTTCAGCCCCAGCCGCCCGCCGTCGACATAGATCGTCTCGCCAGTGACATAACTGGCCTTGCCCGAGCACAAGAAGGCCACCACGTCGCCGATCTCGCGCGCCGTGCCGACACGTCCGATGGGGGTGCGCGACATCACGCGGGCCAGCGCCTCGGGGCTGGCGTTCACGCCCGCCATCATCTCGGTATCGATGGATCCGGGGCCGACCGCGTTGACGCGGATGCCATGCGGCGCCAGCGCCAGCGCGGACGCCTTGGTCAACTGCTGCACGCCCCCTTTGGAGGCACAGTAGGCCGGGATCGCGGGGATCGCCACGACCGCGTTGATGGACGACATGTTGACGATTGCGCCCTTGATCCCCGCCTTGATCATGCCGTTCGCCGCGCGTTGGGTGGCGGCGAACACGCTCCTCAGGTTCAACCCGATCACGGCGTCGAAATCATCGAGGCTGTAGCTCAGGAAATCGCCCGGCCGGGCGATGCCTGCATTGTTCACAAGGGCTGCAATAGGCCCTTCCTCGGCTTCGATGGTGTCGAACAGGCCCATCAGCGCGGTGCTGTCCGCCACGTCGCAGACAAAGCCGCGCCCGCCGATGCTTTTGGCCGCCGCATGGACGCTGTCCTTCACGTCGGCCAGCATGACTCTGTAGCCGTCTTCGGCGAGCGCCCCGGCACAGGCAAGCCCGATGCCCTGGCGCGCCGCCGGTGACCAGTGCAATCGGTTGATCGGCCATGTCGAAAACTCCCCTTGTCTCGGATTCCGGGCGACCCTGCGGCGGGCGGGCGGCGGTGTCAATTCGAAGGGGGGCCGCTGTCGAACAGATCGGCATGCCGCGCCTTCAGATCGGCCAATGTGCTCAGCACCACGCGCAGATGCACCTGCATCGCGGCTGTGGCACGATCCCCGTCGCGCGACAGGATCGCCGACAAGATGGCGCTATGCTGCTCCAGAAGCCGCCCCATATGCGCTTCATCTGCAAGCGGCAGGATACGCAGCCGGTCAAGTGCCGATTTCTCGCGCACCAAGAGCGTTTCGGCACGCTCGAAGCCCGTGGCGCGCGCGATGCAGGCATGAAAGGCATCGTCGAGGCGTTGAAAGCCATCGGTGTCGCCCTTGGCAATGGCATGGGCCTGATCGCCGAGGTTCGCCTCCAGAGTGACGGCATCGGCAGGCGCGAGACCGGCTTCGCACAGACGCGCGACGCAAGCCACCTCCAGCGCTTCGCGCAGGAATTGCGCCTGCACGATGGCCGCCTCCGAGATCGTCGCGACATAGCTGCCGCGCGACGGCCATGTCACGATCAGCCCATCCTCGCGCAGCCGGGTGAAGGCGTCGCGCACCGGCGTGCGGCTGGCGCCAAAGCGCTGGCCCACCTCGGTCTCGGACAGCAGGCAGCCGGGCGGCAGATCGGCGCGCAGGATGGCCGATTTCAGCCCGGCATGGATCTGGTCGGCCACGGGGCGTGCAAGGTCCAGCGGTGGCACATGCAGGGCGGCGACGGGGTCGGGGCGGGCGGCAAGGGGCATGTCGGCTCCGGGCGGGTGTATCAATCCGTATACCGGTATACTGGCTTCTTGACAACGCATCATGGGGCTGCGCAACTTGCCCGCGCCAAAGGGGGAGCCATGGCCGCGTCTGCGCCTGACCAAGTGTTGAATGTCGTGCTGATCGGGGCCGGAATGGTGGCCGCGACCCATGTGGCGGCCTTGCGCGACGCAGCTAGACGTTCCGCATGCACGGCTTCTGGTCGCGCAATCCTGACAACGCCGCCGCCTTGGCCGATCCCGAAGGGGCAAAGGTCTATCCCGACATCGAGGCCGTCGCCGCCGATCCGGACGTCGATTTCGCCATCGTGCTGACGCCACCCAATGCGCGCGCCCACCTGATCGCGCCGCTTCTCGCCGCGAAACTGCCGATCTTGATGGAGAAACCCATCGCCCGTGATGGGGCGGAGGCGCGTGCGCTGGTAGATCAATGTGCTG
The DNA here is from genome assembly GCA_018401055.1 of Roseicyclus sp. The sequence goes on from JAGYLB010000112.1 coordinate 95,241, forward strand.
CTGCGGGTGTGACGCTCGGCATCGTGTTCCAGCACCGGATGCGCGCCGCGTCGCGCGCGGCCACCGCCTCTCGTGGCGGGCGGAACGCTGGGCAGGCTGGGTCTGGCCGAGATCGCCGTGCCATGGTGGCGCGATCAATCCTACTATGACGAACCGGGGCGGGGCACCTACGCGCGCGACGGAGGCGGTGTGCTGATTTCACAAGCGATCCACACCATCGACCTTGCGCTGTCGTTGACGGGGCCGGTGGCCTCCGTTCAGGCGATGACCGCGACGACCCGCTTTCACAAGATGGAGGCTGAGGATATGGCGGTCGCGGGCCTGCGGCTTTCGCCTCGGGCGCCTTGGGCAGCCTCACCGCCTCGACCGCCGAGTTTCCCCGGCGCGGCGGAGTCGATCCGCCTGCATTTTGATGCAGCCTCGCTCCATCTGGAGGCGGTGTGCTGACCGTCAGTCACCGCGATGGCCGCGTGGAGACGCATGGCGCGGCGGCTGGCACGGGCGGCGGAGCGGACCCGATGGCCTTCACCCATGATTGGCACCGCGCCGTGATCGAGGATTTCGCCGAAGCGGTCCGCACCGGCCGCGCGCCCTTGGTGACGGGGCAGGCGGGCCTTGCCGCCCATGCTCTCATCGACGCCATCACCCAATCGGCCCGCAGCGGCCAAGTGACCGAGGTTTCGCCATGAAATTCGCCGCCATCGGCATCGACCACCGCCATATCTTCGGCATGAGCGCCAACCTCATGGCCGAGGGGGCAGAATTCGCGGGCTGGTGGACGGATGGCGACCCCGAATCGCTGGAGGGGTTCGTCAAGCGTTTCCCTGATGTGCCACGTGTGGCCGATGCGCAGACCCTGCTGGATGACCCCGCCATCGACCTGATCTGCATCTCCTGCATCCCACGTGACCGCGCCCGCTGGGCCATCGCCGCGATGGAGGCGGGCAAGGACGTGATGACCGACAAGCCCGGCTGCACGACGCTGGCGCAACTGGCCGAAATCCGCGCGGTTCAGGCTCGGACGGGCCGCATCTGGTCCATCGACTTCTCGGAACGCTTCGAGGTGCCCAGCGTCACGAAAGCTGCCGAGCTTGTGGCGGCGGGCGCCATCGGCCGCGTGGTGCAGACCGTGGGCCTTGGCCCTCACCGCCTCAACCGCGCGATGCGGCCCGCTTGGTTCTTTGACCGCGAGGCCTATGGCGGCATCCTGACCGACATCGCCAGCCACCAGATCGACCAGTTCCTGTTCTTCACCGGCTCGACCGAGGCGCAGATCACGCTGGCCACTGCCGCGGATCCGCCCATCCCGACGATCCCGGCCTGCAGGATTTCGGCGAGATCGCGCTGCGCTCGGACACCGGGCATGGCTATATCCGCGTCGATTGGTTCACGCCCGACGCGCTGCCCACATGGGGCGACGGGCGGCTGACCATTCTGGGCACCGAAGGGTATATCGAGCTGCGCAAATACGTCGATGTCGGCAAGCCAGGCACCGATCACCTGATCCTCGTCAACGGCACCCGCTGCGAGGTCATCGACGCCTCCGGCGCAGGCATGCCCTATTTCGCGCGGCTGATCGCCGATATCCGCGACCGGACGGAAACGGCAATGCCGCAGGCCCATGCCTTCACCGTCATGGAACTGGCACTAAGGGCGCAGGCCATGGCCGAGGGGGTCGCATGATCGCCGTTGCCATCTTCGGGGCGGGCATTGGCTGCAGAGCATCTTGCGGGCTACCGCGCGCTTCCTGACCGCTATGCCGTGCGCTGGCTGATCGACCTCGACGCCGCGCGTGCGGCGGAGGTGGCAGGCGACAGCGGCATCCAGCGATCGGCACCGCCGTTGAACAGGCTCTCGACGATCCACCGTCACTCTGATCGACATCTGCCTGCCACCGCATCTGCATGTCCCCATGGCCGTCCGCGCGCTCAAGTCGGGCAAGCATGTCGTTCTGGAAAAGCCCATCGCGCCCTCGCTTTCCGAATGCGACCTTCTGGCTCGAGGCGGAAGCCACCGCGGCCGCCGCATGTTTCCGGTGTTCCAGTATCGCTACGGCCCCGGCACCGCTGCGCTAGACGCGCTGATCGCGGCGGGGCTGGCGGGCAAGCCTCTGGTGGCGGCGTTGGAAACCCATTGGAACCGGGGCGCGAGCTACTATGCCGTGCCGTGGCGCGGCACTTGGGCGGGCGAACGCGGTGGCGCGGTTCTGGGCCATGCGATCCACAACCACGACCTTTTGTGCCGCTATTTCGGCGGGCCCGCGGGCATCAGCGCGCAGGTCGCCACCCGGGTGAACCCCATCGAGACCGAGGATTGCGCGGCCATCGCGCTGCGCTTCGACACCGGCGCGTTGGCCACATCCTCGGTCACATTGGGCGCGGCAGGCGACACCACGCGCCTGCGCCTCGTGTTCGAACACCTCACCGCGACCTCCGGCGATCTGCCCTATGCGCCAGCAGACGGGCCGTGGACCTTCACCGCCCGCGACCCGGCGCGCCAGCCGCAGGTCGATGCCATCCTCGCCGACCTGCCCGCACCCAAATCGGGCTTCGCCGGATATCTGGAGGCCATTGCCGATGCCCTCGACGGAGACAAGGGCCGCGAGGTAACGCTTGCCTGCGGCCGCCGCTCCATCGAGCTTGTGACAGCGGTTTACGCAGCGGCACGCACAGGCAAGGAGGTTGCCTTGCCGATGCCAAAAGACGCAGAGTTCTACCAAGGCTGGGTGCCCGACAAGACGCCCTGAGGCGCGCGGACAACAGCCGACAGACGACGACAGAGACGATCCATTACCCTAGGGAGGAAACTGGAATGACCCATCTCAAACTGCTTGGAACCACCGCGCTGGCCTTTGGCCTTGCCGCGCCTGCCATGGCGCAGGAAATCCGCTTCATGTGCTATTCGGACGGCAACGAATGCGAGGTCTATGACGATGTCCTGACCCGCTTCGAGGCCGCCAACCCCGGCGTCGACGTGATCGTCGACGTGGTGCCCTATCAGGCGATCTTGGAGAATCTGCCGATCCAGCTGGCGGCGGGCAGCGGGCCTGATATCGCCAAGGTCACCGATCTGGGCGGCCTGTCGCAATATTACCTCGATCTGGCACCTTACGTCGACCGCGCCTATTGGGAGGCATCCTTCGGCGACACGCTGGGCTGGTATCGGGGGGCTGCGGGCGGCGATGCGATCAATGGCATGCACAGCCAACTGACCATCACCGGCGCTTTCGTCAACGCCACCCTCTTCGAGCAGGCGGGCGTCGAGATCCTTGGGCCTGACGCCACTTGGGAAGACTGGGCCGCCGCCGCGCGCACCGTCGCGGCAGCGACTGAAACGCCCTTCCCGATGGCGATCGACCGCACCGGCCACCGCTTTGCCGGCCCTGCGATCAGCTATGGCGCGGCCATCGTGGCCGAAGACGGCACGCCGACCCTGTCGGACGAGGGCTTTGCCGCCTTCACTGCGCAATTCGTCGAATGGAACAACGACGGCACCATGGCGCGCGATGTCTGGGCCGGGCAGGGCGGGGCCACCTATCAAGACGCGGCGCAGGAATTCATCAACGGCGAGCTGGTGTTCTACTATTCCGGCAGCTGGCAGGTGGGCCGCATGGACAGCCAGGTTGGCGATTTCTTCGACTGGCAGGTCGTGGGCTCCCCCTGTGGTCCGGCGGGCGTGTGTTCCGGCATGCCGGGCGGCGCGGGCATCGTGGGCTTCAGCGCGACCCAACACCCCGAGGTCGTGGCGGCGGTGATCGATTTCCTGGCGCGTGAAGACATCTATGCCGAGGTGACGGCGCGCACCCGCAACCTGCCCGCGCATCTGGGTGTGGCGCAAGCGGGCGTGGAGTTCGAGGGCGCATCGCCTGCCGCCGCCGCGGCCCTGTCGGCCTTTGCCGCCGACCTGCCGGATGTGGCCCCTTCTGCCTTCCGCTACCAGGGCTATGCCAACAACCGCGCGATGTTCGGCATCACTGCCGAGCGGGTCAGCCAGGCCATCGTGGGTGAGTTGAGCGTCGAGGATGCTGTGGCCCGGATGGCTGCCGACCTCGAGGCGGCGCTGGCCGACGCGCAGTAGGGGCGTGGTCGAGATCAAGGGGCAGGGCGCAACCGCGCCCGCCCCACCCCCTGACAGGACGGCGCTGCGGGGCGCGGGCGACGGGCTTGCCCTGCGCCTGATTTCGCCCGTGATGCGGCTGGTCGAGATCCCGATGATCGCGTTGCAGCGGCTTTTGGGGATCAACCGGCTGGCTTGGGTGTTTCTGGCCCCCAACCTTGTCTTGTTCGGGCTGTTCGCCTTTCTGCCCGTGATCCTGAACGTGGCCTATGCCACCACCGGCGGCGCCAATGTGATGCTGGCCGACCGCCCGCAGATAGGCCTAGGCAATTTCGAGCGTCTCTTGGATTGCGCCAACCACTTTGACCCCAACACCTGCCGCGAAGACAAATTCTGGCGCGCGGTGTGGAACACGCTGTGGTTCGTGACGCTGCAGGTCGGCATCATGGTCGGCTTTTCGCTGCTGACCGCGATTGTGCTGAACGGCAAGATCCGGGCTCGGGGGTTTTTCCGCTCGGTCTTCTTCTTTCCCGTGCTGCTCTCGCCCGTGGTGGTGGCGCTGATCTGGAAATGGATGTTGCAGCGCAATGGCGTCTTGAACGCCTTTCTCGATTGGGCGGGCATCGGCGGCTACAACTGGCTGGTCGACGCCGATTGGGCATTCGCCTGGTCGGTGTTCTTGTCGGTCTGGGCCCATATGGGGTTCTACACTCTGATCTTGCTGGCGGGCCTGCAGGCCATCCCCCGCGATGTCTACGAGGCCGCGACCATGGACCGTGCCAGCCCTTGGCGCGCCTTCCGCCGTATCACGCTGCCCTTGCTCGCCCCCACGATGCTGGTCGTTCTGGTGCTGGCGCTGATCAAGGGCGTGCAGACCTTTGACGAGGTCTATGCCTTCACCGGGGGCGGGCCAGGAACGGCCACCACCTTCATCATCCAGTATATCTACGAGGAAGGCTTTGCCGGATCGCCGCGCCTGTTTGGCCTGTCGGCGGCGGCGTCGCTTCTGGTGGCCTTCGTGCTGGTCGTGCTGACGCTGGTTCAGCTTTGGGTGAACCGGAGGAACGTAGATGGGTAGGACATGGGAGTTTCTCACCGCCACCCGCGGGGCCACGCGCCTGCATTGGACCGATTGGGCCAGCTACGGCTACCTGTTTCTCGGCGTCTTCCTGATGTTCTTTCCGGTCGTCTGGCTGGTCCTGTCCTCCTTCAAGACCGAGGCAGACCTGCAGCGCTACCCGCCCACCTTCCTGCCCTACGCGCAGCAGACCATCACGCTTGACGGCCATGACGAACCCTTGCCGCTGTTCGAGATCACGGGCGGCGAGCATGAGGGCAAGATCCTTGCGCAACTGCGGCGCGTGGGATTGCGCGCGCAGATGATGCGACCTCGAGCCAACCGACCGAGCGCAACCGGCTGACCATCGGACGAGTCGCCCGATTACGAACGGCTGGAGCGGTTCACGCTGGCGACCGAGAACTATTCCGACCTCTTCGGGCGGTTCAACTTCCTGCTGTATTTCTGGAACTCGACCTTCATCACGGTCATGGCGACGCTCATCATGCTGCTGACCAATTCGATGGCGGCCTTTGCGCTGTCGAAATACCAATTCCGGGGGCGGACGGTCGTGCTGCTTCTGGTCATCGGTACGCTGATGATCCCGCAGACGGTGGTTCTGGTGCCCTTGTTCCTGATCGTGTCGGAACTGGGGATGTTCAACTCGCTTTGGGGCGTCATCATCCCCGGCGCCGCCACGCCCACGGGCGTGTTCCTCCTCCGCCAATACATGCTGACCATCCCCGACGAGATCCTCGATGCCGCGCGGATGGACAAGGCGAGTGAGTGGAAGATCTACTGGCGCATCATCTTGCCGCTCTCCGCTCCCGCCATCGCGGTCTTGGCGATCCTTGCGATCATGTGGCGTTGGAACGATTTCCTCTGGCCGCTGATCGTGCTGACGCAGTCCGAGAACTTCACGCTGCAACTCGCGCTCAACTCCTTCCAGGGCGAGTTGCAGACGCAATGGTCCTCGCTTCTGGCGATGACGGTTCTGACGCTTTTGCCGATCGCCATGGTGTTCATGTTCTTGCAGAAATACATCGCCACCGGCATCGCCTCGACGGGGGGGAAATAGACCATGGCCGCCATTGAACTCAGGGACGTGCGCAAAGCCTACGGTCAGGTGGAGGTCATCAAGGGCATCGACCTGTCCATCGCGCATGGCGAGTTTTGCGTCTTTGTCGGCCCCTCGGGCTGCGGGAAATCCACGCTTTTGCGGATGATTTCCGGGCTCGAGGATATCTCGGGCGGGGAAATCGCAATCGGGGGCGAGGTGGTCAACCACATCCCGGCCGCCGACCGGGGTCTGGCGATGGTGTTCCAGTCCTACGCGCTTTACCCCCACATGACGGTGCGCCAGAACCTGTCCTTTGGATTGGAAAACATCAACACCCCCAAGCCCGAGATCGCCCGCAAGGTCGATGAGGTCGCGCGCATGCTTCAGATCGAGCAACTGCTCGACCGCCGCCCCAAGGACTTGTCGGGCGGCCAGCGCCAGCGCGTCGCAATCGGGCGCGCGGTGGTGCGCGAACCGCGCGTGTTCCTGTTTGACGAGCCGCTGTCCAACCTCGACGCGGAGTTGCGCGTCGACATGCGCGGCGAGATCGCGGCGCTGCACCGCAGGCTTGAGAACACGATGATCTACGTCACCCATGATCAGGTCGAGGCGATGACCATGGCCGACAAGATCGCCGTGCTGCGTCTAGGCAAGCTGGAACAATTCGGCCGCCCGCTTGATCTGTACAACACGCCCGCGAACCTGTTCGTCGCGGGTTTTATCGGCAGCCCCAAGATGAATTTCATCGCCGGTCACGTCGACACAAACGACCGCACGCTGATGCATCTGGACACCGACGAGACGCTGCGCCTGCCTGCCAAGGGGTTCACCCAACGCGCGGGCGAAAAGGTGACGCTGGGCATCCGCCCCAACCACCTGCGCGCCAGCGACGATGGGCCTGTTACCGTCCATGTCCGCTCGGTCGAGCAGTTGGGCGGCGAAAGCTATGTCTACGGCCAGACCACGACGGGCAGTGCGATCACCGTCCACAGCCCCGGCCAGACCCGGATCGGTCTGGGCGATACCATCCGTGTCGGCGCGCCCGAGGAAGAGATCCACCTCTTCGACAGCGATACCGGCCTGACCCTGCGGGAGATGTGAGAGATGCGGCAGACCTGGCGCTGGTTCGGCCCCGGCGACGAGATCAAGATATCCGAGATCGTGCAGACGGGCGCGCAAGGCATCGTGTCTGCGCTGCACCATGTGCCCACGGGCGCGCTTTGGACAGCTGACGAGATCGCAAAGCGCAAGCGCGAGATTGAAGGGCCGCCCGGGGCGCCGACGGGCCTGACTTGGGATGTGGTCGAAAGCCTGCCGGTGTCCGAGGCGATCAAGACCCAGACCGGGGATTGGCGCGCGCATGTCGACGCCTGGCGCGAGAGCCTGCACAATCTGGCTGGCGCCGGGATCGAGGTGATCTGCTACAATTTCATGCCTGTGCTCGACTGGACCCGCACCGACCTGCACCACCCCGTTTCCGGGGGCGGCACCGCGATGCATTTCGACCTGCTCGATTTCGCCATCTTCGACCTGCATGTTCTGGAACGCCCCGGTGCCGCGGCCGATTATCCCGACGATCTGCGCGCCGAGGCCCGCGCGGCATTTGAACGGGCAGGCGCCGATCTGGGGCCGCGTCTGGTGGAAAACATCCTCAAGGGCCTGCCGGGGGCAGCCGAGCATTGGGGCCTGACCGAAGTGCGCGCGGCGCTCGCCCGCTATGACGGGATCGACGCCGACCGCCTGCGCGCGAACCTTGCCGATTTCCTCGAACAGGTGGTGCCGACCGCCGAGGCGTTGGGGCTGAGGCTGTGCTGCCACCCTGACGATCCGCCCTTTGCGCTGCTGGGCCTGCCGCGCATCATGTCCACGCTCGACGATTACGCCGTCCTGATGGCGCGTGTGCCCAGCCCTGCCAATGGCATCACCTTTTGTACCGGATCGCTGGGGGTTGCCCCCAGTTTCGACCCTGTGGCTTTCATCGAGCATCTCGGGCCGCAGATCCATTTTGTCCATCTGCGCAACACCACGCGCGGGCCGATGCGGGGCGGGCGCTGCAGTTTCACCGAAAGCGCGCATCTGGCGGGCGATACCGACATGGTCGCCACGATCCGCGCGCTGTCCGCCGAGGAACGCCGCCGCAAGGCCGAGGGCAGGGCGGATGCCACCATCCCCATGCGCCCCGACCATGGCCATGCGCTTCTGGCTGACCTCGACCGGCCGATGATGCCGGGCTACCCGCTGATCGGACGGATGCGGGGGCTGGCGGAACTCAGGGGGGTGATGGCGGCCTTCGCCTGAGTTTTATTGAGAATAAGTCGCAACAGCATTGACTTTTTGCGAATGGGTCGCAATATACAGTCCTGACGGCACGGCCCGCGCGCCCGTCTGCGCGCCCAAGTCAGGACTTACGCAATGCTGCTGACCCGACGCTTCTTGTTGTCTTTTGCCACTGCCGCGGCGTTGGCCCTGCCTGCCGCGGCGCAGGAACGTCTTTCCGTCGTGGCCACCACCGGCATGATCGCCGACGCCGCCCGTCAGGTCGGCGGCGATCTGGTGGAGGTCACGGCCCTGATGGGCCCGGGCGTCGACCCCCATTCCTACCGTCAGACCCGTAGCGATATCGTGGCCGCAGCGCGTGCCGATCTGGTGCTGTGGAATGGTCTCTACCTCGAGGCGCAGCTGGAGCCCTTCTTGCTGGAATTGGCCGCCGAGCGCGCGGTCGTTGCCGTGGCCGAGGCGATCCCGACCAGCCAGCTGATCGGCTCCGAGGATTACGAGGGCCGGTTCGACCCGCATGTCTGGATGAATCCCAATCTGTGGTCGCGCGTCGTTCTGGCGACCCGCGATGCGATGATCGCGGCCGACCCCGACAATGCCGAGACCTACACCGCCAATGCGGCGACGCATCTTGAGGAACTGGCCTCCCTTGCCGTCTATTCCCAGACCGTACTGGCCTCCATCCCGGCCGAAAGCCGGGTGTTGATCACGGCTCATGACGCCTTCAACTATTTCGGCGCCTCCTACGGCTTCGAGGTGGTGGGCATCCAAGGTATTTCCACCGAAAGCGAGGCGGGGCTGAACCGGATCACGGAACTGGTCGACATGCTGGTGGCCCGCAACATCGGCGCGGTCTTCGTCGAGACCTCGGTATCGGACCGCAACATCCGCGCGCTGATCGAGGGTGCGGCGGCGCAAGGCCATACCGTCGACATCGGTGGTGAGCTTTATTCCGACGCCATGGGCACGCCCGGCACCTATGAGGGGACCTATCTTGGCATGATCGACCACAACGTGACCACCATCGCCCGCGCGCTGGGGGGGCAAGCGCCCGAACGCGGCCGCATCGACGAGTTGGCGATGAATTGACCGAGATCATGCCGTCCACGCTGACATTGGCCGCAAACTTTGGGGCGCAGACCGGGGCGGGGCTTGACCCCGCCAGCCCGCTCAGCCTGCGCGGCCTGACGGTCAGCTATGGCGACAAGCCTGCGCTGTTCTCGGTCGATGCCAGCTTTCCAGCGGGGGCCATGTCGGCCATCATCGGGCCTAACGGGGCGGGCAAATCCACGCTTCTCAAGGCGGCGCTGGGGCTGATCCCGACGGTGTCGGGGCAGGTCAGCTTTTCGGCCAGCCCTTGGCCAACGCCCGCGACCGCATCGCCTATGTGCCCCAGCGCGCCAGCGTCGATTGGGATTTTCCGACCACCGTGATCGACGTGGTCTTGATGGGCCGCTACCGCAAGCTGGGCCTGTTTCGCCGGGTCAGCCGGGCGGAACGCGCCCTTGCCCTTGAGGCGCTGGCCCGTGTCGGGATGGACGGCTTCGCCAACCGCCAGATCGGGCAACTCTCGGGCGGCCAGCAGCAGCGGGTCTTTCTCGCCCGCGCGCTGGCGCAAGAGGCCGATCTCTATCTGCTGGACGAGCCTTTCGCGGGCGTCGACGCCGCCACCGAGCGCGCCATCATCGACCTGCTCAAGGGGCTGAAGGCGCAAGGCAAATCCGTCATCGCCGTGCATCACGACCTTGCCACCGTGGCCGCCTATTTCGACCATGTCTTTCTCGTCAACGTCCGCGCCATGGCCGAGGGGCCGGTCGAGACCACCTTCACACCCGCAGCGCTGGCGCAGACCTATGGCGGCCGTCTTGCGGCCACGCATCTGGACCAGCTTGCCCTGACGGTGTCCTAGGTCATGTCGGAATTCCTTGCCGCGCTGATGCTGCAGGCGGGTTACAATGCCACGCTGGTGACCATCGGGGCGAGCCTTCTGGGCTTTGCGGCGGGGGCGGCGGGCACCTTCTTGTTCTTGCGCAAGCGGGCGCTGGTGTCGGACGCGGTCGCCCATGCCACGCTGCCCGGGGTCGCCATCGCCTTTCTGGTCATGGTCGCCTTTGGCGGCACCGGACAAAGCCTTGGCGGTCTGCTGATCGGCTCCGCGCTCAGCGCCTTTGCCGGGCTGTGGCTGGTGGAATCGATCGCGCGGACCACACGGCTGGCCGAAGATGCGGCCATCGGGGCGGTGTTGTCAGTGTTCTTCGGCTTTGGTGTCGTGCTCTTGACGGTGATCCAGACGCTCGACCGTGGGCGGCAGGCGGGGCTGGAGGATTTCTTGCTTGGCTCCACCGCAGGCATGTTGTTGCAAGATGCGCAGACCATCGCCTTGGGCGGTGCGGTCATTGTGGCGGCAATCTGGGTGCTGCGCCGCCCGATGACGCTGGTGGCCTTTGACGCGGGCTATGCGGCGGCGATGGGCATCGATACGCGCAAGGTCGATCTGGCGATGATGGGGCTGGTGATGGCTGTCACCGTCGTCGGGCTCAAGCTGGTCGGGCTGATCCTGATCGTGGCCATGTTGATCATTCCCGCCGTCACCGCGCGGTTCTGGACCAACCGGGTGGAACGGGTGCTCTGGGTCGCGGGGATGATCGGCGGGGTGGCGGGCTACGTGGGGGCGGCGCTGTCGGCCTCGGCCCCCGACCTGCCCACCGGGCCGATCATCGTGCTGATCGCAGCCGCTGTCTTCGCCTTGTCGCTGATCCTTGCGCCCGCGCGCGGTGTGCTGGCCTCGGCCTTGGCGCACCGCCGGTTTCAGGCGCGCGTGCATCGCCGGCAGGGGCTGCTGGCGCTGGTGCGGGCGGAACCCATCCACGACCCGCTGACGCTGCGCATCTTGCGGGCCGAGGGGTTGATCCGCCGCGACGGGGTCGCCACCGACAAAGGCAAGGCGCTTGCCGCCAAGATCGCGCGCGACGAACGCCGCTGGGATGTGGCGCGCGCGGTGCATCAAGACACTGCGCTGACCGGGCGCTACGACGGGCTGACCCCGATCGAAGAGGTCTTTACCGCCGACCAGATCGCCGATTTCGACGCGCGTCTGGGCGGCCCGCAGCCGGTGGGGGTAGGCCATGGGCGCGGAATTCGTGCAGTTCTCGCTGACCCCGATCCTGATCGGCATCCTTGCTGCCATCGCCTGTGCGTTGCCGGGCAACTTCTTGATCCTGCGGCGGCAGGCGCTGATCGGGGATGCGATTTCCCATGTCGTGCTGCCGGGGATCGTGGTGGCCTTTCTGGTCACGGGCACGGTCGCGGCGATCCCCATGCTGCTTGGGGCGGGGGCAGCGGCGCTGGTCGCAGTCGTCTTGATCGAGGCGATCCGCCGTCTGGGCGGGATCGAGCCGGGGGCGGCCATGGGCGTGGTTTTCACAGCGCTTTTCGCGGGCGGTGTGCTGCTCTTGGAGCAATCCGACACATCGGCCGTGCATCTGGATGTCGAACACGCGCTGATGGGCAATCTGGAAACCTTGATCTGGCTTCGTGCAGAGGGATGGGAAAGCCTTTTGGACCCTGCAGCGCTGGCGAGCCTGCCGCCCGAACTGCCGCGCATGGCGGTGGTGGCGGCGTTGATCGCAGTGCTCACTGTGATCTTCTGGAGGCCCCTCAAACTCTCGACCTTCGACGAAGGGTTCGCCCGCGCCATCGGCCTGCCGGTCTCGGCCATCGGTCTGGCGCTGGTCATCACCGCCGCCGTCGCCGCCGTCGCGGCCTTTGATGCGGTCGGGTCGATCATCGTCATCGCCATGTTCATCTGCCCGCCCGCGGCCGCCCGGCTGATGACCAACAGCCTTGCCGCGCAGGTCTGGTGGTCGGTCGCTCTGGCGACGCTCTCGGCTATCCTCGGATATGTGCTGGCGGGCTATGGGCCGATCTGGCTTGGGTTCTCCAACTCGGTCAGCGCGGCGGGCATGATCGCGACCGTCTCGGGTGTGATCCTCGGGCTGGCCTGTGTGTTCGGGCCCTATCGCGAGCGGGTGGGCATCGCGGTCGGGGTGTGACGGGTTGCGCGCGGCCATGGCTCGGGGCAGGGTGCATCATCGCATCTGCAACGGACCCATCCCATGACCGACGCCTATGATCCCGCCACCGAGGGCGCGCAGATGTCCTATGCGCGCGAGATGAGCTATGGCGATTACCTCGCGCTCGAAGGGCTGTTGGAAGGGCAAAAACCCCTGTCGAACGCCCATGACGAGATGCTGTTCATTATCCAGCACCAGACGAGCGAATTGTGGATGCGGCTGGCGATCCATGAATTGACGGCCGCGCGCACGGGCCTGATGGGCGGAGAGGTGCGCTCGGTGTTCAAGATGCTGACGCGCGTGGCGCGCATCTTCGAGCAGTTGAACGGGGCATGGGATGTGCTGCGGACGATGACGCCGTCGGAATACACCGCCTTCCGCGATGATCTGGGCAAGTCCTCGGGGTTTCAGTCGCACCAGTATCGCCGGATCGAATTCATGCTGGGCAACCGCAACCCCGCGATGCTGAAGGTGCATGAACATCGCCCGGCTCTGCATGGTGCGCTGGTGGCCGAACTGTCGCAAAAATCGCTCTACCATGTCGCGCTGGACCGTCTGGGCGCGGCGGTGGGGCAGGATTTCAGCCCGCACTACAAGATGGACGCGCCCCATGCCGCGCAAGATGCGATCCGCGATGCATGGGCCAAGGTCTACCAATCCCCGCAGGCGCATTGGGAGCTCTATGAAATGGCCGAAAAGCTGGTCGATCTTGAGGATTATTTCCGCCGCTGGCGCTTCAACCACGTCACGACCGTGGAACGCATCATCGGCTTCAAACGCGGCACGGGGGGCACGTCAGGGGTGCAGTACCTGCGCCGGATGCTCGAGGTGGAACTGTTCCCCGAGCTTTGGCAGGTCAGGGGGCAGCTATGAGCGTCTATCGCAAGCACATGTTCGACATCCCCGAGGGGGTGATCTACCTCGACGGGAATTCGCTGGGGCCCTTGCCCAAGGCGGTGCCCGCGCGGGTGGCCGAGGCCGTGACCGGCGAATGGGGCGCGCATCTGATCAAGGGATGGAACGTGGATGGCTGGATGGCGCAACCGTCCCGCGTAGGCGATCTGGTGGGCCGTCTGATCGGGGCGCCTGCGGGATCGGTGGTGATGGGCGACACTCTGTCGATCAAGGTCTATCAGGCGCTGTCGGCGGCGCTGCAGATGCGGTCTGAGCGTCGCGTGATCTTGTCGGACAACGGGAATTTTCCGACTGATCTTTACATGGCCGAGGGGCTGGTGCGGCAGTTGGGCCATGGCCACGAATTGCGCGTGGTCGACCCCGAGGCAGTGGCCGAGGCGATCACCGAGGAGGTCGCCGTGGTGATGCTGACGCAGGTCGATTACCGCACCGGGCGGATGCACGACATGGCGGCCATCACCAAACGCGCCCATGCGGCGGGCGCGGTGATGATCTGGGATCTGGCCCATAGCGCAGGGGCCGTGCCGGTGGACCTTGCCGGGTGCGGCACCGACTTCGCCGTCGGCTGCACCTACAAATACCTCAACGGCGGCCCGGGTGCGCCCGCCTTCATCTATGTCCGGCCCGATCTGGCCGATCATGTTCAGCCCGCGCTGGCCGGATGGCTGGGGCACGCAGCCCCCTTTGCCTTCGATCTGGAGTATCGCCCCGCGCCGGGCGTGGAACGGATGCGGGTCGGCACGCCGCCGGTGCTGCAACTGACAGCGCTGGAGGCCGCGATGGAGGTCTGGGAGGGGGTCGAGATGGCCGATCTGCGCGCGGCCTCTGTCGCCTTGTGCGAAACCTTCATCGCCGAGGTCGAGGCGCGCTGCCCCTCGCTGACGCTTGCCAGCCCGCGGGATGCCGGAAGCCGCGGCAGCCAGGTCTCGTTCCGGTTCGAGCATGGCTATGCCGCGATGCAGGCGCTGATCGCGCGCGACGTGATCGGCGATTTCCGCGCGCCCGACATCATGCGCTTCGGCTTCACGCCACTGTACGTGTCGCAAGAGGATGTCCGTGCCGCCGTAAGCCTCATCGAGGAGGTGATCAAGGATCGCCTCTGGGACCGGCCGGAATACATGGCAAGGCAGAAAGTCACCTGAACCCGGTGCGGGGCACGTCTGACCGACCCTCACGGCGGTCGCGTCGCAGCCACAGAAGGAAACCATCGGGATGACGCAACCCGACCCTTTCACGATCAGACGGGCGCAGCCGTCCGACCTCCCGCGGCTTGTCGAGATCTTCAACCACTACGTCCTTCACGGCCATGTCAGCTTCGGGACCGACCTGCATACGGTCGAAAGCCGAACGCCCTGGTTCGAGACCTTCGGGGTCGGGCGATACCAATTGCTTGTCGCCGACACTGCCGATGGCATCGCGGGCTGCGCCTACACCAGCAGATACAGGCCGACCCCGGCTTTCGATTTTACGGTCGAGACCAGCATCTACCTGCATCCCCAAAGACGCCGTTCTGGTTTGGGGTCAAGGCTTTATGCGACGTTGTTTGAGGTTCTGGAAACCCAGCCCGTTCATCTGGCCGTTGCGGGGATTGCCCTGCCGAACCCTGGCTCGATCGCCCTTCACAAGCGGTTTGGTTTCGTCGAGGTCGGGACATTCGAGGAATACGCCCGCAAACACGACACCTGGATAAGTTCCACCTGGTTTCAAAAGCGGCTGCCCGGCGCGTCCGGGCGGACCGGACAGGCCTGACGACGGGCGCATCCCGTCACGATGCCTGCTTCAACGCCTCCTTCGATGGCTGCGTGACGATGCCCTCGTCGAACAGCCGCGCTATCTCGCCCTCGGGCAGGCGGGCGACATCGGCAAGGACCGCTTCGGTGTGCTGGCCCAGAAGCGGGGCGGGGGCTGGTGTTTCGCGCGGCATGCCGTCGAAGGCGAAGGGCGTGCCAGGGCTGAGGTAGCGGCCTATCCCCGGCTGGTCGACGGCGCTGAAGATCGGGTTTTCCGTGGACAGGTCGGGGTCTTCCTCGATTGCTTGGGAAAAGGTCCGGAACTCCGACCATGTGATGCCGGAGTGGTCGAAGGTCTTGGCGAAATCCGCGACATTCCGGGTGGCGAACCAAGGTTCCAGCACCGCAGTGATCGCGTGGCGGGCCAGCCAGCGCGCGCCCTCGTCGCGGAAATCGGCGCCAAGCGCCTTGGCGAGGGCATCCATCGGCGCGGCCAGCTCAGTGACCTTCAACAGGTTCTGCCATTGCCGCGCGGTCAGGCCGATGACCATGACGCGTCTGCCATCGGCACAGATGAAATCCTGCCCATAGGCACCATAAAGGCTGTTGCCTGCGCGACCCCGTGTGCTGCCCGTCAGCGCATGTTCTCCGATGATCCCCAGATGCCCCAGCATGGCGGCGGCCACGTCCTTCAGTGTCAGGTCGACGGCTTGCCCCGTGCCATGCCGCAGCCGGTGCCGCTCAGCCGCAAGCAGGCCCGAGACGACAAGGCCCCCCGCAATGGCATCCCAGGCGGGCAGCGCGTGGGCGACAGGCTCCGCCGACCCCTCCGGGCCGGTCGCCATGGGAAAACCCACGGCGGGGTTGACGGTGTAATCGACCGCAGGCCGCCCGTGCCGGTCGCCCCTCAGCGTCACCGACACCAGATCGGGGCGGCTTTGCCTGAGGGTGGCATGGTCGGTCCAGCCGGGGGTCGCAAGATTGGTGATGAAGAGCCCCGCGTCTTTCCCCGGTGCGCAGATGATCTCCTGCGCGATTTCGCGGCCGCGCGGCGTCTTGACGTCGATGGCGACGGACCGCTTGCCTTTGTTCATCCCTGCCCAGAACAGGCTTTGCCCGTTTGGCGCGACCGGCCAGCGCTTTGCATCCATGCCGCCCGTGGGCAGATCGAAGCGGATCACATCCGCCCCCATCTGCGCCAGCGTCATGCCCGCCAGCGGCACCGCCACGAAGGCGGAGGACTCAATCACGCGCATGCCGTTGAGAATGCCCATCAATCCCACTCCGCGCGCGCGGTCATGCCGAGGTATCCCTCGGGCGTGGCGGTGCCCAATTCCATCGACTTGCCGCTGGCGCTGAGCTTGCCCTGCAGCCGCAGGTCATGGGTGTGGAACATCGGATGCACGCCGCGAAAGCTGAAGCGCTTGGGCGGCACGCCGGTATGCCGCTTGGCGGTTTCCATCAGCATGATCGCCTGCATCGGGCCATGGGTGACAAGCGCGGGGTATTTCTCGACCTCGCGCGCATAGGGCAGGTCGTAGTGGATGCGGTGCGCGTTGTAAGTCGCGGCGGAAAAACGGAACAGCCGCGCCTCGTTGATCGTGACGGTCTCGTCGAAATCGGGGTTTTCCAGTGAGGGCAGGCGTTTGGGCGGCGTGAAGACCTCGGGGATGTGGAGATAGACGATATCCTGTTCTTCTTCGACGAAACTGCCGGTCTCGCCTTCGATCTGGTGGCCGACGGTGACAAAGACCATGTCGCCCGTCCCCCCCGTCTTGGCCTTGACCGAGCGGATCACCGACTTGCGCCTGAGCCGTTCGCCGATACGGAGCGAGCCGTGAAAGGTCAGCGAGCCCGCCGCCCACATCCGCCGCTTGAAGGCCAGCGGCGGCAGGAAATTGCCCAGTTCCGGGTGGCCGTCCTGCCCCAGTTGGGCCAGCGGGACAAACTCGGGGAAGGCCGCCCAGTGCCACAGGCGTGGCAAGAGCCCGCCGCGCCGCGTGTCGCGGGGCAAGGACAGCGGGTGGGAGACCGCCGCACTCATCATGCCCGCCAGTTCGGGCGTGAGACACCCCCAGCGTTCCTCGGTCCGGCCGACCCAATCCTCGGCCTCGCGCAATGCAACCATGGGAAATGTCTCCAGTTTCGTCATGCTGCCGCCTTCATACCCAGCATGCGCGCCACTGTCTCGCCCATCGACGACGGGTTCGGGGCGACCATGATCCCTGCGTCTTGCAAGATCTCGACCTTTTCTTGCGCGCTTTCACCAAAAGCGCTGATGATCGCGCCCGCATGCCCCATCTTGCGGCCCTTGGGCGCGGACAGACCCGCGACATAGGCCGCGACAGGCTTGGTCATGTGGTCGCGGACATAGGCCGCGGCTTCCGCCTCCTGCGGGCCGCCGATCTCGCCGATCATGATGACAGCATCGGTTTCCGGATCGTTTTCAAAGAGTTCGAGGATGTCCTTGAAGCTGGACCCATTGATCGGATCGCCGCCGATCCCGATGGAGGAGGAGACGCCGATCCCCAGCGCCGACATCTGGCTGGCCGCCTCATAGCCCAGTGTGCCCGACCGGCCGACGATGCCGACGCGGCCGGCCATGTAGATATGGGGCGGCATGATCCCATGAAGCCGATGCCGGGCTGATCATGCCCGCGCAATTCGGCCCGATCAGGCGCATCTTGCGCTCGCGCGGATAGCGCTTGAGGAAGCGTTTGACCTTCATCATGTCCTGCGCGGGCAGGCCATCGGTGACGCAGACGGCGGTACTGATGCTGCCCGCATCGGCGGCTTCCATGATCGCATCGGCGGCAAAGGCGGGCGGCACGAAGAGAAGCGAGGCATCGGCTCCCGTCGCCTCCACCGCCCCCGCACTGTGTTGAAGAGCGGGCGGCCCAAGAGCGTTTCGCCCCCCTTGCCCGGCGTGACGCCGCCCACGACATTCGTGCCGTATTCGATCATTTCCTCGGCATGGAACTGACCGATCCGGCCCGACATGCCCTGAACGATGATTTTCGTGTCCTTGGTGATGAGAATGGCCATGATGCGCGCTCCTTATTCGGCGGCGATGGGGGTGGGGCGGGGCGGCACGGCGGTGCGGCGCGGCCTCGGCCAATGTGTCGGCAGAGATGAGGGGCAGGCCGGAGGTGCGGATGATCTCGCGCCCTTCCTCGACGTTGGTGCCCGACAGGCGGACCACGACGGGGAGCGTCAGACCGACCTCCTCGTAGGCCTGCACCACGCCCTTGGCGATCCAGTCACAGCGGTTGATGCCAGCGAAGATGTTGACCAAGATCACGCTGACATTGGGATCGGTCAGCACGGTGCGAAAGGCGGTGACGACGCGCGCGGGGCTGGCCCCGCCGCCGATGTCGAGGAAGTTCGCAGGCTCGCCGCCGGCCAGTTTGATGGTGTCCATCGTGGCCATGGCAAGGCCTGCACCGTTGACGATGCAACCGATGTCACCCTCGAGGCCGACATAGGCGAGGCCCGCGTCATGGGCGCTGCTTTCGCGGGGGTCTTCCTGGCCTGGATCGCGCAAGGCCTCCACCTGCGGGCGGCGGTAGAGCGCGTTGGTGTCGAAGGACATTTTCGCGTCCAACGCCACCAGATCGCCCGCGCCGGTGATGGCCAGCGGGTTGATCTCGACCATCATCGCGTCAAGGTCACGGTACGCGCGGTAGCAGGCGCGCAGCGTGGTGACGAATTGCCCGACCTGCCTGCCCGTCAGCCCAAGGCGAAAGGCGAGTTCGCGCGCCTGATAGTCGACAAGGCCTGCCGCGGGGTCGATCACCATGCGCACAAGGCTGTCGGGGTCGTTTTCGGCCAGATCCTCGATCTCCATCCCGCCGTGCCCCGAGGCCACGATCATGATCCGCTCGGATTTCCGGTCGAGCACGAAACCCAGGTAGATCTCCTGCGCGATGTCGGTCGCTTCCTCGACCCAGAGGCGTTCGACGAGCTTACCGCCCGCGCCGGTCTGCTTGGTCACCAGCGTGCGGCCCAGAAGGGTGGCGGCGAAGGCCCGCACTTCGGCCTCGGATTTGCACAGTTTCACACCGCCCGCCGCACCCCGACCGCCGGAATGGATCTGCGCCTTGACCACGCAGGTGCCGCCCAACTGGCGGAAGGCATGCGCCGCCTGTTCGGGGCTGAAGGCGAGGTAGCCCTTCGGCACCGGCACGCCGAAATCGGCGAGGATGGCCTTGGCCTGATGTTCGTGGATGTCCATTACGATTCCTCCCTTTGATCGGCGGTCATTCTGCGGGCACGGCGCGGGCGGCGATGGCCTCGGCCATGTCGATCACGTTCTTGGCCATCTTTTCGCTGGCCGCGTCGATCATCTTGCCGTCAAGGCTCGCGGCCCCCTTGCCCTGCGCCTCGGCTTTGCGCAGTTCTTCGATGATACGGCGGGCGCGGGTCACCTCGGCCTCTGGCGGGCTGAAGACCTCGTTGGCATAGCCCACCTGGCTGGGGTGGATCGCCCATTTCCCCTCGCAGCCCAAAGCGGCGGCGCGGCGCGCGCCTGCCTTGTAGCCCTCGGGGTCCGAGAAATCGCCAAAGGGCCCGTCGATGGCGCGAAGCCCATAGGCGCGGCAGGCGATGACCATTCGCGTGATCGAGGCATGCCACTGATCGCCCGGGTAATCGGGGTTCAGCCCGCCGATATTGGTGGTGCGCGCCCGCATGGAGGCCGCGTAATCGGCCACGCCGAAATGCAGCGCCTCAAGCCTGCCGCCGAACTGCGCGATGGCCTCCACATTGGCCATGCCAAGCGCGGTTTCTATCAGCGCCTCAAGCCCCACGCGGGTCTGAACGCCGGTGCCCTGCTCGATCTGGTTCACCATCGCCTCGACCATGTAAAGGTCGGCGGTGACGCCCACCTTGGGCACCAAAAGCGTGTGCACGCGGTCGCCAGCCTGTTCCACCACATCCACCACGTCGCGGTACATGTAGTGGGTGTCGAGTCCATTGATCCGGACCGACACGGTCTTGCCCTTGGCGGCCCAGTCGATGTCGTTCAGCGCCTGGATCGCGTTCTTGCGGGCCTGCGCCTTTTCTGGGGGCGCGACCGCATCCTCCAGATCGAGAAAGACGTAATCGGCGGCGCTATCGGCGGCCTTGTCGATCATCGTGGGGTTGGAGGCCGGCACGGCCAGTTCCGAGCGTTGCAGGCGCTGGCGGCGAAGCGGGTGGAGCGTGTGGGACATGGAAAGGGCTTTCGGAAAGGGGATTTACGCGGCGGCGGTGGGGGCGTGCGGGGCGAGGCGGGCAAGACCCGCCGCCGGGCTGGCGATGATGATATCGGCATGGGCCGCGGCGGCGACGGAGGCGTTGATGGTGCTGGCATCGACGCAAAGGATCGCGTCGTGAAAGCTGTCGTCCAGCGCTCGGCGGACGATGACGGGATCGGTTTCGCCGTGCACGACCAGAACCGCCTTGATCGCCCCGAAGCGGTCGGCGCCAAGGTGGCGGGCAAGAGCACCCTCGGTCGGGGTTTCCAGCACGTCGACCGTCAGCCCGGCATCGGCAGCGATCCCGGCCCAGAGCAGGGTCAAGGGCCCAGCCACGGGGACCAGCACCCGGTCACCGGGGGCAAGCTGAGTTGCGAGGGCGGCGGGCCATGCCGTTTCCGCCCGGCCGGGCAGGGCGCGAATCTCGGCCGTGGACGCCGCTTGGGATGCGGTGGTCGGGTCAGATCCAAGGGTCAGGCGATTTGGCATCAGCGGCTCCTCCAGTCGCGATTGGGGCACCATGCCTGCCGGACGGCCGGTTTCAAAACCGTTCCGGGTCCTGCTGTAAATGCGAGAATTTACATGCTATGATTTCCGTCAACTTGTGAACATTCGGGAATACACGCCATGAAAACCTTCATCGGGCCCCGCCTGCGCCGGTTGCGTGTCGATCATGGTCAGACGCAGGCCCAGATGGGCAAGGCGCTGGGGATCTCGACCTCTTACGTCAACCTTTTGGAAAAGAACGAAAGATCGGTTTCCGTTCCGGTCCTGCTCAAGCTGTTCGAGACCTATGGCGTCGATTGGCGGGACTCGCCGATGATCGAGGACACCGCCCATCTGGCCGATCTGCGCGCCGCTTTGGCCGATCCGCTCTTCGAGGGCGACCGCCCCGATCTGGCACAAATGCGCGCCGCATTGACCCATGCGCCAGATCTGGCCACCTGCTTTCTGCGCCTGCACAGGTCCTATCTGGCGACGACCGACCAGTTGATGAGCGTCGTGGAAGTGGGCGACGGCGCGCGGGGTTTCCTGCACAGCTCGCCCGAGGAAACCGTCCACACCTTCTTTCGCAAGAACCGCAACCATTTCCCCGCGCTCGAACAGGCGGCCGAGGCGTTTTGGGATGGTGCACCGCCCGCCACCGACGATACTTCGTGCCACGCTGAAACAACGGCGCTGGCGCGCTTGGGCCTGAGGGTGCAACTGGTGACGGTGGCCGACATGCCGCAGACGCTCCGCCAGTATGATGAGGCGCGGCGGCTCATTCTTCTATCAGAAGCGCTGGATCATCCGAACAGGGTCTTTCAGCTGGTTCATGTCGCGGGCCTGATCGAATTGCGCGCGATCTTTGACGATCTGCTGACACAGGCGCAGTTGTCCGACGCTCAGGATCGTGCGCGCTGCCGGGTGGAACTGGCCAATTATTTCGCTGCCGCCGTGCTGATGCCTTATGGGCCCTATCTCGCCGAGGCGCTGGCCTCGCGCTATGATTTCGACCATCTGGCGACCCGCTTCGGCGTCAGCTTCGAGCAGGCGGCGCACCGCGCCACCACGCTGCAGCGGCGCGGAGCGCAGGGCGTGCCGTTCTTCTTCCTGCGCATCGACAAGGCGGGCAATGTTACCAAGCGGTTCAATTCGACAGATTTCCATCTGGCCGAACATGGCGGGGCCTGTCCGCGGCTGGAGGTGCACATGTCGTTCCGCACGCCCGGCCGCATCGTGCCGCAACTGGTGGAAATGCCTGACCAGAGCCGCTTCATGGTCTTCTCGCGCACCGTTGACCGCCCCAGTTTCGCCCGCCACACCCAAGACGTGCGGCTGGCCGTCGCCATCGGCTGTTCGGTCGATCACGCGGCAGCCATCGGCTACGCCGACACGCTGGCTCGCCGCGAATGCACCCGTGACCGAGATCGGCATCAATTGCCGGATCTGCCCGCGCGCCGCCTGCGACCAGCGCGCCCATCATGCCATCGTCATGACCGAACCGCTGGATGAGCGCCGCCGGGGGGCCACGCGCTATTCGGCCTGAGGGGTCATCGCATTTGCAACGAATATTGACAGCCCGCGCACCCCTGTGAGACAAGCGGCGCGGGCGACGGGCCGACCGCCGCCCCCCGCGGGCCGGGATTGTTTCGCTGCGTGAAGGGCACGTACACGCAGTCCAGACAAGGGAGGACCCGATGGGCCCTTTTCCGCATGACGCCCCCAAAGCGACCATAAACGCCCTCAACATCGCCGGAACCGACGGGTTCGAATTCGTCGAATTTGCCCATCCCGACCCGGCCGTGCTGGAGAGCCTGTTCACCGCGATGGGCTACACAGAGGTCGCGCGCCACAAGAGCCGCGACATCTCGCTCTACCGGCAGGGGGATATCACCTACCTGCTGAACCGGGACGCCGATGGCCATGCCGCGCGCTTCGTGGCCGAGCATGGCCCGTGCGCCCCCGCGATGGCGTGGCGGGTGGTCGATGCGCAGCATGCGCTGAAATGCGCGCTCGAGTATGGGGCGCAGGAATACACCGGTCCGGGCAAGTCGCTGGATGTGCCCGCAGTCATCGGCATCGGCGGATCGCTTCTGGTATTTCCGTCGACATCTATGGTGAGGGCGGCAGCCCCTATGGTGCCGAATACGAATGGCTGGGCGCGGTGGACCCGAAACCGCAAGGCGCAGGCTTCTACTACCTCGACCACCTCACGCATAACGTGCAGCGCGGCAACATGAGCACATGGTATGACTTCTACGCCAAGGCGTTCAATTTCCGCGAGATCCGGTATTTCGACATCAAGGGAAAGCAGACCGGCCTGTTTTCCCGCGCTCTGACCTCGCCTTGCGGCAAGATCCGCATCCCGATCAACGAGAGTGCCGACGCGACCAGCCAGATCGAGGAATATTTGCGCGAATACAAGGGCGAAGGCATCCAGCACATCGCTGTCGCGACCAATGACATCTATGCGAGCGTGGACAAGATCGCCGCCAACGGGATCGAATTCATGCCCGCGCCGCCGAAATCCTACTACGCGATGAGCCGCAAGCGCGTGCAGGGCCATGAGGAACCCATCGAGCGGATGATGCAGCACGGCATCTTGATCGACGGCGAGGGCGTGGTGGATGGCGGCATGACCCGCATCTTGCTGCAGATCTTTTCCAAGACGGTGATCGGGCCGATCTTTTTCGAGTTCATCCAGCGCAAGGGCGATGACGGGTTCGGGGAAGGAAACTTCAAGGCGCTGTTTGAATCGATCGAGCAAGACCAGATCGACCGGGGTGTCCTGAAGGCCGGAGAGTGAGTTTGAACACCACCCATGACCCAGCGCGGCGCAGTTGGGTCGCCAGCGCCAATGCGCCGGGCTGCGATTTCCCGATCCAGAACCTGCCCTGGGGCGTGTTTTCCGAAGGGGACGGCACGCGGCGCATCGGTGTGGCCATCGGCGATCTGATCCTCGATGTGACCGCCCTTGAGGCCGAGGGCGTGGTCGAACCCGCGCCGGGGGCGGGGTGTTCGGGGCGGGCGTGCTGAACCCTTTCATGGAACTGGGGCCTGCCGTCTGGTCGGCGACCCGTGCGGCGCTGGCCGACCTCTTGGACGCAAAAACCGGGGACCGCGCCTTGCCCTTGGTCGCGCAGGCGGATGCGGCGATGCACCTGCCCATTTTCGTACGCAGCTTCACCGATTTCTACGCCTCGCGCGAGCATGCGACCAATGTGGGCACGATGTTTCGCGGGGCCGCAAACGCCTTGCCGCCGAACTGGTTGCATATGCCCATCGGCTACAACGGTCGGGCCTCGACCGTGGTGGTCTCGGGCACGGATATCCGCCGTCCATTGGGGCAACTCAAGGGGTCGGATGACGCCATGCCGCGCCTTGGACCGTCGCAAAAGCTCGATTTCGAGCTGGAACTGGGCGCGATTGTCGGCACCGGAAATCCCATGGGCCAGCCCGTCACGACCGCGCAGGCATGGGAGATGATCTTTGGCTTCGTTTTGCTCAACGACTGGTCGGCGCGCGATGTGCAGGTCTGGGAATATCAGCCGCTGGGGCCGTTCCAGTCCAAGGCCTTCGGCACCACGATCAGCCCTTGGGTGGTGACGCGTGACGCGCTGGCGCCGTTTGTGGTGCCTGTGCCTGAGCGTACGCTGCCCCTCTTGCCTTATCTGCACGAGGACGCGCCCCATAACCTCGATCTGGACCTTGAGGTCGATCTGACGCCAAGCGGGCGGGGACCCACGACCATCACCCGCACCAATGCGCGTCATCTGTATTACTCGGCCGCCCAGCAGATCGCCCATCACGCGATTTCGGGCTGCGCGATGGAGACGGGCGACCTGATCGGATCGGGCACGATTTCGGGGCTCGCGCCCGGACAGCCGGGGCGCGCTCTTGGAACTGACGTGGAACGGGCGCGACCCGGTGGCGGTGGCGGGCGGCACGCGGACCTTCTGCAAGATGGCGATACCGTCACGCTGCGCGGCTGGTGCGCGGGGCCCTATCGGCTGGGCTTCGGCGCATGCGAGGGCACCATCCTGCCCGCGCCGAACGCGCCATGAACCGGGACGCCTGGCGTGATTTCCCCGGCGCGCCGCCCGAGGGCAGACGCATCTGTGCCGTCGCCGACTTGCCTGCCCACGGGTGTGATAAGCCATGACATCGACGGTTTTCCGATCCTGCTGGTGGCAAGCCGCGAGGGGTTGCGCGCCTATGTCAACGCCTGCCCGCATCAATACCTGCCGCTTGACTGGCGGTCTGGCAATATTTTGTCCGCGGATGGGGAAACGCTGCGCTGTTCCAACCATGACGCAGGGTTCGACGCCGGTACGGGGCAGGGCGTGGACGGGTTGGGGCAGGGATGTGCGCTGGACCCGGTGCCGGTTCGGCAGGCCGAGGGCTGGCTGCTGATCGGCTAGGCTGACCGCGCGTTGCGGCGCACGATCGCCAGCGCCGCTTCGACCACGGACAGATCCGCGTCCGACAGCCCGCAAAACAGACGGGCCTCGTGGTCCCTGACCGCCGCCAGCGCCCGCCCGCACAGCGCCCGCCCCGCGCAGGTCACATCCAGCGCATAGGCGCGCCGGTCGTCTTGCGCGCGCTTGCGCATCACGAGGCCGCGCTTTTCAAGCTCGTCGACGATCTGCACCAGATTGGGCCGTTCCACCGCCATCAGCCGCGCCAGCTGCGCCTGGCTCAGGCCCGGGTTCCCCTCGACCAGCACGAGAGCGCTGAAGGTGATCATCCGCAGTTCGAAAGGCTTCAACGTTTCGGCCAGATCGGCCTGCACCGTCATCCATGCGCGGCGCAAGCGGTAGCCCAGCAGCCCGTTCAGGGCCTCGTCCGTCTCGGTGCCTGCGGCAAGGCTGGGCGGGGGGGCGGTATCCATGGTCTAGCGCAACAGGAACAAGGTGATGGACGGAAATGCGACGAGGATCACCACCCGGATGATGTCCGAGGTCACGAACCACATCACTGCACGGTAGGTCGCCGTCATCGGGGTGGAGCGGTCCATGGCATTGATGATGAACAGGTTCATCCCCACGGGCGGGGTGATCAGCCCGACCTCGACCACGATAAGCACGAGGATTCCGAACCAGATCGCGGTAAGTGTGGTGCTGAAATCGGCATGCATCGCCTCGGTCACCGGGCGCAGGCCCAACGCGCGGAATTCCTCGCGCACAAGGGGGATGCCCTCGGCCAGTTTTGCCTGCGCCTGGGCAAGCAGGTCAGGGGCCATTGCCATGCCGTCCGCGATGCCTTCGGCAAGGCGCGCGGCCTGCATGTCGATCAGCGAGATCAGCCCGAAATCCATCTGCGCCATCACCGGCCAGAAGATCGGGATGGTCAGCAAGATCATCGACAGGCTGTCCATCAGGCAGCCCATGATCAGGTAGAAGACAAGGATCAAGATCAGCACGGTCAGGGGCGCGTAGCCTTGGCTGACCACGAATTGCGACAATTCCTGCGGCATCTGCGTAAGCGCGAGGAAAGAATTGTAGAGTTTTGCCCCCAGAACGATGAAAAAAATCATCGCCGATGAAACGGCGGTGGTGATGATGCTCTCCTTGAACAGCGCCCAGGTCATCTTGCCCTTCACAAGTGCCAGCAGCCCCGTTCCTGCCGCCCCTACGGCAGCCCCTTCGGTCGGCGTGAACCAGCCCGTGTAGATGCCCCCCACGACAAGGCCGAAGACCACGATCACCGGCCAGATCTCGGCCAGCGCGCGGAACCGTTCACCGTGGGCGCACCGCGGCTCGCGCAGGCCTGCGCTGTCTGGGTTCATCCGCACATAGACCGCGATGACGATCATGTAGCCGATCGCGGCCAGGATGCCGGGCACGAAGGCGGCAAGAAACAGCGAGGCGATGTTTTGTTCGGTCAGGATCGCATAGATCACCAAGATGACCGAGGGCGGGATCAAGATGCCCAGCGTGCCGCCCGCTGCCAGCGTCGCCGTGGAAAATCCGCCCGAATAGCCGTAGCGCTTCAACTCGGGCAGGGCGACGCGGGACATGGTGGCCGCAGTCGCCAACGATGATCCGCAGATCGCGCCGAACCCCGCGCAGGCGCCGACGGAGGCCATGGCGACGCCGCCCTTGCGGTGACCCAGCCAGCCCGAGGCGGCCGTGAACAGCGCCGAGGACATGCCCGAGAGCGTCGCGAACTGGCCCATCAGCAAGAACATCGGGATGATCGAGAGCGAGTAACTGGAAAAGGTCGAATAGCTTTCGGCCTTGAGCAGGTTCATTGCCATGTTCGGGCTGTCGGTCGCCAGCCACAACCCGCCCACGCCGACGGTGAACATCGCCACTGCGATGGGCGCGCGCAGAAAGATCAGCGCCAGCAGGACCGGAAAGGACCAAAAGCCAAGTTCGAGCGCGCTCAATGCTCCGCCCTCCCGCTGCCGGGCAGGGCGCTGCGGCCGGTCAGGGCCTCGATGATGCGGGCCGCCGCGCAATAGATGCCCACCAGCCCCGCAACAGTGGCCGCGACGAAGCTGGCGCCGTAAGCCCACCAGACAGGAAACTGCAGCAGGAATGTCGTCTGCCCATTGTCGATTTTCTCGACAAAGCCCGCGTAAAGCCGCCAGCCGATCACCACGATGACCACGGCCAGCATGACCTCCCAGAAAGCCACCAGAAAGCGGTTCACGCCGCGCGGCATCATTCCCGTGAATATGTCGACCGTCGCATGCGAGGCATAGAGTTGGCAGATCGGCAGGAAGGAGAAGATGGCAAAGGCGATCCCGGCCTCGACCAGTTCGTAATCGCCCCGCACGGGTCCGACGCCCGTGCCCACAAGCCACGCCGCGAGACCGGGCAGCCAACCCTCCATCAGGTCGCTATGGCCCAGCGTGTTCAAGCCACGGCCCAGCACGCTGACGCAGGTCAGAACGACCAGCACGCTCAGCACAATGCCGCCCATCAAGGCCATCAGGCGGGCCGCTATTGTCACAAGGCTCAGCATGCCACGCGGTCCTCCGCTGTGGGGTTTCTGGGGAAGGGGCGATGTAGCGGTTAAATCGCCCCCCGCAACAGGTCGTTGCGGGGGGAGGGTCTGGATCAGTTGCCCTGGTTCTCGGCAATCAAGGCACGGGCCCGTTCGACCAGTGCCGCGCCATCGACGCCGCTGGCGGTGGTTTCCGCAATCCAGGCCTCGATCGTGGGCTCGGCGGCGGTGCGCCACTCGGCGACCTGTTCATCGCTTAGCGTGGTGATGGTGTTGCCGCGATCCTCGGCCATCTCGCGGCCGGGGGCGTCGTATTCCTGCATCACCCGGCCTGCCATGGCCGAGAACTCCAAGCCTGATTCCGCGTCGATGATGGCACGCAGATCCTCGGGCAGGTTGGCGTAGCTGTCAGGGTTCATCGCCAGAACGAAGGTCGCGGTATAGAGCGCCTCGTCCCCGAACTCGGTGTGATATTCCACCAGTTCGGCGACGCGCAGCGAGGTCGTGACCTCCCACGGGATCACGGTGGCGTCGATCACCCCCTGGCTCAACGCCTCGGGGACGGCGGGCACCGGCATGCCGATGGCCGTCGCGCCAAGGGCGGAAAACATCATGTTGGTCGCCCGTGTCGGCGCGCGCAGCTTGACGCCAGCCAGATCGCCCACTGCCTCGATCGGGGTGGAGGAATGGATCACGCCCGGCCCGTGCACCCAAAGACCCAGGACATGCACATCGGCGAAATCGGCGTCCAGCATGGTTTCTTGCCCCAGCTGCCAGTAGGCACGGCTTGCGGCTTCGGCGTTGCCGCCGGTCATCATGAAGGGCAGCTCGAACACCTCGGTGCGCGGAAAACGACCGGGGGTATAGCCGGGCAGGGTCCAGACGATGTCGACGGTGCCGTCGATCACCTGGTCGATCAGCTGTGGCGGGGCGCCGCCCAATTGCATCGCGGGAAAGCGCTGGATCTCGATCCGTCCGCCCGAAGCTTCCTCGATCCGGTCGGCCCATGGATCAAGGATGTTGGCGGGCACCGCGGCCTGCGCGGGCAGGAACTGGTGCAGGCGCAAGGTGTATTCCTGTGCCGTGGCAGCCCCTGCGACAAGGCCCAGGGCAAGGGTTGCAACCCCCAGCTTGAGAAACGCGCTACGCGCTGTCGTCTGTGTCGTGGTCATCGGTATCCTCCCTTTGGAACAGGCGGTCGATAGGGGTGCCGCCTGATTCTGCGAAAAAGTTATATCATATACCTATTTTCGCCAAGCCTGCTCTTTCGCCTGCTCTTGCCTGAGATGTCTTGCTCTGCCAAGACCGCGGGGCCACGCGATTTGGATGGGACCTGATGCGCCTGATCGACCCTTCGCATCCTTTTTTCCGCCCGGCCTGGCGGCGTGCGATCCTGGTCGCCGCGCCCTTTGCCTGGGCGGGCGTGGAATGGAGCTTCGACAACCGGATCTGGGCGTATCTTTTTGCCGGGATCGGCGGGTATCTGGGCTGGACCCTGTTCCTGACTTGGCGCCCGCCCGAAGACGACACCTGACGCAGCCCTGCCTCAAAGATCCCGGCTTGGACTAACAGGCATCGCTATGTCGCCGTTGTGCACGTTCGACGGCTGAAGTTCTGGGAGACCAACCGCCATGAAGCTTGATCCATCCGACGCCGCTTTGGCTGGCGCCGAACCTGTCGCTGCGACCGGCGCGACATCCGAGGCGATCCGCACCATCGCAGATCGTGTCGGGCGCCTTTCTGTCGATATCGCGCGGGTGTCGGGGGATGTGTTGGACGTCTCGACGCTTGCGGATCTGCAGCGCGACCGGTTTCGCGTGATCCGCACACGCATGCATGACATGAGCCGACGCAGCACCGACGTGATCTCTGCTGCCAGTCAGGCGCTCGAGAGTTCCGCCAATGCCCAGACACAGGCCGACCAGACGACCGCCAATGTCGCGCAGGCGATGCAGGCCGTCGCCCGGTTGACCGAACAGGTGAACGAGATTTCATCCCATCTGGGGCGGGTCGTGGACTCGCTGGAGCGTGTGGCGCGGGTCTCCAAACATGTGCGCGGCATTGCGCGCCAGACCAACATGCTGTCGCTCAACGCCTCGATCGAGGCTGCGCGGGCCGGTGTGCACGGACGCGGCTTCATGATCGTGGCGGGCGAGGTCAAGAAGCTGTCCAATGAGGCCAGCATCGCCACGGACCAGATCGGGGAAACCATCGACGAACTGACGCGCGAGGTTCAGATCGTGATCGCGCAAACGGATGAGGCAAGTTCGCTGTCGCTGTCCATCCGCGACCTGACCGACCGCGTCGATGGCGACATCGCCACCATCCCCGGCGCCATCGCGGATATCCGGCGGGCGCAGACCCATATCGTCGACGTTGCGGGCGGGATCGGGGTCGACATCACCACGACCGAAACCGACGTGGACAAGATGACCAAGGACGTGGAGCAGCAAGCCACCAGCCTGACGCAGGCCAGTGCCGCGCTTCTGACCGTGACCGATCATGCCGAGGCCTTGACCGGGATCACGGCGCGACTGGGCGTCGAAACGGTCGATACGCCCTTCATCTCTGCGGTGACCGAGAAGGCCGCGATGATCTCCAAGCTGTTCGAGGATGCGGTCACGGCGGGCCGCATCTCGGTGTCGGACCTGTTCGACGAGAGCTATGTCGAGATCCCCGGCAGCACCCCGGTCCAGCACATGACACGGTTCACGCGGTTTGCCGACCAGCTATTGCCGTTGGTTCAGGAACCGATGCTGTCCTTGTCGCCATCCGTCGTGTTCTGCGCCGCCATCGACCGGAACGGGTACATCCCGACCCACAACCTGAAGTTCAGCCAGCCCCAACGCCCCGGCGAGACCGAATGGAACACCAAGAATGCCCGCAACCGTCGGATCTTCAATGATCGGGTCGGTCTCGGGGCCGGGCGCAGCAAGCGGCCGTTCTTGCTGCAAGCCTATCGCCGCGACATGGGCGACGGCGAGTTCCGGATGATGAAGGATGTCTCGGCGCCCATCGTGGTCAATGGGCGCCATTGGGGCGGTTTGCGGCTGGCCTATCTCAACGACTGATCACGCCGCCGGGATATCGACGGGCTGCCCGGTCTCGCGCGACCGGGTGGCGGCATCGGCCAGCATCTGGGCGCGCAACCCATCCTCGATCCCCGGCGTGGGCTGGGTGCCTGCGCTGACAGCCGCCACGAAAGCGCGCATTTCCGCCAGATAAGCCGCCTCGTAGCGTTCAAGAAAGAAATGCTGCGCGGGAGCCCGGGCAAAGCCCGTGGCGGTCGCCAGTTCCACGGTCGTCTCCAGCTGGTTTTCCGCGCGCAACATGCCATGCGCCCCATGCACCTCGATCCGCTGGTCATAGCCATAGGAAGCGCGGCGCGAATTCGAGATCTGGCAGATCTTTCCGCTGGCCGTGGTCAGGATCACGGCGGCTGTGTCCACATCTCCCGCTTCCCCGATGGCAGGGTCGACCAGCGCGCTGCCCATGGCGTGCAGGCGCGTGAACTCCTCACCCATCAAGAAACGGGCCATGTCGAAATCATGGATCATCATGTCCCGAAACAGGCCGCCCGAGCGCGCGATATAGGACACCGGCGGCGGGGCAGGGTCGCGCGAGGTGATGGTGACCAGTTCCACCGCGCCGATGGCGCCATCCTTGATGCGGCCGCGCAGCGAGGCGAAATTCGGGTCGAAGCGCCGGTTGAAGCCGGTCAGGAAAGGCACGCCCGCCTTTTCCACCGCATCCATGCAAGCGCGGATGCGGTCGACCGACATGTCGACGGGCTTCTCGCAGAAGATCGCCTTTCCGTTCGCGGCCGCCCCCATGATCTGGTCGAAATGGCTGTCGGTGGGCGTGCCGATGACCACCGCGTCGATGTCGGTGGCCGTCAGGATCGCGTCCACGCTACGCACCTCGGCCCCCGATGATGCCGGCCAGAGCCCGCCGCCGCCTCGGGCAGGGCATCGGCCACCGCCATGACGGTCGCGCCTTCCGTCGCCTTGATGGCGCGGGCATGGACCTGCCCGATGCGGCCGCAGCCCAGAATTCCGATCCTCAGCGTCATCTTATGCCTTTCCGCTTGCGTTTAGACCCCGGATGACCGCGCGGGCGGCCTCCATCACCGGGTCATGTGTCTCTTTCAGGATCGTCACCCGATCGAAACGGGCAGCGTCCCGGTTCACGGCATCGCGGAGCGCGGCACCAAAGGCCATGCGCAATTCGGTGCCGATGTTGAACTTGGCGATGCGCGAGGTCCGCGCCAGATGCAGCCGCTGCGCCAGCGGCACCCCCGATCCGCCGTGGATGACCAGCGGCACCTGCGTCACGGCTTCGATGGCGCGGATGCGGGGCTCATCAAGGCCCCCCTCGTGGTCGGTCTGCAGATGCACGTTGCCCACGCTGATCGCCATGGCGTCGACACCTGATTGCCGGGCAAAGATCGCAGCTTCATCAGGGTCGGTGCCCGCCGATCCCTCGCCGCCCGCGTAGCCCACAAAACCGATCTCTCCCTCGCAGGAAATCCCTGCGCCGTGGGCCAGTTCCGCCACGCGCGCGGTTTCCTCGATATTCTGTGCCAAAGGATGGCGCGAGCCGTCATACATGAGCGAGGTGAAACCGGCATCCACCGCCTGCTGGCACTCATCAAACGTGTAGCCATGATCCAGATGGATCACGACCGGCACATCGACGGATTGCGCCAGATTGCGGAACATCGCGCCAAGGACGGGCAGGGGCGTATGCGCCCGGCAGCTTGGCCCGGCCTGCAAGATCACCGGAGCGCGTTCGGCCTGTGCGGCCATGGCATAGGCGCGCATATCCTCCCACCCCAGACAGACAAGGCCGGGCACGGCATAGCCCCCCGCCACCGCCGGGCGCAGGACGTCGGACAGGGTCGCGATGGTCATTTGAACTTGGCCACCATGTCCATGATCCCGGGAATCGTGTGCAATTGGGCTGCGTGTGTAGGCTGAAAATACTGTTTCAGGCTGCGCTGCGAGAGGCCGCCCAAGATGGTGAAATAATACATCTCGTAGCCCGGCAACACGCAGCAGGGGTGATAGCCCTTGTCGATCAGCACGGTGGAGCGGTTCATGATGTGATAGGCGTCGCCCGGCTCGTTATCGACCCGCTGCAGCATCTGCAGGCCCGATCCGTAATCGGGCCTGAAGCGGAAGTTGTAGCATTCGTCATGCCGCGTCTCGATCAGATCGCCGCCGTCGTCCCGTCTGTCCGTGTCGTGCTTGTGGCTGGGAAAGCCCGACCAGCCGCCCGCGCCGACGGTGAAAAGTTCTGATACAAGAAGTCGACCCACCCGGTCGTGATGCCCGGCCCCAAGGATATGCTTGATCTTGCGATGGGTTTTCGTGTCGTCCGAGCCGTATTGCACAAGGTCCAGATCGGCGCTGCGCACAGCGAAGGGTTTGAGCGTTTCGCTGAATTGCGCGCCGGCGATGAAGACCTCGGTGTCAGTGCGGGCGGTTATGCGGCAGGCGGTGTCGGTCGGCACATAGACGCCCTCGGGCTCGCCATCCCAGACATCGACGCCCCGGTTGCCGATATCGGCAAAGCTCTCGCCGCCCGTCTCGACCGTCACGGTGCCGGTTGCAGGCACCACGCAGGTCTCGTAGCCCGGCACGCGGTAGTCGAATGTCTCGCCCGCCCGCAGATGCAGGATGTTGAAATAGACCAGGGGCACCAGCGGGTCGTTCACGTCGACGATGGGCGTGTTGGCGTTGTCATGGGGGGCGATATGCATGCGCGCTCCTTTCAGGCGGGGGCGGGCGCGGCTTGGCGCTCAAGGAAGTCATCGAGTTCCGCCCGCGTCGGCATCGCGGGCGCGCAGCCCACGCGGGCACCGACCATGGCGGCGGCGGCCGAACCCTGCAGCACCGCGTCACGTACCGGCAGACCGGCGGCCAGACCACTGACGAAACCGCCCATGAAACTGTCGCCCGCGCCCGTGGGCTTCAGCGCCTGCGTGCGGTAGATGCCGGTCGTGATCTCGCCCTCGGGGGTGATCGTCACGGCCCCCTTTTCGCCCATCTTGTAGACGGCGAGTTTCGCGCCACGGGCCACCAGGTCCCGTGCATTGTCCAGCCCCCGGTCGTAATCGCCCGCCATGAAGCCGAATTCGACGTCATTGCCCACGATCACGTCGCACATTGCGCCCGCGCGGGAATAGACCTCGGCGGCGACCTCGGCCGAGGGCCAGGAATAGGGGCGATAGTCGATGTCGAAGATCAGCGGCAGGCCCGCCGCCTTGGCAAGTTCGAACCCGCGAAAGGCCGCCGTCCGCGATGGCTCAGCCGCGAAGACCGTGCCCGTGGTGATCAGCGCGTCGTAGCCTTGGTAATTCACCGCCTCCACATCCGTCGTCGTCATCTCGAAGTCGGCGGCCCCGTTGCGGTAGATGACCGATTGGTGATCCTCGATCCGGGTCTCCACCACGGCAAGCGAGGTGCGCGCCTCGCCGCCGACCTTGCGCACATGCTGGCGCCCGATGCCGTAGCGGTCCAGCTCGTTCAGCGCGAACCGCCCGATGGCGTCATCCGAGACACAGGTGACCAAATCCGCGTGCCCGCCCAGCTTGACGATGGCGACCCCGATATTGGCCGATGATCCCCCAAGGCAGGAGAAGAACTGCGTCGCCTCTTCGGTCCTGGTGCCGGGCGGGTCGGGGTAGAAATCCATGCCTGCGCGCCCGATGATGACGAAGCGATTTCCGTTCAGCCGCATGTCACACCCCCTGACGCTGCTTGGCGCGGGTGGCTTCGATCTCGGCGTGTTTCTCGCGCACCGATGCGCTGTCCGAGACCTGCGCGGTGCCGACCTCCCACCATGTGTGGCCTTGCGTGGTCCAGCCCTCGTAGGGGTCGACCTGCATGACGATCACGGTGGTCTTGGTCGCGGCCTTGGCCGCCTTGAACGCCTCGGCCAATTCGGCCGGGTTGGCGACCGTCATAGCCTCGGCGCCCATCGACCGGGCATGGGCCTCGAAATCCACCGCGAAGGGCTCGGAGACGGTGGGGCAATCTTTTATAAGATTGTTGAAGCTTTCCTGCCCGGTGTTGTTCTGCAGCTTGTTGATGACCGCGAAACCGCCATTGTCGAGCACCAGAACGATCATCTTTTTTTCTGTGAGAACAGAGGAATAGATGTCGGAGTTCATCAAGAGGTATGACCCATCGCCGACAAAGACGATGGTATCGCGCTCCGGTTCCGATTCCATCTGAGCGATGCGCGCGCCCCAACCGCCCGCGATCTCGTAGCCCATGCAGGAGAACCCGAATTCGACGTCGACTGTCCCAATATCAAGCGTGCGCCAATTGGTCGTCACCTCGGCCGGCAATCCGCCTGCCGCCGTCACGATCCGGTCGCGCGTGTCGCAAAGGTCGTTCACTACGCCCACGGCCTGCGCGTAGGAATTGGGCCGGTTGCCGGGTTTGACGTTCTCGGCGACATAGGCATCCCATTTGCGCCGTTCGGCCTGTGCTTTGGCGGTCCAACCGGCAGGGGCTGTGTAGCCCTGCAGAGCGGAGCCCAAGGCCCCCAGCGCCAGTTTCGCGTCACCCACCACGGGCAGCGACAAATGTTTGATTGCATCATGGCGGCCTACGTTGACGCCGATCAGGCGGGCATCCTTGGCGAAGGCCGTCCATGAGCCGGTGGTGAAATCCTGCAACCGCGTGCCGACCGCGACGATCACATCGGCCTGTTCGGCGATGGCATTGGCGCTGTCCGATCCGGTCACGCCGATGGGCCCGATGTTGAGCGGATGGCTGGCGAGCATATTGGCGCGGCCCGCGATGGTCTCGACCACGGGGATGCCGTGCGCCTCGGCAAACGCGGTCAGCTCTGCCACAGCAGCAGAGTATTGCACCCCGCCGCCCGCGATGATCATCGGTCGCTTGGCGCCGCGCAGGGCTGCGGCGGCATCCGCGATCTCGGCGGCATCTGGGGCTTGCCTCCGGATGCGGTGCACGCGGCGGGCAAAGAATTCTTCGGGGTAGTCATACGCCCAGCCCTGCACATCTTGCGGGAGCGCCAGAAAGGCCGGGCCGCAATCGGCGGGGTCAAGCAGGTTGGCGAGTGCGGCGGGCAGGGTCTGGATCACCTGCGCGGGATGGGTGATGCGGTCCCAGTAGCGGGTGACGGCCTTGAAGGCGTCGTTCAGCCCCAGCGCGGGGTTGCCGAAATGCTCCAGCTGTTGCAGCACCGGGTCGGGCAGGCGGGTCAGGAAGGTGTCGCCGCACAGCATCAGCATCGGCAGGCGGTTGGCATGCGCCAGCGCGGCCGCCGTCAGCAGGTTGGCGGTGCCGGGCCCCGCGCTTGCGGTGCAGAACATGAATCGCCGGCGCAGGTGATACTTGGCATAGGCGGCGGCGGCAAAGCCCATGCTTTGCTCGTTCTGCCCGCGATACAGCGGCATCTCTTCTTGCACCGGGTAGAGCGCCTCACCCAGACACGGTACGTTGCCATGGCCGAAGATACCAAAGCCGCCGCCGCAGATGCGTGTCTCGACTCCGCCCAGCTCGATGAACTGGTTCATGAGATAGCGCACGATGGCTTGCGCCACGGTCAGGCGGATGGTGGTGGTCATGCGGGTCCCCCGTGTCGCGGCGGCTTGATCATTGCAAGCCCTTGCGACTCAGGATACGAATTTTGCAACCGGTTGCAACCGGGTCTTGCGGGGAGGGTGGATCATGGCAGAAATCGGCATCGGCCTGATCGGTGGCGGCTATATGGGCAAAGCCCATGCCGTGGCCTACAGCGCCGTCGGCGCCGTCTTCGACACGCCCCTGCGCCCTCGGCTGGAAATGATCGCGGCGGGCAGCGCCGCATCGTCCGAGCGGTACCGGGCCGCTTATGGTTTCGCACGGGCGGGGCGCGACTGGCAAGATGTGGTGGCCGATGACCGCGTGGGCGCGGTGGTGATCGCCTCGCCCCAGACCACACACCGGGCGATTGCCGAGGCAGCGTTTCAGGCCGGAAAACCGGTCTTTTGCGAGAAACCGCTGGGTGCCTCGCTGTCGGACGCACAGGCGATGGTGGCCGCCGCCGAAGCTTCCGGCCTTCCCAACATGATCGGCTTCAACTACGTCCGCACGCCCGCAACCCAGTTCGTGCGACACCTGCTGGACGAGGGCGCCATCGGCGATGTCACATGGTTCCGCGGCGAGCATACTGAGGATTTTCTGGCCGATCCCGCCATACCCGCCAATTGGCGCTGCTTTGGCCGGGCGGCGGGCTGCATGGGCGACCTCTCGCCCCATATGGTCAATTGCGCGCTGGCGCTGATGGGGCCGATTGCGGAGCTTTCGGCCCGTGTCGAGACGGTCCATGCCACCGCGCCGGGCACGGCCAGTCCCTGTCGACAATGACGACCAGGGCCAGATGATGGTGCGCTTTGCCTCCGGCACCATGGGGCACCTGTTTTTCAGCCGCGTCGCCACGGGGCGAAAGATGGGCTATGCCTATGAAATACAAGGCACAAAGGGCGCTATCCGCTTCGATCAGGAGGATCAGAATGCAGTCTGGCTCTACCGCGCCGAAGGGCATGAGGCCAGGCGCGCGGCTTTACCAAGATCCTGACCGGCCCGGCCCATCCCGATTACCTGCCGTTTTGTCAGGGGCCCGGGCACGGCACCGGATATCAGGACCAGATCATCATCGAGGCGCGCGATTTCTTGCACGCGATCCATACCGGCGCGCCCGTCTGGCCGACCTTTCGCGAAGGTCTTGCTGTCGCGCGCGTCATCGACACCGCTTTTGCCTCGGCAAGTGACGGCCGTTGGCATCTTGTTCCCCAAATCTGAAAGGGCAATCTTTCCATGACCATCCGTATCGGCAATGCGCCCTGTTCCTGGGGTGTGGAATTCGCCAGCGACCCGCGCAATCCGCCGTGGCGGTCGGTGCTGAAAGACTGCGCAGACGCAGGCTATACCGGCATCGAGCTTGGCCCCGTAGGCTTCATGCCCGAGGACCCCGCTGTGCTGGCCGAGGCGCTGGACGAGCACAAGCTGGAGCTGATCGGTGGTGTGGTTTTCCGGGCGTTTCACGATCCGGATCAATGGGATGACGTGCTGGACGGTGCCGTGCGCACCTGCAAGGCGCTGGTGGCACATGGCGCGCAGCACCTTGTGTTGATCGACAGCATCTCGCCCCGGCGCGCGCCGACAGCAGGCCGCGCGGCGGATGCCGAACAGATGGACACCACTGAATGGACGGCCTTCCGCGACCGGATCGCCCATGTCGCCCGCATGGGGGCGGAGGAATACGGGCTGACCGTCGGCATTCATGCCCATGCGGCGGGCTTCATCGACTTCGAGCCGGAACTGGAACGCCTGCTCGACGAAGTGTCTGACGATATCCTCAAGATCTGCTTCGACACCGGCCACCATTCGTATGCCGGCTTTGACCCCGTGGCCTTCATGCGCAAGCACATTGGACGCATTTCATACATGCATTTCAAAGATATAGACCCCATTGTTAAGGCAAACGCGATTGCGAAAAGCACAGGTTTCTATGATGCATGCGGGCAAGGCATCTTCTGCAACCTCGGCCAGGGCGATGTGGATTTTCCCGCCGTCCGACAGATCCTGCTGAAAGCAGGCTTCGAGGGCTGGTGCACGGTCGAACAGGATTGCGACCCGACGCTGGATGTCTCGCCGATCGATGACGCACGGGCCAATCGAGAGTATCTGCAAAGTATTGGATTTTGAAGGGGTTGCAAGATGAAGCTCACATGGGGCATGATCGGCGGCGGTGAGGGGTCTCAGATCGGGCCGGCGCATCGCCTTGGCGCTTTGGCCGACGGAAATTTTTCCCTTGTAGCCGGGGCCTTGGATGTCGACGCTGACAAAGGTCGCGCCTATGCGCAGCGCCTGGGTATCGCGCCGGACCGCGCCTATGGCGATTGGCGCGAGATGCTGGCGGGCGAGACCGCGCGCCCGGACCGTCTTGATCTGGTGACGGTGGCCACGCCCAATTCGACCCATTTCGAGATCACCAAGGCGTTCCTCGCGGCAGGCTTTCATGTGCTGTGCGAAAAGCCCATGACCATGACCGTCGAAGAGGGCGAAGAGATCGTGCGGGTGGCCCGTGCAAGCGGCCGCATCTGCGCCGTCAATTACTGCTATTCCGCCTATCCGATGGTGCGCGAAATGCGGGCCATGGTGGCCACGGGGCAGATCGGCAAGGTCCGGCTGGTGGTCACGAACTTCAGCCACGGCCACCACGGCAACGCGGCCGATGCCGACAACCCGCGCGTGCGCTGGCGCTATGACCCAGCGCTGGCGGGCGTGTCGGGGCAGTTTGCCGACTGCGGCATCCACGCCCTTCATATGGCAAGTTTTGTCGTGGGCGATCAGGTGGATAGAGTTTCGGCCGATTTCGCCTCCACCATTCCCAGCCGCGTTCTGGAAGATGACGCGATGGTCAATTTCCGCATGTCGGGCGGCACGGTCGGGCGGCTCTGGACATCCTCGGTCGCGATTGGGCGCCAGCATGGGTTCGACATCCAGATCTTTGGCGAGACGGGGGGGATGCGGTGGGCGTCCGAGCAGCCCAATCAGGTCTATTACACG
Organism: Roseicyclus sp.; assembly: GCA_018401055.1. The sequence continues at coordinate 134,680 of JAGYLB010000112.1, forward strand.
CCCGTCGGCGGGCGCACGCAGATCATGGAAAAGGGCGAAGCGGGCCTGAGCGATGAGGCCGCGCGCCTGTCCCGCGTGGCCATCGCGCATCCCGAGGGGTTCCCGCTGGCTGTTGCCAATATCTACGTCGATCTGGCCGCCGCGATCCGGGGTGAGGTACGCGACGGTCTGCCCCTGGCCGAAGACGGGCTCAGGTCCATGGCCGCCGTCCATGCTGCGGTGGCATCCGCCAAGGCTGATGGCGCTTGGGTCGATGCGCGCCCGTCGATGTTTCGCTGAAGGCTCAGGGAACGGGGCGCAGCGTGCCCCGTTCGATCACGCGGCACGGGAACAGCCGCGTTTCGGGGTGGCGGTCTGGGTCCTCGATGGTCGCCACGACCAGATCGATAGAGGCGCCGATGATCTCGGGGATTGGCTGGCGGATCGTGGTCAGGTCGATATTTTGCCAAGCCGCCATCTTCATGTCGTTCAGACCGATGATCCCGATATCCTCGGGGCAGCGCAGGCCCGCCTCCTTGATCGCCGACAGCGCGCCGATGGACAGCACGTCATCGCCGCAGAAATAGGCCTCGGCCGGGTCGGACATCAGGCATTTGGTCATCTCCACCCGGCCCGCGTCAAAGGAATAGGCGCTGGCATAGCTGACGCTCACCGAAATCTTGGGGTGCTCAGTCAAGCGGCCCAGAAAGCCCCGCGCGCGGTCTTGGGTCGAGGTGGCGGCTTCCGGTCCGCCCAGAAAGGCCACGTGCCGGTAGCCGCGTGCGATCAGCGCATCGGCGGCCATGCGTCCGCAGGCAATGTTGTCGATGCCCACCACATGCACATGCGGGCTGGTGGTGTAGCGGCCGAAGGAATGAACGACCGGCAGGCCCGCATCGCGGAAGGCTTGTGCGAAACTCGGCGGCAGGGTGGAGGAGGCCACGATCACCCCGTCGACCGAGTATTGCCGCAGCATGCGCAGCGAATTTGCGGGATCGGTCTCGTGGCTCAGGTTGACCAGCAGCGGGCGCAATCCGCGGTCTTGCAACCCACGGGTGAACAGATCGAAGACCTCCAGAAACAGCGGGTTGTGAAAGTTGTTCGAGACCAGCCCGATCAGTTTCGTCCGCCCCGTGGTCAGCGAAGAGGCCAGCGCATTGGGGCTATAGCCCAGATCGCGCGCGGCTTTTTCCACCTTGGCGCGCGTCTTGGCCGAGACCGACGCGCCTTCGGTAAAGGTGCGCGAGACCGCCGAGCGGGACACGCCCGCGCGCTCTGCCACATCCTTTAGGGTCACCGCCATAAGCACCGTCCGAAAGTCTTTCCCATCTGTTTATACACGCGTCGCGTGTGGGCAAGTCTCCGTGATCAAGGCCACTTTTGCAACCGGTTGCAAAACGGCTGATTCGCGTCTAGGGTGACGCAAGGGCGAGACGGGAGAGGACCCGGCGAGACCCCGAAAACCGTTTGGGAGGACATCATGAATTCATTCTACAAGATGATGGCGGCCACCGCCGTTGCCACGGTCGGTCTGATGGGCGCGGCACAGGCCGAGGGCGAACGCTATGTTCTGGTCAGCCATGCGCCCGACAGCGACAGCTGGTGGAACACGATCAAGAACGGGCTTGCGCTGGCGGGCGAGCAGATGGGCGTGACGGTCGAATACCGCAACCCGCCCACCGGCGATCTGGCCGACATGGCGCGGATCATCGAACAGGCGGCGGCAAGCGGGCCCGATGGCATCATCACCACGCTGGCCGATCCCGATGTGCTGTCCGGCCCGATCCGGGCGGCTGTCGATGCGGGCATCGAGGTCATCATCATCAACTCGGGCACGCCCGATCAGGCGCCGCGAACTGGGCGCGCTGATGTACGTGGGACAGCCCGAATATGACGCGGGCTTTGCCGCGGGTGTGCGTGCAGCAGGCGAGGGCGTGGGGTCGTTCCTGTGCGTGAACCACTACATCTCCAGCCCGTCCTCGACCGAGCGCTGCCAGGGCTTTGCCGACGGTCTGGGGGTCGATCTGGGCAACCAGATGATCGACAGCGGCCAAGACCCGTCGGAAATCCAGAACCGGGTGATGGCCTATCTGAACGCCAACCCCGACACCGATGCGGTGCTGACACTGGGGCCGACATCTGCCGATCCGACGATCCTTGCGCTCAACCAGATGGGTCTGGCGGGCGACATCTATTTCGGCACCTTCGATCTGGGCGGCGACATCGTACAGGCCATCCGCGACGGCGTGATCGAATGGGGCATCGACCAGCAGCCCTTCTTGCAGGCCTACCTGCCGGTCGTGGTGTTGACCAACTACCATCGCTTCGGTGTGCTGCCCGGCAACAACATCAACTCTGGCCCCGGTTTCGTGACCGCGGATGGGTTGGAACTGGTGGGCCAGCTGGCGGGCGAATACCGCTGATCGCCTGAAACGGGGCGGGTGCCTGTCCTGGCGCCCGCCCTTTTTGTCACCTTGAGTTGGGGGAGGGGTGCGAGATGTCGGACACGAACGCAAGTCTGGACGAACGGATCAAGGAAACCTCGGGTCTGCGCAAGGCGTTGATCCGGCCGGAACTGGGCGCGATCGTCGGGACCATCGCCGTCTTTGCCTTCTTCATCGTCTTCGCGGGCGACAGCGGCATGTTCAATGCCCAAGGCATCCTGAACTGGTCCACCGTCTCGGCGCAGTTCGTGATCATCGCGGTGGGCGCCTGCATGTTGATGATCGCGGGCGAGTTCGACCTGAGCGTGGGGTCGATGATCGGCTTTGCGGGCATGTCCATCGCCATCATCGCGGTCACGCTGGGCTGGCCGGTCTGGGTGGCGATCTTGCTGACCTTTGCGCTGTGCATCGCCATCGGGGCGGTGAACGGCATCATCGTCGTGCGCACGGGCCTGCCCAGTTTCATCGTGACGCTGGCCTTCCTGTTCATCCTGCGCGGCTTCACCATCTTTTTCCCGCAACTGATCGAGCGGCGCACAATCATTGGCGGCGTGTCCGAGGCGGCGGTGGGCGATTGGCTCGCCCCCGTCTTTGGCGGCAAGATCCTGCCGGGGCTGTTCGTCTGGCTCGCCGATCTGGGGCTGGTGGGCGTGTTCGAGCGTGGCAATCGCGCGGGGGAGCCCGTGATCGACGGCATCCCGATGCTGATCATCTGGGCGCTGGGGCTGATGGTTGTAGCCCATGTGGTGCTGACGCGTACGCGCTTCGGCAACTGGGTCTTCGCCTCGGGCGGTGATGCGCAAGCTGCGCGCTATGTCGGCGTGCCGGTCGACCGGGTGAAGATCCTGATGTTCATGTTCACGGCGTTTTGCGCCTGTGTCTTTGCCACCTGTCAGGTGATGGAATTCGGATCGGCGGGGGCGGATCGGGGTCTTCTCAAGGAATTCGAGGCGATCATCGCGGTGGTGATCGGCGGCGCGCTTCTGACGGGCGGTTATGGCTCGGTCATAGGCGCGGCTTTGGGCGCGCTGATCTTTGGCGTGGTGCAGCAGGGGCTGTTCTTTGCCGGGGTGGAGAGCAGCCTGTTTCGAGTGTTTCTCGGCGTAATCCTGCTCTTCGCCGTGATCCTCAACACCTACATCCGCCGCATCATCACGGGGGAACGCTGATGTCATCCTTTGATCACAACCCCATCGTGGCGATGCAGGGCATCGAAAAGCATTTCGGCCCTGTCATCGCGCTGAACGGGGTCAGTTTCGATGTGCGGCCGGGCGAATGCCATTGCCTGTTGGGCGACAACGGCGCGGGGAAATCGACCTTCATTAAGACCATGTCGGGCGTGCACAAACCCACCCGCGGCGAGATCTTGTTCGAGGGCAAGCCGATGTCCTTTTCCAGCCCGCGCGACGCGATGGAGGCGGGGATCGCCACGGTCTACCAAGACCTTGCGATGATCCCGCTGATGAGCGTGACGCGCAATTTCTGGATGGGGCGCGAACCTGTGCGCCGGGTCGGTCCGTTCAACTTCATCGACTTCAAGCACGCCAACGAGACGACGATGGAGGAGATGCGCAAGATGGGCATCAACCTTCGCTCGCCAGAACAGGCGGTGGGCACACTGTCGGGGGGCGAGCGGCAGACGGTGGCGATTGCGCGGGCAGTTCATTTCGGGGCCAAGGTGCTGATCCTCGACGAGCCGACCAGCGCCCTTGGCGTGCGGCAGACGGCCAACGTGCTGTCCACCATCGACAAGGTGCGCAAGACCGGCATCGGGATCGTGTTCATCACCCACAACGTGCGTCATGCGATGGCTGTGGGCGACCGCTTTACGGTGCTCAACCGCGGCAAGACGCTGGGCACGGCGCAGCGGGGCCAGATCACCCCCGGCGAGTTGCAGGACCTGATGGCGGGGGGGCAGGATATGGTCGAGCTGGAAGGCTCCTTGGGGGGGACGGTCTGAACGATGCGGGACACTGGGTATTTCGACCAAGACAGCGGGACGCTGGCGGAGCTTGAGGCGCTGACAGCGCGGCGGGTGGAACACGCGCAGGTGCCGCTGGCGGCCTCGGTTCAGAAGAACGTGCCGATCTACGACATGGATGCGTTGCGGGGCAATCTGGCCGATGGTGCTGCCCGGCGCGACCTGATGGCGGAATGGGCTTGGGTTCTGGGGCAGGGGCCGGGGGTTCTGGTCTTGAGCCACGCCTATGCCGACACCGCGCCCATCGACCGGGCAACGGCGGCCTATGAGGCGATCATCGCGCGGGAAAAGGCGGCGGGTGGCGGCGTGGCGGATCATCTTGCGGCTGCGGGCGCCAATGACCGGATCTGGAACAGCCTGCAAAAACTGTGTCTGGACGACCCGGAAACCTTCGCGCTCTACTTCGGCAATCCGGTGATCGACGCCGTGTGCGAGGCGTGGTTGGGGCCGTTTCACCAGATGACGGCGCAGGTCAATCTGGTCAGGCCGGGCGGCAAGGCGCAAAGCGCCCACCGCGATTTTCACCTTGGCTTTCAGACGGCCGAGGTCGCGGCGCGGTTTCCGGCGCATGTGCATGCGCTGTCTGCGATCATGACGCTGCAAGGGGCCATTGCGCATTGCGACATGCCGCTGGAAAGCGGGCCGACGATGTTGTTGCCCTTCTCGCAGCTCGTGCCGGGGGGATACATGGCCCATCGGCGGGCGGAGGTGGCAGGGTATTTCCGCGAAAACGCCGTGCAACTGCCGCTGCAAAAGGGCGATGCGCTGTTCTTCAATCCTGCGCTCTACCATGCGGCGGGGGATAATGTATCAAGCGATATCAACCGGATGGCGAACCTTGTTCAAGTAAGTTCCGCCTTTGGCCGTGCGATGGAGGCGGTGGACCGCATGGCCATGTGCCGCGCGCTTTTCTCTGCGTTGCAGCGGCTCAAGGCCCGGGGACAACTGGACGCTTCCGCGATCAATGCCGCCATTGGTGCTGCGGCCGAGGGTTACGCTTTTCCCACCAATCTCGACACCGACCCGCCCGTGGGTGGGCTTGCGCCCGAGACGCAGGCCGCGCTGATGGCGCGCGCCTTGGACGAGGGCTGGACGGCGGAGGCGTTCGAGGCAGCACTTCAGGCCCATGCGGCCAAGCGGGTTGCTTGATGGCGGGGCTGTTGCGCAAAGCCACAGGGCGTTCGGGGCAGGTCCATGCGATCACGCCCGAGGCGGCGGGGTGGTCTTATGTCGGCTTCGACCTCTGGCGGCTTTCGCCCGGGCAGACCGCCGCGGGCATCACGAAGGCCGAGAGGCGATCCTTGTGTTGGTCGAGGGGCGGGCCGAAGTGACGGCGGCGGGCGAAAATCATGGCGAGATGGGCGACCGGCTGAGCGTCTTCGAGCGCACGCCCCCCATGCGCTTTACGTGCCACCCGGTGCCGATTGGCGCGCACAAGCCACCACCGATTGCACGCTGGCCGTCTGCACCGCGCCCAGCCCCGGCGGGCGACCTGTGCAACGGCTGGGGCCCGAAGGCATCGCGCTGGAGGATCGGGGCGCGGGCACCAACCTGCGCCATATCCACAACATCGCGATGGAAGGCCGCAACGTGGCCGACAGCCTGCTGGTGACCGAGGTCTATACGCCGGGCGGCCACTGGTCCTCCTACCCGCCGCACCGCCATGATGTGGATGATTTCCCCAACATCACCTATCTGGAAGAAACCTATTACCACCGCCTGAACCCGGCGCAGGGCTTCGGGATCCAGCGTGTCTTTACCGACGATCTGACGCTGGACGAGACCATGGCCGTCGCCGATCACGACGTGGTTCTGGTGCCGCGCGGGCACCACCCGTGCGCTGCGCCGCACGGGATCGAGATGTACTACCTCAACGTCATGGCGGGCCCGCGCCGCAACTGGCGGTTCGCCCTGCATCCCGATTTCGGGTTTCTCGCCTGAGGGGCGGCGTGGCTCTGTTCCCACCCGGCGTGCTGCGATAGCCTGCACTCCGATGCCATGAAAAACGTATCCGAACACTCCGCCGGGGGCTTTCCCCGCATCGACTGGCTTGGGCTGGACGGTCTCTTGGTGCGTTTTGGTGAGAGCCTCAGCGAGCCTGCGAACCGCGCGGCCCTTGCGCTCCGTCATGCCGCGACGCGCGAGAATTGGCCGGGCGTGGAAGAGGTGACCAGCGCGCTGGTTTCGACCTACCTGCGTTTTGATCCGCTGGCCGTTGATGCCGCGGGTCTGCGTGCGCGTCTTTGTGATCTTGTGGAAAGCCGCGACTGGAGGGCCGAACCGCTGCCGGGCGGGCGTCGGTTGTGGCGCGTGCCTGCGGTCTTCGGCACCGATCTGGCCCCGCAACTGGCGGAGGCGGCGGCGCTGGCGGGCGCGACGCCTGAGCAGGCGATAGCCCAGATCGCCGCGACCCGTCTACGCGTGCAGACCATCGGGTTCGCCCCCGGCCAGCCCTATCTGGGCGAACTGCCGGACAACTGGGCGATCCCGCGCCAAACTGCGCTGACGCCCAAGGTCGAGGTTGGCGCGCTGTGCGTGGCGATCCGTCAGATGACGCTGTTTTCCACGGCGACGCCCACGGGCTGGCGGCAGGTGGCGCAGACCGCCTTGCGCCTGTTCCGGCCCGAGAGCGAGACGCCCTTTGTGCTGCGCCCCGGCGACGAGGTGTTGTTTGAGCCCATGGAACGCGCGGCCTATGAGCGGCTGAAGGCCGAAGGCCCCGGTGGCGGCGCGGTGGCGGAGGTGTTGGCGTGACCCGCGCGCTGATCGTGCACAAGGCGGGCCCGGCGATGAGCCTGCAGGATCTTGGCCGCCCCGGCTTCTTGTCGCAGGGCCTGTCGCGGGGCGGGGCCGCCGACCGGCTGGCGCTGGCCGAGGGGGCGGTGTTGCTGGGGCAGCGGCTGGGTTTGGCCGCCATCGAGATGGCGAGCATGGGCGGGGTCTTCGAGGCGCTGGGGGAGGTTCGCATCGCCCTGACCGGCGCGCCGATGCGCGCGACGCTCGACGGTGCGCCGCTGGTCTGGGGCGCCTCGCATGCGATGCGGGCGGGGCAAAGGCTCGAGATCGGGCCGGTGCTGGCGGGTGTCTATGGCTACCTGCATGTGGGGGCGGGTTTGACACGGTGCCGATGCTGGGCGCGCGCGGGGTGCATCTGTCCGCAGGCATCGGGCGGGCCTTGGCAGCGGGCGACCGGCTGGACCTTGGTCCCGATCCGGGCGGCGTGACAGGGCTGGCCCTGCCGCAAGACGACCGCTTTGCGGGGGGCGTGCTGCGCGCCGTCCATGGCCCGCAGACGGCGATGTTCGCGGCCGATGAGGTTGCCCGGTTTCAATCCACGCGCTTTGCCCGCGACCCGCGCGGCAACCGCATGGGCGTGCGCCTTATCCCCGAGGGTGATGGGTTTCACAGCCGCGCGGGGCTGTCGATCCTGTCCGACATCGTGGTGCCGGGCGACATCCAGATCACCGGAGACGGTGCGCCCATGGTGCTCTTGTCGGAATGCCAGACCACGGGCGGCTATCCCCGGATCGGCACGGTCCTGCCCTGCGACCTGCCGCGCGCGGCACAGGCACCTGCGGGGGCGGCGCTGACCATCCGGTTCGTCGAGCGCGCCGAGGCGTTGGCAGCCGAGCGCGCAGCCGCCGATGCGGTTCGAGCGTTTTCCGGCCGGTTGACCCGGCTGGTGCGCGACCCGCGCGACATCCGCGATCTGCTGGCCTATCAACTGATCAGCGGCGTGACGGCGGGCAAGACGGAAAAGGGCTAGCGATGCAGGGTCAGGTGGATCTGAATGCGGATATGGGCGAAGGTTTCGGCCCCTGGCGCATGGGCGATGATGCGGCGTTGCTTGATATCGTGACCTCGGCCAATATCGCCTGCGGCTTTCACGCGGGCGACCCCGATGTGATGGCGCAGGTGATGGCGCAGGCGGTCGCGCGCGGCGTGGGGATCGGGGCGCATCCGGGCTTTGCCGATCTTCAGGGTTTTGGCCGGCGACGGATCGACATGAGCCACGCCGCGCTGGGCCATCTGGTCGCCTACCAGCTTGGGGCGGCGCAGGGCATGGCGCGGGCGGCGGGCGGGCAGGTGCGGCACCTCAAGCTGCATGGCGCGCTGGCCAATATGGCCGCCGCCGATGCCGGGATGGCGCGGGCCTGCTACGCCGCTGCGCTGGCCGTCGATCCCGAGATCATCGTGATGGTGCTGGCCGGCACCGCGCAAGAGGCGGCGGCGCGCGATCTGGGTGCGCGGGTGGCTTGCGAGATCTTCGCCGACCGCGCCTATGAGGATGACGGGCAACTGGTCGACCGGCGCAAGCCCGGCGCGGTGATCCATGACGGCGGGCTTGCCGCGCAGCGCATCCTCGCCATGCTGGAGGCTGGCGCGATCATCACCGAGACGGGCAAGCATCTGCCCTCGCGCATCGACACGATCTGCTTGCATGGCGACACGGCCGAGGCCGTTACCATGGCGCGCGACCTGCGTGTGGCGCTGGAAGGGGCAGGGGTGCGGCTGGCCGCGTTCGAAGGTGGGCGCTAGGCCTGCGCTTCGGCGAAGGAGACGAGGCGCCGCTGATCCTCGTCCCACAGGTGCAGGCGGGCGCAGTGCAGGCTGTCGCGCAGCGTGATCGTATGCACATCGGCTAGAACCTTGTGGTCGCGGATGACCTCGTCCAGCCGATAGAACGGGATGCGGCTGGCCATGTGATGCACGTGATGCACCCCGATATTGGCGGTCAGCCAGCGCAGGACCGGCGGCAGGACGTAATGCGACGAGCCATGCATGGCGGCATCCTGCACGGCCCAATCTGCCTCATGATCCCAATGCGTTTCCTCGAACTGGTGCTGGACGTAGAAGAGCCACATGCCGATCGAGGCGGCCAGAACCACCGTCGGCAAGGCCACGAAAAGCAGCACTTGTGGCCCGCCCAGCCGATAGAGCGCATAGCCGAGCGCTGCGATGGCCAGGTTGGTGCCCATCGAGCTTGCCCAGTAGCGCCAGCCCGCGCGCATGAACCCCAGCGGCAGACGGTTCTGCAGCAAGAAGCTGTAGGCAGGCGCGATGCCGAAAAGCACCACAGGGTTGCGCACCAGACGGTAGAGCATGCGCCGGACCGGCGGCGCCGCGCCGTATTCGGCCACCGTCATGGTGGGAATGTCGCCGATGCCGCGCCGGTCGAGATTGCCGGTAGAGGCATGGTGGATCGCATGGCTTTGCCGCCAGACGGCATAGGGCGTCAGCGTCAGGACGCCGATAGTGCGCCCGACCCAGGTGTTGAGCGCGCGGCTGGCGAAAAACGAGCCATGTCCGCAATCGTGCTGGATCATGAAGAGCCGCACCAAAAAGGCGGCATTGGCCAGCGACAGCAGCAAGGCGAGCATAGGGTGGATCGACAGGGCGGCCCATGACAGGCCGAAAAGGGTCATGAACGGCAGGGCCGTGACCGTCAGTTCAAAGGCGCTTTTGGAGGCGATGGGCGTGCGGTAGCGCGCCAGAATGCGGGTCCAATCCGCCGGCCGCAAGACGGGCTCGGACGGGTCATTGGCCGCGAGGCCGGGTTGCGGGCCCCCTGCAAGAGGGCCCACCCCGATGGGTTCAGGCGAGGGCGAGATTGATCGCGCTTTCGCGGCCGTCACGGCCCTGTTCCATGTCGAACGTCACTTTCTGCGCATCGGCGAGGCCGGTCAGACCGGCGCGTTCCACGGCGGAGATGTGCACGAACACGTCACGACCGCCATTTTCGGGCTCGATGAAGCCGAAGCCTTTGGAAGTATTGAACCATTTCACGGTGCCATTGGCCATATCCGTGGTCTCCTGTTCTTGGGTGATGCCCGCGATATGCGGCATCTCGGCAATATCAGTCATTATCGATCAACTGAGAGCCGGATGAACGGGAAGCAGCGGTTCGAGCAGAATAACGTTAGCACGCCCTACATGCACCGGATGGGCCGCTGACACAAGGGTCATGCGGCCGCGGGGGCAGATAACGTGAAAAATCTTCGCAGCTCGAGGCTCAGTGCGGCCGGGACGGGCCCGCCTTGAGAGGTGCGGCGGTCTTGGCCTTGGGACGGCGGGGGGCGATGTCGCGGCTCAGGGCGGCGGTGCGGATGCGGGCGTCGAAGGCTTTCTTCCAGGCTGCCGTCAAGGCATCGGTCTGGCCCGCGCTTGCGGCCCAGAGCTTTGTCCGTTTCAGGGATGTCATGGACTGTCCTTTCAAGGACTGTCCGGGCGGATCGCCCGGAGCGATCTGCTGGTGACAGTGCACCCGCAGATGCCAACCATAGCACAGACCGGCCCGATACGCACGGGGTAAGGTGGATTGCGCTTGCACAGCCCTCGTCACACGCCATCAGCCGCCAAAATCGGTGATGCGTCGGGTCGTTTCAGGGTCGAGGAAGCAGGCCACGGTCGCCTCCGTCTCCAGATCCAACGCGCGCTGGATCGCGCCGCCACCCACCTGCGTCAGGACGCGCTTCATCGCGCGCAGCGACAGGGGCGGCAGGGCGGCAAGTCGGGCGGCCACGGCATGAGCTTCGGCGCGGAGCGCCGCATCGGGCACGACCTTCCAAGCGACCCCGCAGGCCTTGAGGTCGGCCGCCGTGTACTGCTCGCCCAGATAGAGCATCTCGCGCGCCTTCACGGGGCCGACGATGGCGGGCAGGATCGAGGTGACGGCCCCGGTGACGAAGACGTTGAGCGAGACCTCGGGGAAAAAGGCCTTGGCACTTTCGCCCCAGATCGGGAAATCGCAGTTCAGCGCCCATTCGAAGCCCCCGCCCACGGCCCAGCCGTTGATCGCACCCACCACGGGCTTTTCGCCCAGCACGATGGCGCGGGTGACGGCCTGGATCGCGTCGACATGGGCGCGCGCCTCGGCCTCCGTCTCGGGGTGGACATGTTCGCGCCGGTCGTCGCCCGCGCAAAAGGCGCGGCCTTCGCCGGTCAAGACGATAGCCCGGGTCGCAGGGTCGGCGTTGGCGTCGTCAAAGCGCGCGCGGCCTCGTCGATCAAGCGGCGGTTCATCGCGTTGAGCGATCCGGGCCGGTTCAGCGCGATGGTGCGCACGCCGTCCTCCGCGAGGGTGGACAGGATCGTGTCATAGGTGAAATCGGTCATGGATGGCTCCGGATGACGCGGGCGGTCTTGCCCTCGGTGACGGGAAAATGGCCCGCAGGCAGGATCGTGACCCGCGCGCTGGCCCCCAATTGCGCCTTGAGGGCGGCGGTGATGCGGGCGGCCAGGGTACCGTCGTCGCGCGCGCCCTTGGCCAGTTCCGCCTGCACGGGCAGGCTGTCGTAGGGCGGGCGCGTGTCCAGCACGATGCGGTAATCGCCCGACAATTCGGGAAAGCCCGTCAGGACCGCCGCGACCATGGTGGGGAACATGTTCAGGCCGCGCACGACGACCATGTCGTCGCTGCGGCCGACCACGCGGAACCGGAAGCCGGTGCAGCCGCAGGCACAGGGATCTGTGCCGCTGATCGCCACAATATCGCCGGTGCGAAAGCGGACCAGTGGCTGGCAATCGCGGGCAAGGTGGGTAAGGACCAACTCGCCCGATGCCCCCTCGGCCAGTGTCACGGGTTGGGTGGTGTCAGGGTCGATCAGTTCGGCGTGCAGCACGTCATGGGCCACGAAATGCAGGTCGGTGTCGTGGTCGCATTGCGCGGCGAAATTGCAAAACACGTCCGAAACGCCGTAATTGGCGTTGCGCGGCTCCATCCCCCAGGTCGCCTTGAGGCGCGCGCGCAGGCTTGGGTCATCCAGCCCCGGCTCGCCACCGAACAGGCCCAGCTTTAGGCCGAGGTCGGCAGGCAAGAGGCCGGGAAACTCCTCGGCCAGCACGCGTTCCAGCACAGCGGGGTAGGACGGCGTGCAGGAGATCGCGTCGATCCCCACCTCGCGGATGGTGCGCACCAAAAGCGCGGTTGAGCCCACGCCGAAGGGCACCACCGTCGCGCCGGTCCGTTCCAGCGTCATATGATCGGTCAGGCCCCCCATCCACATCTGGTAGTTCAGGCAATGGACCACGGTCATTCCCGGACGCAGACCGGCCAGTGATTGCGCCCGCGCGCCCACGACCTCGGTGATCTCGCAATCACGCGCCGACAACGCCAGCGTCATCGCCTGCCCGGTGGTGCCCGAGGTGCGGTGGACGCGCGCCACCGTGTCGCGCGGCGTGGCAAGGTAGTCGCCGAAAGGCGGATGAGCGGCTTGCGACAGGCGCAGGCCGGCCTTGTCGGACAGGGGCAGGGCGGGCAAATCCTCCAGCCGGGCGGGGGCCGGCATGCCCTCCCAAAGCGCGCGGTAAAAGGGCGATCCGGCGACATGGGCGCGCTGCGCCTCCCATGCTGACTGCCTGTGGTCGGACAGGTCGTCTAGGGGCATCTTGTGGGCGTCTTGGATCAGGCTCATGGGGCCATCCCTTTGGTCCAGAGGTCGGTGAACAGGTCCAGCACCGCGTCGCGGTCTTGCGACAGGGCGATGATCTGCGGGTCTTGGGTCACATGCAGGGCGGTCAGGTACTGGTCGACCATGCCGCCCAGCGCATAGGCCCGTCGCATCAGGTCGGCCTCAACCCGGGCCTTTGCCCCGTCGCGGCGGCGCGTGGCGGCCACGACGGTGGCGATCCAGTCTTCGTTGAGCCGCTGAAAGGCAAGCCGTGCGGCCGGAAGGGCATCGAGCCCCACCACCAGACAGCGCATCAGACCCGCATTCTCTTCGAACAGGTGCATGTAGGCGGCGGTGGTGGCGCGCACGGGGTCGGGCGTGTCGCGCGCGGCCGTCCGCATCTCGATCTGGAGGTGATCGACAAAGGCCTCGAGCACGGCGCCTGCCAGCAGGTTGCGGTTGGGAAAGTAGATGTAGAACGTGCCATGGGCGACACATGCGCGCGCGCAGACGGCGGCGACGGTCAGATCCTCGAGCGGCTGGCGCGCCAGCAGATGCGCGCCCGCGATCATCAGGTCGCGCCTTGTCCGTTCGCCTTTGGGCAGGGCCGCGCGGCCTTGCGCCAGCCAGTCGGCAAAGCGGTCTTGTGGCGGGGTGCGGGGTCGGGGCTGGGCATGCCGGGTCCGGGGTGAAGATGAATATGACATCATCATCATTTTTGTGATGAGTCAAATCGTTTCCCGGCTGTGTCAGCGCAGGCAGCGATCCAGACAGGCCAGCCAGTTGCCCAAGGCCAGTTTCTTGATCAGCCCCGCGTCATAGCCATGCGCCCCCATCGCGTCGAACAGGCGCGGCACGCCGGTCACGTCGCCGATCAGGTCGGGCACGGTGCAACCGTCGAAATCCGAGCCAAGGCCGACGTGATCCTCGCCCAGATGCGTGATGAGGTGATCGAGATGGCGCAACATCACCTCCCAGCCCAGATCGATGCCGCCGGTGCCGTCGGGGTGCAAGAAGAAGGTGGCGAAGTTCAGCCCCACCATGCCGCCACGTTCCCGGATCATGTGCAGTTGCCGGTCGGTCAGGTTGCGGGTGGAAGGGCAGATCGCATGGGCATTGGAATGGGTGGCGACCAGCGGCGCGGTGGACAGGCGGGCGACATCGTCAAAGCCTTTCTCGTTCAGGTGCGACAGGTCGATCATGATGCCCAACTCAGTGCACAGGCGCACAAGTTCCTTGCCCGCATCCGTCAGGCCCGGCCCGGTGTCGGGGCTGCCCGGATAGGCCATCGGCACGCCATGGCCAAAGATCGTGGGGCGGCTCCAGACCGGGCCGAGGGACCTGAGGCCCATCTCGTGGAACAGGTGGAGCGCGTCGAGGTCGGGACCGACGGCTTCCGCGCCTTCCAGATGCATCACGCCTGCGATGCGACCTGTGTCCATCGCGGCGCGGATGTCGGCTGTCGAACGGCAGAGCGCGAAATCATCGGGGCTGCGCGCGCCATCCAGTGCAGCAGGCCCGCCATGGTCATCGCCGGGGCCTGCGCGGTCGCATGGTCCATCAAGGGCGGCAGCGGCTTGGCATAGGGCGGGTCGGGCATGCCGGGTTCAAAAGCCGCGACGGTGCCCGAGGGCACGGGCGGCACGAAGATGGCGAAAAGCCCGCCCGCAAAGCCCGCCTGCTTCATCCGTTTCAGGTCGAGGTGGCCTTGCCCGGTCTCGCCCAGCCAAAGGTCGCGCCGCGCCTCGGGTTTGCGCGACAGGCGCAGAAGGAAATCGTTGTGGCCGTCGAAGAAGGGGGTCGTCATGCGACCCCGCGCGCAGCGACACGCCACTGTCAGCATCGAACAGATGCGCGGCCTCGCCCGACAGCGACAGGCCGATCTTGTCGCCCGCCCGGGGTGGCGTGCGGCCCGGCGCGGTGGCCGTCACCTCGACGCCGCCCACATCGACATAGATCAGCGTTTCGGCCCCCAGCGGCTCGGCCACGGTGACTATGCCCGACAAAACCCCCTCCGCCCCCGATGTCAGATCCTCGGGCCGGATGCCGAAACGCAGTTTGCGCCCCGGCGCCAGCGTGATCCCAGGCACTGCGACGTCGACCCCGTTCCACAGGCGCACGCCCGTGCCCGTGCCTGTCGCATCAAGCAGGTTCATCTGCGGCGCGCCGATGAATTGCGCGACAAAGGTGTTGGCGGGCTCGTGATACACCTGCGCAGGCGTGCCGATCTGCTGGATATGGCCGTCTTTCATGATCACGATCCGGTCGGCCAGCGTCATCGCCTCGACCTGATCATGGGTGACAAAGATCATCATGCGGCCCACGCGGGTGTGCAATTTCTTGATCTCGAGCCGCATCTGCGTGCGCAGTTGCGCATCAAGGTTCGACAGCGGCTCGTCGAACAAGAACACGGCGGGGTCGCGCACCATGGCGCGCCCGATGGCCACGCGCTGGCGTTGGCCGCCCGAGAGTTGGGCTGGCTTGCGCTCAAGATACTCGGTCATGCCGAGGATCGCCGCCACCTCGTCGATCCGGGCGTTCTTGTCGGCTTTCGACAGTTTCGCGGTCTTGAGGCCAAAGCCGATGTTCCGGCGCACCGTCATATGCGGGTAGATCGCGTAGTTCTGGAACACCATGGCGATGTTTCGGTCCTTGGGTTCGAGGTTGTTCACCACGCGCCCCCCGATCTCGATGATACCGCTGCTGATCTCCTCCAGCCCCGCGATCATGCGCAGCGTGGTGGATTTGCCGCAGCCCGAGGGGCCGACGAGGACGACGAATTCGCCCTGATCGACCGAAAGGTTGATCGCATGCAGCACCTCGGTATCGCCGTAGCGTTTCACGAGGTCGCGCAAGATCAGTTGGGTCATGGGCGGCCTTTCAGGTCGTGGAATGCGGTCTCAAGGCGCTCTGCCGCTTGGGCCCTGCGGGCGAGGCGGGCGGATTGCGCCGTGGTCAGGGTTTGAAGCGTGGCTGCGTAATCGGCGAAGGCCGCGTCAAGCGCTGCGGGCGCAGGCCCCCCGATCCGGTCGCGGCGGGTGACGAAGCTGCGGGCGTCAACTGCTTCGGCGAAAGCTGTCTGCGTCAGGGCGGGGGCGGCCTGTCACCTCGGCAAAGGCTGTAGCGAAAGCCGCATAGCCCTGTTTCAGCGGTGCGCCATCCGCGATGACTGCGCGCGCCGTGGCGGCTGCGATCTCATGCGCTTGCCGGAAGCTTAGGCCCTCGGATCTCACCAGCGTGTCGGCCAGTTCCGTGATGGTGATGCAGGCGGCATCCGTGGTGCGCGCGACGCGGTCGGCGTTGATCGAACAGGCGGGCAGGAAGGCGGTCAGCAGGTCCAGCACGCGGGCGGCATGATCGAACGCGCCATAGCCTGCCTGCTGCACCTCGCCTTCGCTGTCGTTCATGTCGGTGAAGGGCGTGTTATGCATGGTGTTCACGATGACATCGCAGCGCCCCGCCGCCACCGAGGCCATGTGGCGCAGATGTTCGATCGGCACCGGATTGCGTTTTTGCGGCATGATGGAAGAGATCTGAACAAGGCTGCGGGGGACATGCAGTTGCCCGACCTCGAAGGCGGACCAGAAGGCCATGTCCTGCACCACGCGGCCCAGATGGATCATCGGCAGCTTGAGCGCCGAATAAAGCCCGGTGACGTAATCGACCGAGGCGATGCAGCCATAGGCGTTGACCTTGGGGGCTTGGAACCCCAGCAGGTCGGCCATGCGCGCACGGTCGATGGGGAAACCGCTGGTGGTGATTGCCGCCGCGCCCATGGGGCAAAGGTCGAGCGGGGCGATGGCCGCGTCGAACCGCCGGGCGTCGGACAGGAGAACCTCGATCATCGCGGCAAGGTAATGGCCGAAGGTGGAGGGCTGGGCGGGCTGTCCGTGCGTATAGGCCACGATCAGCGTGTCGCGCTCGGCCCGCGCCTTGGCCAGAAGCGCCGTTGCAAGCCGCAGCATGCGGGCCAGCGCATCCTCTGCCCGGGCGCGCAGCGCCAGTTTGAACTGCGTGTGGTCCATGTCGTTGCGCGACCGCGCCGTGTGCAGCGCCCCGCCC
This sequence comes from Roseicyclus sp., assembly GCA_018401055.1. The sequence continues at coordinate 151,536 of JAGYLB010000112.1, forward strand.
AGATCGCCGAGGCGTTTCTTCAGCTCTGCCTCGACCAGAAAGAACCAATCCTCATGCTCGCCGGTGTAGGTCAAGGCCGCGCGGTCGGTTTCCACCGCGATGGCGTCGAGCGCCTGCGCGATGGCCTGCCCGTCGGCGCGCGACAAGATGCCTGTCTCCACCAGCATCACCAGATGGGCGCGGTTGATCGCATCCATATGGTCCGCGAAATGGGTCTTTACGCCCTCGAACAGCGGCGCCAGCACCGTGTCGCGATAGACGGGATCGGGGAAGGTGGTGGTGTCGGTCATGCCCGGGGCTCCGCCCGTTCGCGGCTTGAAGGGTCCACTGGACCCTTCATCGGCTCTGCCGAGCCGCCGCTCACCCTTTCAGCCCCGCCATCACGACCCCGCGGATGATGAACCGCTGAAAGATCAGAAAGAAGATCAGCGTCGGCAAGGTGGAAATGGCCGCGCCCGTCATGATCAGCTCCCACGCCACATCGGCCTCGTCCCCGTAGGAGGCAAGGCCCACGGGCAGCGTGTAGAGATCGGGTGAGGTGGTCACGATCAAGGGCCACAGGAAGGCCGTCCAGTTGCCGAGGAAAATGAAGATGGCGAGTGCCGCCAAGGCGGGTTTCACCATCGGCATGGCCACCTGCCACCAGATCTGGAATTCGTTCAGCCCGTCGATGCGCGCGGCCTCGAGGAAATCATCGGGCACGGTTTCGAAGAACTGCTTCATCAAGAACACGCCGAAGGCCGTCATCAGGCCCGGGAACATGATGCCCCAATAGGTATCCAGCCAGCCGAAGCTCTGGCTCATCATGTACCACGGGATCACCAGCATTTCCGTGGGGATCATCAGCGTCGACAGAATGGCGATGAAGACGATGTAGCGGCCCCGGAACTTGAACTTGCACAAGGTGTAGCCCACCAGACTGTCGAAAAAGAGCGCCGACAGCGTCGTGATCGTGGCGATGATGAGCGAATTGACGAACCAGCCGAAGAACCGCCCGTCCTCCAGCACATAGGTGTAGTTCTCAAGCGTCGGTTCCTCGGGGATCAGGCCGATCTCGTAGACCTCCCACGGGAATTTCATCGAGGTCGAGATCATGTAGGCCAGCGGCATCACCATCAAGATGCCGCCGCCGAACAGCAGCACCCAGCGGATGAACTGCGCCATGCTGGCCTTTTTCTTGGGGGCCTGTGCACGCAAGAGCGCATCAGATGTGGCGCGGATCGTCAGGTCGTCGGTCGCGGCCATGTCAGCGGTCCTTCAACAGGCGCAGCTGGATCAGGCTGACCACCAGCAAGACCAGGAACAATACCACCGTCTGCGCGGCGGCATAGCCCATGTCAAAGCTGCTGAAGGCGCTTTGGTAGATCATCAGCACCAATGGCTTGGTGGAATTGAGCGGCCCGCCGGGGTTGGCGCTGGTCATGTTGAAGACATGGTCGAAGATGCGCAGGAACCCGATGGAGGACAGGACCACGATGAAGACGATGGTGGGCCGCAGAAGCGGCAGCGTGATTTCCCAAAGCACGGTCCAGGTCGAGACGCCGTCGATCTTGGCCGCCTCGTAGAAGGTGCGGGGGATGGCGCGCAGCCCGGCCATGAAGATGATGATCTGGAACCCAAGCCCCGCCCAGATCGCGGGCGCAAGGATTGAGGGCAGGGCGTTGGTGGTGGAGTTGAGGAAACTGATCTGCGCAATGCCCACGGTGGCCAGCAGGTTGTTGAACAGCCCGATTGGAACATCTTGGTAGAACCAGCGCCAGACCCAGGCCATCGCCACGGCGGATGTCATGAAGGGCACGAAGTAGAGCGCCCGGATCGTACCGTGCATGAACCGCACCTGATCGAGGTGATAGGCGATCACAAAGGAGATCACGAGACTGATCGGTGTTCCCAGAAGCAGGTAGACAAAGGTGTTGCGGAACACCTGCCAGAACACCGGATCGGAGAACAGCCGGGTATAGTTGTCCAACCCCGTCCAAGTTCGCGCGCCCAGCAGGTTCCAGTCCTGAAACGACAGCACCATGGCGTTGCCGGTCGGGTAGAAGCGGATGATGACGTAGAACAGGATCGGCACCGCCAGAAAGGTCCAGGCCCAGATGGTGCGCTTTTGCCCGACGCTCAGGCGGCTGTAGAGACCGCCGCGCGGGGCGGCGGGTGCCTTGGTGACGTCATGGGCGGACGGGTCAACTGCCATCGGTCGATGCCTGAGCCTTTCGGCGTGTCGGGGTCGTGCGCCGGGGCAGATGGTGCCCCGGCCGCCGAAGTGTCGGGGTCAGTCGGTGAAATAGCTGTCGAGGATCGCCTGTTCGGCTGCGGCAGCGACGCTCAGGCTTTCGGCGGGGTCATGCCCTGCAGCTGGATGCGCTCGATCATGTCGACCAGCACCTGGCGCTGCGCCGATTCGTCGGCGAAGATCGTGGTATGGGCATATTCCAGACCGCGCACGAAGGGGCCGAAGACCTCGTCATTGGCGATCTCGTCGGTCATGCCGACCTCGACACGGGCGGGCAATTCGCCCACGACCTCCAGCCAGATCTCCATGGCTTCGGGCGAGGTCAGGTATTCCATGAAGAGCACCGAGGCCTCGTATTCCGGCCCTTCCGCCGAAGAGGTGATCGCGTTCACCCAATATGAGGCGTAGTTGGATTGCGCCCCGTCCGGGCCGACCGGCAACTCGGCCACGCCCCAGCGCAGGCCCCGTTCGCCCTCCAGCGCGCCGATGCGGAACGATCCGTCGATGTGGAACGCCGCCCGCCCCGAGCGGAAGGCCGCCTGCGGTTCGTCCATGAAGCCCGACTGCGTCGCGCCCTGTGTCTGCAGCCCGACGTAGAAGTCGAGCGCGGCACGGCCCGCGTCGCTGTCGTAATTCACCGTCTCGTAATTATCGAGATAGGGCTCGCCGCCGAACTGGCGGATCAGCACCTCGCGGAACCAGTGGTGGTCTTGCGCGGTCATGCCGGTGGTCAGGCCCACCCGCGTGACGTTGCCAGCACCATCGCGCTCGGTCGCGGCAATGGCGGCGGTGACCAGCTCGTCGAGCGAGGTGGGAACCTCGAGGCCCGCGTCCTCGAGAATGCGCTCGTTGTAGAACAGCGCCAGCGACCGGACGGCGGTGGGCAGGGCAAAATAGGACCCATCCCGCTCCATCGCATTGACCATCGGAAAGAAATCGGACTGGATCATTTCGGACGAGAACCGGTCTGCGGGGAGAGGCTGGATCAGCCCCTCGTCGATGTAGTCGTTGAGCCAGCCGTAGAACAGTTGCACCACGTCGGGGCCTTCGCCCGCAGGCACCGCGATGGCGGTGCGGGTGCGGTAATCGGCCAGCGGGAAATGCGTCATCTCGACGTTGATGTTGGGATTGGCGGCTTCGAAATTCTCGATCAGCTGTTCCATCGCGGTGACGCGGGCCTCGAAGAAATACTGCCAGTATTGGATCGTGACCTCTTGGGCCTGCGCCATGGGCGCAAGAGAAAGGGCGGCGGCCGAAGTGGCCAGCGCGGCCAGCGGTTTGCGGAAGCTGCGGTGCATGTGTCGTTCTCCCTGATGGCGCGGGCCTTTTTCGGGCGGTCCGGCTCGTTGATGGATGGTGCCTTGGATGGGACGCTAGCGCAGCGCCGTTGAACCTTCAAGTGAGTTGAGTTAATCGTTGCATCATGGCCTCGACCCTTCTCACGCCCGGATCGAACGCGGAACGCAGCCGGCTCTACAACCGGGGGCTGGTGCTGGGCCATATCCGCCGCGAGGGCGAAGCGGGACGCGCGGAAATCGCGCGCGCCTCGGGGTTGAGCACGCAAGCGGTCAGCAACATCATCTCGGATCTTCTGGCCGAGGGCTGGGTGGTGGAAGCCGGTCGCCGTCTTGGTCAGCGCGGGCAACCTGCCGTGACCTATGCCATAAGGGCCGAGGCGGGCGCGGCGCTGGGCGTGGAGATCCGGCCCGATGCGGTGCTGGCGGCCTGGATCGACATGGCGGGCCATGTGCTGCACAGCGACCGGATTTCACTGGCGCGCGCGCGCCCCGAGGATGTGCTGCCGGTGCTGGAACGGCTGCGCGCGGCAGAGCCAGCCGCGGGCGTCGCCGCGCAAGCGTTGATCGGGGCGGGGGTGGTGATGCCCGGGCCGGTTGGTCTGACCGGTCTGTCGGGCCTTGCGACGGAGTTGCCGGGCTGGGCCGAGATCGACGCGCGGGCCGCGCTGGAACTGGCGCTGGGCTTGCCGGTGACGGTCGAGAATGACGCCAACACCGCCGCCATGGCCGAGCGCGTGATGGGGGCAGCCCAAGGCATCGACGATTTCGCCTGCCTTTATTTCGGCGCGGGTCTTGGCCTTGGGCTGGTCGCGGGGGGGGCTGTCTTTGGCGGCGCCTTTGGCAATGCGGGCGAGATCGGCCATATCCCGTGCATAGCGCGGCGGCGGTGTGCAGCGGCTGGAGGATGTGGCCAGCCGGATGGCGCTGGCGCGTCGCCTGTCGCAGGCCGGTCTGCGCCATGAAACCGTCGAGGATCTTGAGACGCTGCACGCTTGCCGCCCGCCCGCCTATGCCGACTGGCTGGAGGAGGCGAGTGCTGCCCCTGGCCACGCGGTGCAGATCCTCGAAAACCTGCTTGATCCCGAAACCATCGTGCTGACCGGCGCGCTGCCGCCCGTGATCCTGACCGATCTGGTCACGCGCACGCCCTTGCCCGCGCTGGTCCGTCGCCAACCGCCCTGACCGGCGCCATCCGCGTCTCATCGCGGGCCGCGTCGGGCGGCGGGCGGCGACGCTGGTGCCGCGGCGCTGGTCGTGAACACTGCCCTTTTCCCCCGGCTTGTCGCCCCATCCTAGGACCCCTTCATGCCCAACCCGATCCAGACCCGCATCCTGTCCGAGGCACAGGACCCGCTGATCGCGCGTATCTGGCGCGCCATGGCCGGGCTGCGGTCCGTGGTGGGGTTCATGAACACGGGCGCCCATCCCGATGACGAGACCAGCGCGATGCTGGCAGCACTTTGGCTGCGCGACGGGGTCAACCTGTCCTACGCCTGTTCCACCCGCGGCGAGGGCGGGCAGAACGACATCGGCACGGAAAGCGGCGCGGACCTTGGCACGCTCAGGACCGCCGAGATGGAGCGCGCGGCCGAGGTGCTGGACATGCGGCTCTATTGGCACGGGCAATCTGCCGAGGACAGCATCACCGATTTTCGCTTCTCCAAATCCGGCACCGAGACGATGGACATCTGGGGCCGCGCGCGTCTGATGGCCCGTTTCGTCGAGATCATCCGCAGTGACCGGCCCGACATCATCTGCCCCACGTTTCTCGGATGTTCCCGGCCAGCATGGCCATCACCGCGCGATGACGGCGGCCGCCCATGCGGTGATCGCGGCCGCCGCCGATCCGGGCTTTGCGGGATGCGCCCTGCCGGTCTGGCAAGTGTCCAAGATGTATCTGCCCGCATGGTCCGGCGCGGGCGGGGCCTATGATGACGAGGTGCCGCCACCGCCCGGCCACCGTGACCGTCGCAGGGCGCGGGCGCGACCCGATGCTGGGAATGAGCCATGCGCGGATCGGCCAATGGTCGCGCCAGTTCCACCGCACGCAAGGCATGGGCAGTTGGATCGCGGTCGGGGCCGAGCGGGACTGGCCGCTGCATCTGGCGTGGTCGCGGGTGGGCGATGACAGCGATGGGGTGAGTGACAACCTGCCGCGCACGTTGGGGGATCTGGGGCTGGACGCGGCGCAGCAGGCCGTCGACGCAGCTCTGGCCGCCTTTCCCGATCTGCCCGCCATGTGCCGGGCCGCAAGCCGGGCGTTCAGCCTCCTCGGCACCGCCCCGGTCGCCCCGGTCCATGCCCATCGGGTCTCCCGCAAGATGGCGCAACTGGCGCGGCTGATCCGCTTGACCTCGGGCGTGGAGGCGCGCGCCCGGCCCGCCCGATCGGTGATCGCCCCGGGCGAGACGGTGGCCGTCAGCGTCGAAATCGCGGAACTGCCCGGCGTCTTTGCCGAGCCTGCGCTGATCCCTGCGCCCGGCCTGTCGGTGACGCCAGACGGGCTGACTGCCGCCCATGACGCCCCGCCCACCGACCCTTATCCCGACAGCTACGATCCGCTGTCGCCGCGCGCGCCGGCCTTGTCGGTCGCGCTGACCGTCAAGGGGGTGACGAGCCACAGCGTCATCCCGTTTGAGGCGCCGGTCGCGACGCTGCCCGGCACCCGCGCTCAACTGTCCGAAGCCCGCGCCTTCGTGAACCTTGCCACGTCTGCGCGCCGGATCGACCTGAGCGTCGGCGCGCAGCAGCCCCGGCGCGCCTGCCTTCGATCTGCCCGCAGGCTGGGCGCAGGACTGGGCGGGCGATGCCGTGACGCTGACCCTGCCAAAGAACGTGCCCGAGGGGCTGCGCGCGCTGCCGCTCACCCTTGATGGTGCACCAGCCCGGACGGTGCGCATGATCGAGCATCGCCATGTGCCCCTGCGCGTCAACCATGCAGCCTGCCGTCGTGTCGGTGGGGCTGGCCCATGTGGCACTGCCCGAGGCGCGCATCGCCTATATCGGCGCGGGCAATGATCGGGCGGCGGTCTGGCTGCGCGCGGCGGGGATGGATGTGACCGATCTGGAGGATGCAGCGCTGGCGCGTGCCGATGCCTTCGACGGGTTCGACGCGGTGCTGGTGGGGGTTTTCGCTTACCGCTTCCGCCCGGCGCTGAAACCCGCCGTGGCGCGGTTGAACGATTGGGTGCGCGCGGGTGGCACGCTGGTCACACTCTATCACCGTCCGTGGGATGACTGGACGCCCGAGGCGACGCCGCCCGCGCGGCTGGAGATCGGACAACCCTCGCTGCGCTGGCGGATCACCGATGCGCAGGCGGCCGTCGAGGTGCTGGCGCCCGATCATCCCGCGCTGCAAGGCCCCAACACGATCACGCCCGAGGATTGGCAGGGCTGGCACAAGGAGCGGGGGCTCTATTTCGCCAAAAGCTGGGGCCAGGAGTACACCCCGATTCTGCGCATGGCGGACCCTGATGAGCAACCGCTCGACGGCGGACTTCTCGTCGGCGCGGTGGGGCGCGGCTGCCATGCCCATGTTGCGCTGAACCTGCATCACCAGATGGCCTGCCTTGTCCCCGGGGCCTACCGGCTGATGGCCAACCTGTTGGGCCTGCGCGGACAGGAATGAGCGACCCCGTACCGCCCCGCTCCGACAATCTGCGTGGCGCAGGCTGGCTGATCGCGGATATGGGCCTGAACATCTGGGCGCTCAGCATCGTCAAGGCGGTGGGCGCCGATTACCCGTCGGTCCAGATCGTGTTCCTGCGCGTGGTCGTGGGGCTTGTGGTGATCTTGCCTTGGGTCTGGCGCGACCGGGGCCTTTTGGGCCATGGCGCGCACTGGCCGCTGCAGGCCTTGCGCGTGGGTTTGTCGGCACTGACGCTGGCGGCATCCTTTTATGCGATCGCGCGGGTGCCGTTTGCGGTGTTTTCGGCCATCAACTTCACCCGGCCGATCCTGCTGATGGTGCTGGCGGCGCTGCTTTTGTCCGAGCGGATCACCCCGCGCCGCTGGGTGGCGGCGGGTGTTGCGCTGGTCGGCGCGCTGATCGCCGCCGCGCCCGGCACCATCGCGGCAAGCTGGGGCTTGGCCGCTCTGGTTCTGGCGGTCACGACCGGAACGCTGGCGGTGATCGTCACGCGCCGTCTCAAGGGCACGCCCGAGGTGGTGATGATGCTGGTCTACACCGCAGGCATCGGGTTGGTCATGGCGCCCTTCGCGCTGTGGCTGTGGGAACCCGTGGCAACCGAACACTGGCCGTTCCTGATCATTGTCGGGATCGCCGCCCAGCTTGCGCAACTGTGCTTCATCCGGGCGCATTGGCTGGGCGAGGCGGGCGTGCTTGGGCCGGTCTCGTACCTGTCTTTGGTGCTGTCGACAGCGGCGGGGTTCTTCTTTTTCGCCGAAGTGCCTGGATGGCCGCTCTTGGCGGGCGCGGTGTTGATCCTTGCGGCCAATCTGGCGGTAACCCGCGCGCGTTAGGAGAAAAAGCCGGTTTCCGCGGTGCGGCATCGTTTTGATGTGCTATGTCAAGAGCATGGACATCGTTCTTGTCACCACGGTCATCACCTCGCTGTTCCTTGTGATCGGCGCCTGCCGAGCCGCTTGCGGCGCGGCCTGCCTTGCCGCAAAGCGTGATCCTGGCCGTGCTGGGCCTGCTGATCGGGGCGGCCGCGCTGTTTTTCCTGCGCACCGACCTGACCGATGTGCTGAACCCTGCGGCGGAGGCCATCTTGGGCCTGCCGATCCGGTCTAACGTGTTTCTCTATGTCTTCCTGCCGACGCTGCTGTTTCAGGCCACTTTGGGCATGAACCTGCGCCGCATGCTGGATGATTGGGTGCCAATCCTCGTGCTGGCGGTTGTAGCGGTGGTGGTGGCGACGCTGGGGGTGGGCTACGCGCTGTCCTGGGCCAGCGCGCTGCCCTTGGCGGCCTGCCTGCTGATCGGGGCCATCGTGTCGACGACCGATCCATCGGCGGTGGTCTCGATCTTCCGCTCGATCTCGGCGCCGCAGCGGCTGGCGCGGATCATCGAGGGGGAAAGCCTGCTCAACGATGCCGCCGCCATCGCGCTGTTTGGCCTCTTCATGGGCTTTGTCATGCTGGGCGTGCCCGATCCTGAACTGGGGGCCTCGCTCGCGCGGTTCCCGGTGCTGATCGCGGGCGGTGCGCTGACCGGCTGGCTGGCCGCGCGGCTGGCGATCTGGGTGATGGCGCGGTTCGCGCGCTTCGAGCTGGCGCAGATCTCCATCTCGGTCGCCTTGCCTTATCTGGCCTATATCGGGGCGGAACAAAGCATCGGAGCCTCGGGCGTCATCGCGGTGGTCGCGGCAGGGCTGACGCTGAACCTTACAGGGCCGGGGCGCTTGCCGCCGCAGGCTTGGGCTAACCTGCGCGAGGTCTGGGACCTGCTGGCCTATTGGGCGGGCGCGCTGATCTTCATCCTTGCGGCGCTCTTGATCCCGCGCATCCTCGAAGAGGTGCGGGTGGGCGATGTCGTGCTGATCTTGGTGGTCATTCTGGCGGCCATCGCAGCGCGGCTGGTGATCTTGTTCGGCCTTCTGCCGCTCTTGACGCTTGCGCGCATCTCGCCGGCGGTGGAACGGCCCTACCGCGTGGCCATCTTGTGGGGCGGTTTGCGGGGGGCGGTGACGCTGGCGCTGGCGCTGGCCGTCACCGAAAGCTTCCGCGTGCCCATCGAGATCAAGCGGCTGGTCGGCATCTTGGCCACCGGGTTCGTCTTGTTCACGCTGATCGTGCAGGGCACGACGCTGCGCTGGGTGATCGGGCGGCTGGGGCTGGACCGTCTGACCCCCATCGACGAGGCGCTGTCGCGGCAGGTGGTCGCCGTGGCCCTGCAGACCGTGCGGGAGGATGTGGCAAAGACCACCGAGAATTACGAGTTGACCCGCGAAATCGTACGCAGCGAAGCCAAGCGCTTTGGCGACCGGCTGGACGCGGCGGTGAACGCCGCCGAGGACGGGGCCTATATCCTCGACCGTGACCGCATCACGCTGGGTCTGATCGCGCTGGCGGGTCATGAGCGTGACACGATCCTTGCGCGCGTGCGCGAGCGCACGATTTCGGCGCGCATGGCCGATCAGGTGTTGTCGGATGCCGACCGGCTGATCGAAGGCGCGCGCACGGGTGGCCGCAGCGGATACCAGCGCGCGGCCCGCAAAAGCGTCACCTATGGGCGCGGCTTTCGCGCCGGCCGCTGATGCTGCACAGCCGCCTGCGCCTATCGGGCCCGCTGGCACAGATGACGGCGGACCGCTTCGAGCTTTTGCTGTCGCAACGCCTGATCTTGCGCGATCTGGACGGGTTCATCGACGCCGCGTATCCGCCGTATCCATGGCCGCCGGATGGCTGATCTGTTGCAGGAGATTGCTGACCCGCCGCGTCGAGGCGGTCGAGACCGCGCTGGAGGGGTTACGCCTGCAATATCCCGGCTATGCCGAGGAGTTGGAGCGCCGCTTCATCCGCCGCACCGCGCTGCGGCTGGAGGAACGCGAGTATGCCGCGATGCGCGAAGACGGGCTGATCGGGGATGAGGTCTACACCAGCCTGATGGAAGATCTCGACACAAGGCGCGCGCAGGTCGAGGTGCGCCCCCGGCTCGACATCACCTTGCAGCGCTCGGAACTGGTGCGCCAGTTTCCGCTGTTCTCGGACCTCGACGAGGCGGCGCTGAAACGGTTGGGCCGCGCGTTCCAGACCCGTTACGCCAATGCGGGCGACATCTTGATCCGCAAGGACGGTGTGGCCAAGAGCGTGTTCTTCATCGCCTCGGGCGCGGTCGAGCTGGAGGTCGCGGGCCAGAGCTGGCGCTTGGGCCGGGGAGAGATGTTCGGGCAGATGGCGATCTTGCTGAAAAAAGCGCGCCGCGCCGAGGTGCGTGCGATTGCGCCCTCCACGCTCTTGGTGCTCGACGAGGCGCGGTTCCGCCGCCTGCTGTCACGCAGCGAGACCTTGCAGACCGCCGTGCTTGCCAGTGCCGAGAAACGCGGGATTTCGACCGAGGCGCTGTTGTCGGAAGTGGAAAACGCCGTCTGACAGGGGCCGGACGGCGTCAGACCGCGCTGTCGCGGAACACCAGCCGCATCTGTTTCTCGACCTCGATCAGCGCGAAGAACACCAGGCCGACCCCCAAGATGAGTAGCCCGTCGACCAGCGGCACCGCTTGCGTGCCGAAGATGGCTTGCATCGGCGGCAGGTAGGTCACGGCGAATTGCGCCAGCGTCACCCCGATCACGCAGGCCCAGACCGTGGGCGTGCCCCGCACCCCCGTCAGCGTCAGCGAGGTGCCGTGCATGTTGCGGACGTAGAAAAGATAGAAGATCTCGAGCAAGACAAGCGTATTCATCGCCATGGTCTGCGCCAGTGCGACGGAATGGCCGGCATCGGTCGCATAGAGAAAGACGCCGAACACCGCCAACACGAACAGGGTCGAGACCAGAACCAATTGCCAGATCAGCGCGCCTGTCAGCAAGGGCGCGTGGCGCGGGCGGGGTGGGCGGCCCATCGTGCCGGGCTCGGAGGGCTCGAAGGCCAGCGCAAGCCCCAGCGTGACGGCGGTGGCAAGGTTCACCCACAAGATCTGCACCGCCGTGATCGGCAGGGCCATCCCCGCAAAGAGCGCAAGGATGATGGTCAGCGCCTCGCCCGCATTGGTGGGCAGGGTCCAGCTGATGACCTTTTTGATATTGTCGTAGACGGTGCGCCCCTCGCGCACCGCCGCCGCGATGGAGGCGAAATTGTCGTCGGCCAGCACCAGTTCGGCGGCCTCCTTGGCGGCTTCGCTGCCTTTCAGGCCCATGGCGATGCCCGCATCCGCGCGTTTCAGCGCGGGCGCGTCGTTCACCCCGTCGCCCGTCATCGCGACCGTCAGCCCGCGCGCCTGCAAGGCGGTCACCAGCCGCAGCTTGTTGGCGGGCGAGGTGCGGGCGAAGATGTCGGTGGTCACGGCCGCCTCGGCCAGCACCGCGTCGTCGAGACGGTCGATCTCGGCGCCGGTCAGGACACTGTCACCGTTTTGCAACCCGATCAGGCGGCCGATGGCGCGCGCGGTCGCGGCATGGTCGCCAGTGATCATCTTCACCCGGATGCCCGCCGCATGGCATTCGGCCACGGCCACGATCGCCTCGGGGCGGGGCGGATCGATCAGGCCGATTAGGCCGATCAGGGTCAGGCTTCCCTTGAGATAGCCAGTCTCGAGGCGGTCCTGATCCGGGGACGCCGCGCAATGGGCCACGGCGATCACCCGCTGGCCTTCGGCGGCGAGGGTTTCGACCATGGCGTGCCAATGGTCGGGATCGAGCGGTTCTGGCGCGCCACCCGGCCCGCGCTGATCTGCGCAGAGCGCCAGCACAGCCTCGGGCGCGCCCTTGACGTGGATCGTGCGCGCGCCCGCCGCGTCGGCATGCAGGGTCGCCATGTAGCGGTGCGCGGCGTCGAAGGGGATGGCGTCGATCCGGGCCATGCCTGCCCTGGCGGGGGTGTCTGCGCCGGTGATCTTGCCTGCGAGCGCCAGCAGCGCGCCCTCCATCGGGTCGCCCTCGACGCGCCAGTCCGCGCCGGTGGAATGCAGCGTGGCGTCGTTGCACAGTGCGGCGGCCCGGGCGAAGTCGCCCAGCACTGGGTAGTCGCGCGGATCAGCCTCGGCCCCGTTCCAGCCGCAACGCGCCCTTGGGGGCGTAGCCTTCGCCTTCGACCAGATAGGTGTCGCCCGACGCGGCAAGGGCTGCCACCATCATCTCGTTGCGCGTCAGCGTGCCGGTCTTGTCTGAACAGATGACCGAGACAGCTCCCAACGTCTCGATCGCGGGCAGGCGGCGGACAATGGCGTTGCGCCGGGCCATCGCCTGCACGCCGACCGCCAGCGTGATCGTCAGCACCGCATGGCTAAGCCTTCGGGGATCGCCGCGACCGACAGGCCGACGATGGCCATGAACAGGTCGGCAAAGGCCATGTGTCCGACGGTGTAACCGTAGGCCAGAACACTGGCGGCCACGATCAGCACGAAGAGCGTCAGCCAACGGGCAAAGCGGTCCATCTGCGCGACCAAGGGCGTGGTCAGTGTCTCGACGCTACCCAGAAGGCCGCTGATATGCCCGATCTCGGTGTCGCGCCCCGTCGCGGTGATGACCCCGCGCGCGGCGCCCGCCGCGATGAGCGTGCCGGAAAACAGCATGCATCCCCTGTCGCCCAAGGCCGCGTCGTGGCCGACGGGGGGCACGGTCTTGTCCACCGGGACGGATTCGCCGGTCAGGATCGCCTCTTCGGCCTTCAGCCCGCGCGCCTGAAGCACCCGCAAGTCGGCGGGCACCCGGTCGCCCGCTTCCAGCAAGACGACATCGCCCGGCACAAGCTCGGCGGCATCAAGGCTGATCCTTTTGCCGTCGCGCAGGACCGCCGACCTTGGTGCCAGCATGCCGCGGATCGCCGCCATGGCCTGTTCGGCGCGCCCTTCCTGAATGAAACCGATCAGAGCGTTGGCAACCACAACGGCCACGATCACGCCGGTGTCCACCCAATGTTCCAGCACAGCGGTGACGCAGGCTGCCGCGATCAGCACGTAGATCAGGGTGTTGTGGAAATGAGCCAGAAACCGGAGGATCGGATTGCGCGCCTTGGATGCGGGCAGGCGGTTCGGGCCATGGTCGGCCAGACGCCGTGCGGCTTGTCTGGCCGACAAACCTGCATCAGTGCTGTCGAGCGCCTTGAGGACCTCGGCCACGGGCAAGGCATGGGCCGTCAGGATCTTGACGCCGGGTCGGTTCGTGTCATCGGTGGACATGGCGACAAGGATACTTGTTCCCGGCGAGACCACAACCGAACATGGCCTGCGGCCGCGTTGCGCGTGTCATGCGTCTGTGGAGAGTCGGGCGTGACGCTGCGACAGGCGCCGGGGCCGACGCGCCCGTGCAGAGGCGCCATCGGAGGAGGCTGTGCGGCCGATGCGTTCCAAGGCTGCCGCGCGGGGAAGCGGTTGGGGGCTTTGGTGCCACATAATCCATCAATATAACTTCAGATTATGATTAAAGAAGTAATAAAATCTTCATTTATATTGCTGCGCCTCATCTGCGCGTGGTTTGGTCCGGGCGTGGCACCACGGGTCGCGAGCGCCCGACCGCCCAGAACAGGAGAGAGTCGATGAAATTTGTCCCAACCGGGGGCCTCGTGGCGCTAAGCCTTGCAGCAGCCTTGCCGCCACCACCCTGTCCGCCCAAGCCCAGACCGCCGAGATCCAGCCCAGCTATCGCACGGCGCTGGATGGCACCTTCGCCCCGCATGCGATGCCGAACCTGTCGGGCGGCGTCGAAGGGTTCAACGTCGACCTCGCGTCGCTGATTGCCGACCGCCTCGGTGCGGAAATGGTGCTGGATGCGGCGCAATTCTCGGGTCTGATCCCGGCGCTGCAGGCGGGCACCTATGATTTCCTGATGGCGCCCGTAACGGTGAATGCCGAGCGGTCCGAGAACCTTCTGTTCACCGAAGGGTTCATGGACACAAATTTTGCCTTTGTCGTGCCCGACCGGCTCCGAGCCGCGCACCACGCTCGACGATTTCCGCGGGCTGACCATCGCGGTCAACCGTGGCTCGGCCTATCACACCTATCTGGACGAACGCGCCGCCGAATACGGCTGGACGGTCGTGCCCTTCGGCACCAACACCGACGCGGTCGAGGCGGTGGCCACGGGCCGTGCCGATGCCAACCTGGGCGGCAACACCGTTTCGGCCTGGGCCGCCCTGCAAAACCCGGCGGTCGACCTGTCCTTACGAAATCGAGACCGGCCTCGTCTGGGCGCTGGCCTTCCGGCAGGATGACGCGGCGACCCGGAACCTGATCGACAGCGTGCTGGAGTGCCTGAAGATGGAAGGCGCGCTGGCCGAACTGTCCGAACGCTGGTTCGGCGTGACGCCGGTCGCGGGCAGCACCATCGTGACGCCGACGCCGGGCTATGGCGTGCCGGGCTTCACCGGCTATCAGGAAAGCGACCACGCGCCGTCCTGCACCTTTGGCTGAGCCTGTCCGCCGCGCCCGGCATTTGTCCGGGTGCGGCACCTTCTGACCCGAGGACTGCCCCCGTCATGACCCAGCCCATGCTTGAACTGGTCGCCCTGAACAAACGGTTCGGGGACCTGACGGTGCTTCACGACATCCATCTGCGCGTGAGGCAGGGCGAGTTGGTCTTTGTCATCGGCCCCTCGGGGTCGGGCAAATCCACCGATGCTGCGCTGCTGCAACCGGCTTGAGGAACCGACCTCGGGCGCGGTTCTGATCGATGGGGCCGATATCACTGCCTGTTCGCCGCGCGCGCTGAACAAGATGCGGCTGAACCTCGGCATGGTGTTCCAAGGCTTTCATCTTTACCCGCATATGGATGCGGTCGGAAACGTGATGCTGGCGCAAGTCAAGGCGCTGGGCCGCTCCAAGGACGAGGCGCGGGACCGCGCGCTGGAAATGCTCGACCGGGTCGGCCTGCGCCACTGGTCGCGGACGCGATGCCAGAGCCGGAGCTTTCGGGCGGTCAGCAGCAGCGCGTGGCGATCGCCCGTGCCCTGGCGCTTGACCCAAAGGTCATGCTGTTCGACGAACCGACCTCGGCCCTCGATCCCGAACTTGTGGGATCGGTCCTTGCGGTGATGAAAGACCTGCGCACCAGCGGCATGACCATGCTTGTTGTCAGCCATGAAATGGGATTTGCCCGGGAAGCCGCCGACCGCGTGATCTTCATGGATGGCGGTGTCATCGTCGAGGAAGGCCTGCCCGAGACGATCTTCACCAACCCGCAGGCAAAGCGCACGCGCGCCTTCCTCTCCCGCGTCCGGGGCTAGGGATGCGATGGGGTGGATTGGACAGGTTCCTCGACACGTTCTTCAACGGCGCGATCTTTGCGCGCTACCTGCCCGATATGC
>JAGYLB010000113.1 GCA_018401055.1 Roseicyclus sp.
TGCACCCGTTCGACATCTCGACCAAGGTCTCGTCGGTCCGCGTCAGACCACCCTCGGCGCGCACCAGATCGGCGTCGATGTTCACCTCGGACATGTCGTTGACGATCACGGCCACGCGCCGCCCCTCGCGGTTTTGCAAGACGCGGTTCAGCAGCGTGGTCTTTCCGGCGCCCAGAAAGCCCGACAGGACGGTGACAGGCAGGCGCGCGTCGGCGGTGGGGTTGGTCGGCATGGGGGTGTCCTCACTGATGACTTGCGGGAGTGTTATATTATCACATAACACTCCCGCAAGCCCCTGACGCGAACTCAGGCCACGCCTTGAAATCTGCGCGCGACACGCGTATCTGTAGGATGTTCCGGCAACGGGACTATGGACATAAACGCGCTCGTAATACGCGGCTCGGACCCGGGGGCGGTACCCGGCGGCTCCACCAAACATCCGTCATTTGCGGATCATGGGGCCGAAACAGGATCGACGAACGTCTAAAGGGGTTATGCTTTGTCCCGGTGAGGTACCACCGTTATCGGTCCGAAACGTACAGTTGCAAATGACAACCGTGCTCCGGCAATGGCTCTGGCAGCGTAAGCTGCTCGAGTCGCCGAAACTAAGCCCTTGCGCCTAGCAGCGTAAGGCGGGGTTCGCAGGCACCTGGCAACAGAAGCCTGCACTTCCCCTCTTGCCACGCCCTCCGTCCGCCCAGCCCCGCTCACCACGGTTGGTCACCGTCATTTTTTCACGCGCAAGTGATCCGATCCCGCCCGCTCCTCGTTAAAGGGGCATTGGACCGTTACAAGCGCCCCCGAAAGGACCGACATGACCGCCATCGACTACATCAACTTCGCGGCCGCGATCCTGACCGTGGCGCTTGGCCTGATGGGCTGGCTGGCACCGCGCTGGACGATGGAGGTTCTCGACATGAAAGCCGGTCCGTCGAACATGGCCTATACCGAGGTCTCCGCCGCCTCGGGGTGCCTGTTCGTGGGCCTCGGCGTCGGCGCGATGGTCTTGGATCAGCCGCTGGCATGGGTCGTCGTGGGTCTTGCCTATGCGGGGGCCGCGACCGGGCGCGTAACCTCGATCTTCCGCGACAATGCCGCAAGCCGCCAGAGTTGGACGTTTTTTGGCTGCGAGGCGGCGCTTGCGGCGTGGTTGATCCTGGCCAATCTGCCGGCTGCCTGAGGGCTCCAGCATAGGCCGAGCGCGCCACAGCGCTGCACGCCTTTCAAATCGAAACGAATCTTCTATGGTGATGGCATCTTACAGGGATGCCCCGCCACTCATGACCGACCGCACCTCCTCCATCGCCTATGGCCGCTTGATGCACCACGCCATGCGTGGCCTGATTCAGCGGGTCCTGTCGGATGTGGCGCGCACGGGCCTGCCGGGGGATCACCATTTCTTCATCACTTTCGACACGACCGCCGATGGGGTCGGGTTGGCCGACTGGCTGCGCGACCGCTACCCGGAGGAAATGACCATCGTCATCCAGCACTGGTATGACGGGCTGGCGGTTGATGACGACGGGTTTTCCATCGTGCTGAACTTCGGCGACAACCCCGAGGCGCTGCGCATTCCCTTCGATGCAATCCGGACCTTCGTAGACCCTTCCGTCGAATTCGGCCTGCGCTTCGAGCGCACCGAGGGCCCCGAGACCGACCCCGATGATGACCCGCAAGGCCCGACCGACGGCGACGCGCGCCCCCAATCCCACGATGCCGAGGTTGTCCGGCTGGATACGTTCCGAAAGAACCACTGATCGCACCATGCGGGGGCTTGCCCCACGCCCATGACCGGGTAGAACTGCGCCCAAATTGGTCCTGATCAGGCATTTCATCCCATGGCGTCCAGTGACTTCTCCCTCTTCATGGGCCAGCTCTTGCGCCGCCCGCATCAGGTCGTGGCCCTTGCCCCTTCCTCGCGCTTCCTCTGCGCCGAGATGGTGGCGCAGATCGACCCGGCCGCAGGCCCGGTGATCGAACTGGGCGCGGGCACCGGTAACATCACACAGGCCATTCTCGACCGCGGCGTGGCGCAAGAAGACCTTCATTCCATCGAGATGAACCCCGAGTTTTGCGACCGCCTGCGCGCCCGCTTTCCACGCCTGAACGTCTATCAGATGAGCGCGGGAGAGGTCGGCACCTTGGCCGTCGAAGGCGCACAGGCCGTGGTGTCGGGCCTGCCGCTGTTGTCGATGCCGCTCGGCCTGCAACGCGACATCCTGACCGGCACCTTCCAGCGCGTTCGCTCCGGCGGCAGCTATGTGCAATTCACCTACGGCCCCAAGCCCCCCGTCGCGCGCGCGGTGCGCGAGGAACTGGGGCTGGACTGGAGCGTTTCGCACAAGATCTGGTGGAACATGCCGCCCGCCCGGGTCTATCGCTTCACCCGAACCGCACACTGAGGCACGCGGGCGCATTGCACGCCGCGCAGCACGGCGATAAACGGCATGCAACGGCATACCGGAGGGACCAAGATGACAGCCACACGCACAGAATCCGACAGTTTCGGCCCGCTCGAGGTGCAAGCCGACCGCTATTGGGGCGCTCAGACGCAGCGCTCGATCATGAATTTCCCGATCGGCTGGGAAAAGCAGCCCGTGGCCATCGTGCGCGCGCTGGGTGTGATCAAGCGCGCCTGCGCCGAAGTGAACAAGGCCAGCGGCAAACTGGATGCGCCGCTTGCCGACGCCATGATCGCCGCCGCGCAAGAGGTGATCGACGGCAAGCTCGACGATCATTTCCCGCTGGTCGTCTGGCAGACGGGGTCCGGCACCCAGTCGAACATGAACGCGAACGAGGTGATCTCGAACCGCGCCATCGAGATGCTGGGCGGCGTGATCGGCTCCAAGAAGCCGGTCCACCCCAACGACCATGTGCAACATGGGCCAGTCGTCGAACGACACCTTCCCGACCGCAATGCACATTGCCGCAGCCGTCACCTGCCATCAGGTGCTGATCCCCGGCCTTGAAAAACTGGCCGAGGGGCTTGAGGCCAAGGCCGAGGCCTTCCGCGACATCATCAAGATCGGCCGCACCCATACGCAGGACGCGACGCCGCTTACGCTCGGGCAGGAGTTTTCGGGCTATGCCATGCAGATCCGCAACGGCATCGCGCGCATCAAGCTCGCGCTGCCGGGCATCTACGAGTTGGCCCAGGGCGGCACGGCCGTCGGCACCGGGCTCAACACCGAAAAGGGTTGGGATACGACGGTTGCGGCCAAGATCGCCGAGATCACCGGCCTGCCCTTCGTCACCGCCCCCAACAAGTTCGAGGCGCTGGCCGCGCATGACGCGATGGTCTTCATGTCGGGCGCGGTCAAGACCGTGGCCATGGCTGCCTATAAAATCGCCAATGACATGAGGTTTCTGGGCTCGGGCCCGCGCTCGGGTCTGGGCGAGTTGATCTTGCCGGAAAACGAACCCGGCTCGTCGATCATGCCGGGCAAGGTGAACCCGACGCAGGCCGAAGCGATGACGCAGGTCTGCGCCCATATTCTTGGCAATGACGCGGCGATTTCCTTTGCCGGGTCGCAGGGCCATTTCGAGTTGAACGTCTACAACCCGATGATGGCCTACAACCTGCTGCAGAGCATGACGCTGTTGGGCCATGCCGCCGACAGTTTCACCCTGCGCATGCTGGAGGGGACCGAGGCGAACGTGGAGCGGATCGAAAAGCTGATGCGCGAGTCCCTGATGCTGGTGACCGCACTGGCGCCGACCATCGGCTATGACAATGCCACCAAGGTCGCCAAGACCGCCCACAAGAACGGCACGACGCTGCGCGAGGAAGCCATCGCCTTGGGCTTTGTCGATGCGGAAACCTTTGACCGCGTGGTGCGCCCCGAGGACATGATCGGCCCGTCATGACCGGAAAGCTTGTCAGCCTGTCGCGCGCGCGCAAGACCCGCGCGCGCGAGGACAAGCGGCAAAAGGCCGATGCCAATGCCGCGAAGTTCGGTCTGAGCAAGGCAGAGCGCGCGGCGCAGGCGCAGGCCGCTGACAAGGCCGCGCGCCTGCTGGACGCCCACCGCCGCGAGGACGGGGACCAATGACCGGCCGCCCGCGCAAACATTCGCTGACCTTGCGCGGGCACCGCACCAGCGTATCGCTGGAAGATGCCTTCTGGTCCGAATTGCAACGGCTGGCGGAGGCGCGCGGCCTGTCGGTGAACGAGCTGGTGGCGGAAATCGACGGCGGTCGCGGCGTCACCTCGGGGCTTGCCGCCGCCATCCGCGTGCATGTGCTCGACGCTGTCAAGGCGGGGCGTTAGGGCCGCGTTAACCGGAATCGGGGCAGGATGGAGGGCATGGAAAACATGTCGCCCCACAAATCGCCCGAGGCCTTTCTTGCCGATGTCTTCGGCAGCAAGCTGGTCTTGAATGGCAAGGTCGTCCGCCGGTCATTGCGCGATGTCGACCGCTATTTCGGGCGCGATGCCTTTATCGAAGAAGTCTATCGACGCGGCTTTCGCGCCATCGAAAATGCGGGCCAGATCGTGATCTTTTGCAATGCGGAACCTGTCCGTATCCTGCGCCCGAAGGCGAAACTGCCAGCCACGATGTAGTCCAGCGGAAAACCCGGGTTTTCCGCCTTGGAAACCTCGAGGTTTCCAAGGCGTTTTCCTCACGGAAAACGCTTAGCCCTTCGCCACGAAAACACCGCCGCCCTGCCCTCGACGGCCTGCCCCACCAGACTGTGGCCGCCTTCCGCGCAGAAATGCGGCACATCGATCTCTGCCATGGGATCATCGGCCACCAGCCGCACCACCTGCCCCGGCCGCAGCGCCGCCAGCTTCTGGCGCAGCCGCAAAACCGGCAGCGGGCATTTCAGCCCCTGCGCGTCGATTTCCACATCCCAATCCATGCGCCTCCGATACGTCACGCGACAGGCCACGCGAATGTGACGCGTTGGCGCGTGACGCCCCGCATCGAACCGGCTAGACCCATCCCCATGTTCGGGATCGACCTTTTTGACGCCAGCCTTTTGCCCGCAATGCTGGTGGCTTTCGCCGCTGGCATCCTGAGTTTTCTCAGCCCCTGTGTGCTGCCCATCGTGCCGCCCTATCTGGCCTACATGGGCGGCATCACCATGGCCGAAATCGACGGCGATGCCCGCACCGCCCGGCGCAAGGCATTGACGGCGGCGCTGTTCTTCGTGCTGGGCCTGTCGACCGTCTTTGTGTTCCTTGGCTTCACAGCCTCGATCTTCGGCCAGTTCTTCTTGCAAAACCAGATCTTGCTGGGCCAGATCTCGGGCGCAGTCATCATCGTCTTCGGCCTGCATTTTCTGGGCGTGATCACCATCCCGATCCTGAACCGCGAGGCGCGGCTCGATGCCGGCGACCGCGGCGGCTCGGCCTTGGGCGCCTATGTTCTGGGCCTAGCCTTCGCCTTTGGTTGGACGCCCTGCATCGGGCCGCAGCTTGGCGCGATCCTGTCCATCGCCGCGATGGAGGCGAGCGTGACGCGCGGCACCACGCTCTTGGCCGTCTATGCCGTCGGTCTGGGCATCCCCTTCTTGCTGGCAGCCGCCTTCATCGACCGGGCGATGGGCATCATGGGGCGCATGAAACGGCATATGAAGACGATCGAGCGCATCATGGGCCTGCTTTTGGTCGCGGTCGGTGTGGCGCTGATCACGGGGGCCTTTTCGGCCTTTTCCTTCTGGCTCTTGGAAACCTTCCCCGCGCTGGGCGCGTTGGGCTGACAGGCCCTATACCCGCCCCAATCCCCCGCTATGCTGCGCGCCATGACACAGGTTGCACGCAGGCATGTCTTTTATATCCCCGGTTTCGACCCGGTGCCGCCGCGCGCTACTCGCGAACGCTACCGGCGCGAGGCGGCACGGCAAGCGGCGCTGTCGGGGTATGACATCGCACAAGGCAAGGCGCCCGAGGGCGCGCGCTTCGGTTGGGGTGTGACCGCCCGGATCGAAGGGGCCGAGGTCACGACCGGGCTCGAGGTCCTCTATTGGGCTGATATCGTGCAGGCGGGCATGAAGGGCGGCATCTTTACGACCTATCTGGCCCTTGTCCGCACGGCTTGGGCCTATATCGGCTCGGGCGCGCTCTTCCGGCTGATGCGGCTGAGGAAAGGGCCGGTGATCGCGGCCCTCTATCCGGTGGTGGTCTTGCTGTTGCAGGCGCTGGTGGCCGCAGGATTAGGGTTTGTCGGCTTCTACCTGTTCCTGTTTGCGACCGAGCGGCTCATGGCCCTGATCGAAGGCGAGGCTTGGCTGTTTCAAAGCTACTTCGGGCCGCGTGTGTGGTTTGGCCTTTTGGTCGTGGCACCGCTGTCGGCTTGGGTTTTCCTGCGCTGGTGCGCGCGGCGCGATCAGCTTTATGCGTGGTATCTGATGAAGGATTACGCCTTTTCCTCGCGGCTGAACGGCGCCTACCCGCCTGAGCAAGAGGCCCGGATGGCCCAATTCGTCGAACGCATCGCCGCGGCCCTTGCCAGCGATGTCGACGAGGTGCTGGTCGTCGGTCATTCCTCGGGCGCCTATATCGCCGTCTCGGTGCTGTCCGACCTGATCCGCGCGGGGCGGGTGCCGCCCGATGGCCCGACCCTGTCGTTGCTGACGCTGGGCCATGTGGTGCCGATGGTCAGCTTCTTGCCGCGCGCCACCCGCCTGCGCGCCGATCTGGCCTATATCAGCACGCAAAACGTCGCTTGGGTCGATGTGACAGCGCCGGGCGATGGATGTGCCTTTGCGCTGTGCGACCCCGTGGCCGTCAGCGGTGTCGCGCCGCCGGACAAGCGCTGGCCGCTGGTGATCTCGGCGGCCTTCACGCAAACGCTGACACCAAAAACCCAAGCAGCCCTTCGTTGGCGGCTGTTCGAACTGCACTTCCAGTATCTGAACGCCTTCGACAACCTGCCCGGTCGCCCCGACGATTACGACTATTTCCGCATCACGGCGGGCCCCCTGACGCTGGGCACGCGCTTTGCCACCCGCGCACCGTCGAAAAGCCGGATCGAGACCCCCGTCAACCGCCACACGGGCATGGCCGCATGACCCAAGCTCCCGACCTGCCCCCCAAACCGCAAGCGCGGGCCGAGCGCGTGTCGCTGTGGCGCTACATGCGGCTCTTTCGACAAGACATCCTCTCGGCCCAGCCCGCGCGGCTTTACCGGGCGTGGATGGCCGAGTTCCGCACGCCGTTCTTTCGCAGCTATCTGGTCAACCAGCCCGCCCTGATCGACGAGGTGCTGAAAGCGCGGCCCATGGATTTCCCCAAATCCGACCGCGTGGGCGAAGGCTTGCGCCCGCTCCTGGGCCGCTCGGTGTTCCTGACCAATGGCGCGGAATGGCAGCGCCAGCGCCGCATCATCGACCCGGCCTTCGAGGGCGGGCGCCTGCGCGATACCTTTCCGGCGATATGGGCGGCCGGTGAAGCCGCGGTGGCGCGCATGGCTGAAGGCCCCCGCGAGGTCGAGGAGGACATGAGCCATGCCGCCGCAGATGTCATCTTTCGCACGCTGTTTTCGCTGCCGATCGAGGATGAGATCGCCGCGCAGGTCTTTCACCAATTCCGCGCCTACCAGCGCACCCAGCCGATCCTGAACGCCGCCGCCTTCCTCCCCTGCCCGGCTGGATGCCGCGCGGCCATCGGGCTGAGACGCGCCGCACCGCCACGGCGATCCGCGCGCTCATCACGCAACTGACCGCAACGCGGATGGCCCAGATCAGGGCGGGCACGGCCCCAGATGATCTGGCCACCAAGATCATGACGACGCCAGACCCGCAAACGGGCGAGCGGTTCACCACCGAGGAGATGGTCGATCAGGTCGCCATCTTCTTTCTGGCGGGCCATGAAACCTCGGCCTCGGCACTTGGTTGGGCGCTCTACCTGCTGGCGCGTACCCCGAGTGGCAGGAGCGAGTTGGCCGAGGAGGCCGAGGTGGCGCTTGCCACCGGCGCCGATTTCGCGGTGATGGGCAAGCTGCGCCTTGCGCGCGAAGTCTTCCGCGAAACGCTGCGCCTTTATCCGCCCGTGCCCATGATGGTGCGCGAGACGACAAAACCCGAATGCTTCCGCGACCGCACCTTGACCAAGGGAAGCCAGATCGTCCTGTCGCCCTGGCACCTGCACCGGCATGAACGGCTCTGGGACAATCCCGATGGCTTCGACCCCGGACGGTTCCAGACCGAGAACGGCAAGACCTGTCTGCGCGAGGCCTTCATCCCCTTCTCGGCCGGCGCGCGGGTCTGCACAGGCGCGGGGTTCGCCATGGTCGAAGGGCCGCTTTTGCTGGCGATGCTGGTGCGCGCCTTCCGGTTTCAGACCGTCCCGGCCCGCGTGCCAGTGCCTGTCGCCTATCTGACCGTCAGGGCCAAGGACGGGATCTGGCTCAACGTGTCTCGCCGCTAGCGCTCAGGTGAATAGCACCATCGCGCGCGGATCCCAGGCCAGCCTTGCCCTTGCGCCGAATTCCAGCACCTGACGACCCGGCATGTTGCGCATCGACACGCGCACGGGCGAGGGCGCGCCATCCAGCAAGATGTCGTAATAGGTCATGTCACCGTAATAGACGACCTCGCGCACGATACCCGCGGCCTCGCGGCCACCCTCGGCGCTCTGGCCGTCGTAGAGCACCGTCAGGCTTTCGGGGCGCAATCCGATCTCGGCCTCGCCGATGGTCGCACCACCGGGGCATTGCGCTGTTTCCAGCTCAGCCCTGCCCAGGCCCGCCACTTCCAGCGCGACACGCCCGCCCCCCGGCCCGGTGGGCAGAACGGTCGCGGGCAAGAAATTCATCATCCCGATGAATTCTGCCACGCGCCGCGACTTGGGCCTGCGGTAGAGTGTTTCGGGGTCGTCCAGCTGCGCGATCTCGCCCTCGAACATCACCGCGATCCGGTCCGACATCACCAGCGCCTCTTCCTGATCGTGGGTGACGAGGATGAAGGTGATGCCAACCTCGCGCTGCAGGCGGATCAACTCGACCTGCATCACCTCGCGCATCTTCTTGTCCAGCGCCGACAGCGGCTCGTCCAGCAGCAGAACCTTGGGCTTCATGATCAGCGCGCGCGCCAGCGCCACGCGCTGCCGCTGCCCGCCCGACAGCGCATGGGCCGCGCGCGCCCCGAACTTGGCCAGGCCCACCATCTCCAGCGCCTCGCCCACTGCGCGGCGCTTTTCCTCGGTCGACATGTTCGACCGGCGCAGGCCGAAGCCCACATTCTCGGCCACGTTCATATGCGGAAAGATCGCGTAGGACTGGAACACCATGTTGGTCGGCCGCTTGTTGGGCGGCACCCCTTCCATGTTGCGGCCATCGAGCAGCAACTGCCCCTGCGACAGATCCTCGAACCCGGCGATGGCGCGCAGAAGCGTGGTCTTGCCGCAGCCCGAGGGGCCAAGCAGCGAAAAGAACTCGCCCTGCCCGATCTCGGCCGTGATCCCGCGCAGCGCGTGATAATCGCCGTAGTATTTCTGCACGCCGGTCAGCGTGACGATGGGGGTTTTTTGGCTCACAGGAAGCCTCCGGTGTCTTTCAGGCCGGCCCGTTTCAGACCACGGCGGCGGAAGGTTTCGGCGATCACGAGCAGCAGGACGGACAAGATCACCAAGATCGTGCCAAGCGCCATCACCACCGGCAGGCGGGCCGGAAACCGCAACTGGCCCCAGAGATAGACCGGCAGCGTCGGCTCATTGCCCGACAAGAAGAAGGCGATGATGAATTCGTCAAGCGAGATGGTGAAACAGATCAAGAGCGACGCGATGATGCCGGGGCTGACGAGCGGCAAGGTGATCAGGCGAAAGGTCGACCACGCGGTTTCGCCAAGATCCACAGCCGCCTCCTCGAGGCTGCGGTCCATGTTGGCGAAACTGCCTTGCAGGATCGCGATGGCGAAGGGTGTGCAGATCAGCGTATGACCCGCGATGATCGACCATGTGCCGCTGGTCAGCCCCAGTTGCATCAGCACGACCAAAAGCGAGATCGCCACGATCACCTCGGGCAGGACCAGCGGCAGCATAATGAAGCCGATGATGCCCGCCTTGGCCGGAAAGCCGTAGCGCGTCGCGGCGCGGGCGGCAAAGAGCCCGAGAATGGTGGAAAAGATCGCCGTCGAGACCGCGATGATAAGCGAATTCAGTGTCGCCTCGTGCAGCGCAGGCGTGTCGAGCAGCGCCGCGAACCATTGCGTCGTGAAGCCCCTGAGCGGAAAGGCGATGACCGTCCCGTCGTTGAAGGCGAAGATCGGCAACAGAACGATGGGCGCATAGAGCACCAGCAGGTAGATCGCGGCAAAGACGGCCGGCAGGTTGAGCCTCAAATCCCCACCTCCCTTGGGCAGCCGCCACAAGATGAAGGCCGACAGCGCCGTGGCGACCAGCAGCAGGGCAATCACCGACGGCCCGGCGCCGATCAGCGCCGGACCCTGCGCAAAGGCCACACGGATCACCGTGATTTCGGCCACGGCGACCGCCAAGGCCAGCGCGACGCCAGCCAGGCCGCCCCCCGCCCGGTCCATCAGCCAGAGCCAGAAGCGCGCCCGGGTGATCCCCCAGAGCAAGACCATGGCGACAATCAGCATCGCCAGCACCGCCAGCGTCGCCCCCATCGGGCGGTCATTGAGGGCAAAGATCTGCGCATGGATGTTGTTGGCGATCATCGTTCCGCCCGATCCACCCACCAGTTGCGGCGTGACGTAATCGCCGATGGTGGGGATGAAGACGATCAGCACCGCCGCCAGAACGCCGGGCATCGCCAGCGGCAGGGTCACGCGCAGGAAGGTCATGGTCTTGCTCTCGCCCAGATCGCGCGATGCCTCCAGCAGCGAGCGGTCGATCTTTTCCAGCGCCACAAAGATCGGCAAGATCGCAAAGGGCGCATAGGCATGGGCCAGCGTGATGACTACGGAATTGGCGTTGTAAAGGATCCACCCCAACGGCTCGTCGATCACGCCAAGCGCCAGCAGCCCGCTGTTGACCGGCCCGTCATAGGCTAGGATCACCTGCCACAAGAAAACCCGGATCAGATAGCTGGTCCAGAAGGGGATGGTGATCAGGAACAGCCAAAGCGACTTGCGGTCGGGCCGCACGTGGAACGAAATGAAATAGGCGACCGGAAAGGCCAGCACGACCGTCACCAGCATGACCATGCCCGAGATCCTGAGCGACCGCAGCATCAGCGCACGATACAGCGGATCGGTCAGGGCCTCGCGGTAGTTGGAGAGCTGAAGCGTGCGGTCGAATTGCGCCTGACCCGCAACCGTGGCGAGCTGCGTCCAGAAACTCAGCAAGACGATACTCGCCAAGGGGGCCGCCAGCAGCAACAACGCGTAGATCAGGGTCGGACTGACAAGCGTCAGACCCTTGCCCGCGTCGCTGCGCATCATCCTCGCCAGACTGCCGCTCACCCGCACCCCATCCGCTAACGTCCGATTGTCGCACAAGTCGCGGATTTCAGGGTCGCCCGCAAGCGGTTTGCAAACGCGCCCTGTGTCTTTGCCCGCTACAAACGGAGGCTGCCCGGATAAGAGGCGGACGTGACGTGGCCCCGCCGTCATCTTTGCTTTCCAGATACTCCGATAATCGCCATTGAGCCGCCATTGGCCCGAGGGACGATGGCGACGGGGCAGCGCCCCGGGGGCTCAGTCCCGAGGCGCCGCAAGATCAGTTGTTGCACGGCGCGACCGGATCATCGTCGCGCACCCGCACGGCCACCATCCGGTCGGGCTCGCCGATCACGGCCCCGTTCTGGCCACGCCCGCGCTTGATGGCATCGACCACCTCTATGCCTTCGACGACCTGCCCCACGACGGTGTATTGCCCGTCAAGGAACGCACCCGGCGCGAACATTATGAAGAACTGCGAATTGGCGCTGTCCGGGCTCTGGCTACGCGCCATGCCGATCACGCCCCGCTCGAAGGAGATGTCAGAGAACTCGGCCGGTAGGTCGGGGTAGCCCGATCCGCCGCGCCCGGCATAGCGCATGTCCTGCCCCATGCGGCCAAACTCCACATCGCCGGTCTGCGCCATGAAGCCCTCGATCACGCGGTGAAAGACGACGTCATCATAGGCCCCTTCGCCCGCCAGCGTCACGATCCGCTCGACATGCAGCGGCGCCACATCTTCGAACAGGTCGATGATGATCGTGCCATCCGCCTCGCCCGCGATGTCGATCTCGAGGCCGGTGGCCAGCGCAGCACCCGGGGCGGCGGCGACAAGCGCCGCGACAAGCCAGCCCTTACGCATCGGCAGCGACCTTGACCGAGATCATCTTGTCGGGGTTGGCGGGCGGCTCGCCGCGCGTGATGGCGTCGACATGTTCCATTCCGGAGATGACGCGGCCATAGACCGTGTATTGACCGTTCAGGAAATGATTGTCGGAAAAGTTGATGAAGAACTGGCTGTTGGCCGAGTTGGGGTTGGACGAGCGCGCCGCCCCCAGCGTGCCGCGGTCATGGGGCAGCTTGGAGAATTCCGCCGGCAGGTCGGGCTTGTCCGATCCGCCGGTGCCCGCGCGGCGGATGTTGCCGCCCTCTTTCCCGTGTTCCACATCGCCCGTCTGGGCCATGAACCCTTCGATCACCCGGTGGAAGATCACCCCGTCATAGGCGCCGGCGCGGGCCAGTTCCTTCATCCGCTCGGAATGCTTGGGGGCCACGCCCGGCATCAGCTCGATGACGACGGTGCCGCCCTTCAGCTCCATCAGGATCGTGTTCTCGGGGTCCTTGATCTCGGCCATGCGCCAAGCCTCCTGTAAGTCTTCAGTTTCTAGGGTATTTCGCGTAAAGCGCGGTGCGAACAGCAGGCGTGACAAAGGGGGTCACGTCGCCTTGCAACCGCGCGATTTCCTTGACCAGTTTCGACGCGATGGCCTGCCTGTCGGCCTCGGCCATCAGGAATACGGTGTCGATGGAGTGGTCGAGTTTGCGGTTCATGCCGACCATCTGGTATTCGTATTCGAAATCCGCAACCGCGCGCAGACCGCGAATGATGATCGAGGCGCCGACATCGCGCGCGCAGTCGATCAACAGGTTCTCGAAGGGATGGACGACGATCTGAGTGCCGGTCGCCTCAGACAGCTTGGCGCATTCCGCCTCGACCATCGCCACGCGTTCCTCAAGCGAAAACAGCGGGCCCTTGTCGCGGTTGATCGCAACGCCGATCACCAGCCTGTCGACCAGCGTGCAGCCCCGCTTGATGATGTCGATATGCCCCAAGGTGATCGGGTCGAATGTGCCCGGATAAAGCCCTAATCCGCATCGCCGCTGTCCCTCATGCCGGTCCAACTGTCCTTTGCCGCGCGACCCAATCACTGGGCGCGCGCCGATGCAACCCCCTGACACGTCGCAGCGAGCGTGTCGCGTTGGATCAGAACCCCTTGATCATGCCCTCGAGCGCTTCCTTCTCCATCGACAGTTCCGATAGCTGCGCCTTGACCACATCGCCGATGGAAATCAAGCCGACCATCACGCCATCCTCGACCACCGGAAGGTGACGGAACCGGCCCTCGGTCATCATCGCCAGAACGGCGTCGGATTTGTCGGTGCGCGCGCAGGTCACGATATCGGTCGTCATCACGCTGTCCACGCCATCGGCCATGCAGGCGGCCCCGCGCGCGGCCAGTTGGCGCACGATGTCGCGTTCCGACACGATGCCCGCCGACGCGCCTACCGTCGGGCGAGACCACAACCGCGCCTGATCCGTCGCTCCGCCAGCACCGAGGCCGCCTGCCCGACACTGGTCCCGGGTGCGATTGTGAAGACCGTGGCATTGGCTTTCGAATTCAGAATCTGCTGCACCAGCATGCTCTGCCTCCCTTTTCTTGTCTCCGTCCCTGAGGATCAGCGTCCACCCGCATGGGTTGATCTGTCAAGCGAAACGACCGCTTCAGGTCGCAAGTGCTTCGAGCCGCGCAATCTCGGCCCGCATCCCGTCGCGCAAGAGGGTGGTGAACCGGTCAAGCCGCGCATCGCGGGGTCCGGCATGGGTCACAAGCCAGAAGGTGCGCGTCAGCCGCACCCGATCAGGCAGCACACGCACCAGATCGGGTGCTGCGGGCAGCGCGAAATCATGCACGATGGCCAGCCCCGCCCGCCGCGCGCGCAAGGTTCAGCTGCACCGACACCGCGTTCGAGGCGATGGGCACGCGGCTGACCCCGAACCCTGCCAGATAATCCAGTTCGGCATCAAAGATCATGTCGGGGATATAGCCGATCATCCGCGCCCCCAGCAGCGCCTCGGGGCTGTCCGGTGCCCCATGATGGGCCAACCAATCGCGCGATGCGGCCAGCGACAGGCGGTAATCCGACAGTTTCTCGGCCCGCAAGCGTTGCGTGGCGGGCGC
>JAGYLB010000114.1 GCA_018401055.1 Roseicyclus sp.
CGAGGATGACGATCGGCGTGAAATCCACCGCGCGCCTCTTTGCCGAAAACACCAAGCTCTGGCTGCGCGGCTTCCTTGTCGCCACCGTCGTGCTGATGGGGCTCGCGGCCCTGATGGCCCTGTCCGAGGCGTCGGTTCTGGCGCTCGCCCTGGCGCTGGTGGGGATCTGGGGCATGGGCTGGCACATGCTGTGGCAGTTGCAGCGGCTCGATATCGACGATGGAGCGGTCTGCTTGCGGCTGTTTCGGTCGAACCGCGACACCGGCCTGATCCCTGCGCTGTTTTTCGCCGCTGCGGCGCTGGTCTGATTGAACCCTGTCCGGCAAGCCTGTAACCCGACTGCAACGCCTTTCGGCAGGCCCGGACGAAACGATACATGATCCGCATCCAGACCTTCATCGCGACCGGCTCTTTCTGCTCTGGCGGGTGCGCTTGCCGTGGTGACCGTGGCTTACTCTTGCGCTCGCGATGGAAAACCGCTCGGTCGAGACGATCGCGCAGGTGCTTCACGATGGCGGCATGAGCTGGGCCGAGGTGTCGGCCAACGGCCTTCAGGTCTATCTGGACGGCACTGCCCCCAGCGAGGCCGCGGCCTTTCGCGCCGCCAGCCGGGCGGGTGCCATCATCGACGCGGATCGCGTGATCAACCGGATTGAAATCGCCCGCCGCGATGCCGCCGCCCCGCCACGGTTCTCGGTGGATGTGTTGCGCACCCCCACCGGCATTCAGGTCATCGGCCTTGTGCCTGCAGAAACCGGCCTTGACCCGATCAATGCCGCCATCGCCGGGATCGCCAATGGTGGCGAGGTCGCCAATCTGGTCGAAACCGCGGATTTCCCGGTCCCCGAGACATGGGAGGCGGCGTTGGACTACGGGCTGCGCGCGCTGCAGGAACTGCCCCGGTCCAAGGTGACGGTTTATGCCAACCGGGTCGAGGTGCAGGCGATCAGCGAAAGCGCGGAACAGCGCGCGCGCTTTCTGGCGACGCTCGAACGCGGGCAACCGCAAGGCGTGACGGTGATCCTTGATATTTCCGCACCCCGCCCGGTGGTGACCCCCTTTGTCCTGCGCTTTGCCATGGACGCCAACGGTGCGCGGTTCGAGACCTGCACCGCCGACACGCTGGAGGCGCGCAACCGCATCATCGCCGCCGCTGCGGCCGCCGGGGCCGAGGGGCTTTTGACCTGCCAGATCGGTCTGGGCGTCCCGTCGCCGCAATGGGCCGATGCCGTCATCAGCGGGATCGAGGCGCTTGCCGATCTGGGTGTCGGCACCATCGCCTTTTCCGATGCCGATGTGACCTTCATTGCGGCGGAGGGAACCGAACAAGACGAATTCGACCGCGTGATCGGTGAGCTGGACGCGGCCCTGCCGGGCGTCTTCTCGTTGCAAGGGATCTTGCCTGAGGTGCAGACCAATGGCACGCCCGCCAGCACGGGACCGGCCCGGTTCATCGCCACGCTGACCGATGATGGGCAGGTGCGGCTGCGCGGACGCCTGCCCGAGGGGCCGGTCGGTCGCTCGGTCGAAGCCTATGCCCGCGCGCTGTTCGGTGCGGCCCGGACCGATATCGCCACAAGGTCGGTCGACGACCTGCCCGAAGGCTGGTCAGTTCGGGCGATGGCGGGTCTGCAGGCGCTGTCGATGCTGCACGACGGCACGATGACGCTGGAACCCGAGACGCTGGTTCTGCGCGGCCAGACCGGCAACACCGAGGCCATATCGGACCTGACGCGCCTGCTGACCGAGGAACTGGGGCAGGCCGCCGCCTTTGATCTGGAGGTCAGCTACGAGGAATCGCTCGATCCGGTCGCCTCGCAACTGACACCCGAACAATGCGTGGCACGGATCGAGGCGATCCAGGCCGAGGGCAAGATCACCTTCGACCCCGGTTCGGTGGAGATCAACGGGGCCGCCGGGCGCGTTCTGGACCGCATCGCCGAGGTCCTGCCCGATTGTCGCCATGTGCGGATGGAAATCAGCGGCCATACAGACAGCCAGGGCCGCGACGAAATGAACCTCAACCTCAGCCAGTCGCGCGCGGATGCGGTGCTGAATGGCCTGCTGGCGCGCAACGTGCTGGTGTCCAATCTTGTTGCGCAGGGCTATGGCGAAACCGCGCCCCATAGCCTCGACACGAGACGGAAGAGGGCCGCGAGCAGAACCGCCGTATCGAATTCC
Organism: Roseicyclus sp.; assembly: GCA_018401055.1. Next base: position 2,182 of record JAGYLB010000114.1, read on the forward strand.
GTCTGCTGGCGGGGGGAACTGTCAGCACAGATGACGGTGCCACGGAGAGTAAGCGAAGAGGTGATAGACGAAACCGGCGACGGGGCCATCACGGCCACAACCCGGCCCCTCCCCCGCCCGGACAGCGTGCTCGAGGCGGCCGCCGAGGCGGCAACACAGGAAGACAGCGAATGAACCGGATCGAGTTCGTCATCGTCATAGCGATCATCCTCTTTCTGGCCTTCATTCTGGGCTGGCTGGCGCATTGGCTGGTGGCGCGCTTCAACCAGGTCTCAAGCGCGGACCTCAACGAGATGGAGGCTTTGGCCAAGGCGCTCCATGATGCCGAGGAAACCCGCGATCAGGCCATCGCTTATCTGCAGCAGCGCGAGGCGGAACTGACCGGGCAGTTGAGCCAGACCGAAGCGGAACTGCGCGCCGCGATGGACGGTCTGCGCGAAGCACGCCATGAGACGGAAGAATTGCGGGTCTACATCGAGCGGATGAGCCAGCGGCAGGAGTGACCTGTCGCAATAGGCGCAGGGGACTTTGGCCTCACCGGTGCCGGTGCACCTGCCGCATCTTGGAAGCAACGATCAGGAGAGGTCAGCCCCCGGCTGTCCATCGCGCCAGCGCATGCTCGTCTTCGTCCCGTGCCGCGACCCACATGGCGCCTTCGGCGGTGACTTCCTTTTTCCAAAACGGCGCCCGGGATTTCAGATAGTCCATCAGGAATTCTGCTCCGGCGAAGGCATCGGCGCGGTGGCGCGCGGCCGTGGCGACCATCATGATCGGATCAGCAGGACCGAGGCGGCCATGGCGGTGCAGGATCATCGCATCGGCCAAACCGAAGCGGGCGATGGCCTGCTCGCGGATGTCGGCCAGCGCCTTTTCCGTCATGCCGGGAAAATGCTCTATCTCCATCACCTGCAGATTGCCGCCTTCCAGATCGCGGGTGATGCCCGAAAAGCTGACGACGGCACCGGCCCCGGTTACCCGCGCGGCAAAAGCATTCAGCTCTGCCCCCATGTCGAAGGCATCCTGTTGCACGCGGACCGGCACGATCATCGCCTTAACCCCCGGTCATCGGCGGAAAGAACGCCACCTCACGCGCGCCCTCAAGGCTGGCGTCCATGTCGACGAGGGTCTGGTCGACCGCTGCCCGGATCGCGGCGATATCGGAAAAGGCCAGCGCATAGCCTTCGTCGCGCGCGCTAAGCTCGGCGATCAGCTCGGCCACCGTGGCGGCCTCGGTCTCGATGCTTTCGGTCGCGGTGCCGACGCGTTCGCGCATCCAGGCGAAATAGCGGATCTGCAATGTCATGCCGGGTCTCTCAGATAGGGCAGCGCCTTGCGGAAATAGTCAAAGCCGGTGACGAGCGTCAGGCCAGCTGCCCAGCCATAGGCAACCACAAGGCCGCCATACGAGGTCAGCATGAGCCCGTTGTATTTCCAGATCAACCCGACGCTGTCGGGAATGTCGCCGTTCAGGATGCCCGACACGATGGCACCGTTCATGCCGAACGTCTGCATGATGAAATAGTGGTCGAACAGCCCCCATGCGAACAGCATGGTGATGGCGATCATCTGAACCATCGTCTTCCATTTCGCCAGCGGCGTGACCTTTAATGTCCCCGCCTGATGTCCGAGAAATTCCCGTAGACCCGAGACGAAGACCTCGCGGAACAAAATCGCCACCACCGGGATCAAGGTCCAGGCCGTGATGCCATGCACCCCCAGCAAGACCGCCAGCGCGATCACCACCACCGCCTTGTCGGCGATCGGGTCGAGCATGGCACCAAAGCCGGCTGATCTGGTTCCACGCGCGCGCAAGATAGCCGTCGACATAATCGGTTAGCGAGGCCGAGAGGAACAAGATCATGGCGACCCAATCCGCAAAGGGTCGAGGCAAGACCAGAAACACCAACCCCACCATGGGGGCCGCGATCATGCGGGCGACGGTCAGGATGTTTGGCAAGGTCCAGCGCATACGAAACGTGTAGCGCGGGCGCAGCTGAGAGGGAATAGATCAAACCTCCAGCCCAAAGGCATCCTCGTCCAGATCCTCTTGCTCCATCTCTTGCGGCTCGCCTTTGTAGGCCAGCAGAAGGGAATGGAGTTCGGGAAAATGCTCGAACCCGTCCAAGACACGGCTGACATCGCGCATCGGGGCAGGTTCGGGCGGATATTCGAAACTCTCGGGATCGAGCTCCGACGGTTCGACACCCCTCAGGACAATGCCGCCCTGCGATTTGTCGAGCACGCCATTCGCATCGACGAAACGGATCAGCGTCGAGGGGGTGTCGTCATGGGTGTAGCCGATCAGTCGCAAACCTTCCGGACCGGTGAAGCCGACGTTCTCGAAACTCAGAGTGTCGACGCCGACCTCGAAATCAAGGATAAGGTCGAAGCCACGGTCGAAATTGCCCTGCACGAAACGGTCGGCCCCAAAGCCACCGATCAACGTGTCGCTGCCGGACCCACCGTTCAGAACGTCATCGCCGTAGCCGCCATCGAGGTAGTCGCCCTGCGCTCCGCCCAAGAGCGTGTCCCGACCCAGATCGCCGAACAGTGTATCCGCCCCGCGCCCGCCCTCGATCAGATCATTCCCGGCGCCACCGCGCACGAAATCATTCCCGGCGCCTGCGATAATGTGATCATGCCCTGCAAGCGCAAAGATCACGTCATCACCCTGCCCACCCAAAAGCGTTTCGGACTGATCGGTGCCGCGCAACCGAAGGGGGTCCGGGGTGCTGAGCGGCTCGGGCTGGTCCGTTTCCTCGATCGGGAGAACAACATCGGTCTCGGCGATGGTTGTGACCTTGACCGGCTCTTCGATCTCTTCGGAGGAAAAAATGAACTGAACCACTTCGAACGGGCGCAATGTGACCGTGAACGCGGCTTCATCCCCGATCCGGGTTGGCGTGATCTCGGAAACGATGGCGTCCCGCAGGTTGCCGCCCTCTTCCTCGTAGAAGATCGAGGTCGCACGGATCTGGGCGAAATCCGTCACGAACCCGGATAGGTCGACTTCCAGCACCATGGCTTCCGCCGACCGCGACGACAAGAATGCGATCTGCTCTTTCAGACCGCTGGCGGTGTCCTCGGCCGCGCCTTCGAACAGGGTGACTTCAACACTGTTGGATGGGCTGTTCAACTCTGATGCGATGGACCAGTCGGTCCTGACAAGCTCATGGGATGAGACTGTCTGGCGCAACAGGTCGATCATGGCGGCGCGGGTCGTGTTCGTGGAAATGGCCATCCCATGAACCGTCTGGGTCGTCACCTGCTCGTCGCGGAACAGCAGGGCGTTTTGCGTGTTATGGGTGATCGGCCAGAGGAAGGCCTGATCCACCCCGGCCTCGACCATATTGGCCACATGTTCCAGCATGTAGGACGCACCGTGAATGCCGATGTCGACGCCCTTTTCGCCCAGAGCGATATTCTTGTTGATGTTGTATTCACCGACCATCTTCACGAGGTCGCGGCCGATCCAGTCTTCCCAGTTGTTCTTGCCACCTTCCAGGTTCTGCCCAAGGCCGCGGTCCTCGCCGAAGATGCCCGAACTGTTTTCGAACCCGTCCAGATCCGCGGACCGCCAGTAGGTGTTGCGGATGATCCCGTCGAGCGCATCCATCGCTCCATGCACCTGCTCGAACCCGTCCTGAATATCGCCATTGGCCCTGTCGAGGTCGTTACCGAAACTGCCGCGCAGATTGCCCGCGGCCTGCAAGAACACCTGCGCGTCATAGCCCGCCATCTGCATCCCGGCGGACAGGGCGACGGCGACCTCACCGGCGTTCATGCCGTATTCGAATTCCAGCGAACTGTCGAAGGCGACACGACCGCCCCAGTATTCATTGCCAAGTTCAAAGGAGCGGACCACCCCGGGAAAATCCTTTTCGAGCGCAGCGGCGAATTGCGTCATCTGGTCAAGGAACTCAGCGCGAGCGAACCCATCAGGGGTTTCCACGGGGACCACCATGTTGACGGAAATGCCCGCCTCGGCCGCGAAACTCAGCATGTTGACCACGTTCTGCGACAGGGCACCGTCGATCATCATCCCTTTGGAAAAGACCGCGTTGGTTTCGCCGCCCGGAAAGCGAACCATCTCGATACCGAAGTGATCCAGCGCGGTCTGCGTGCCGTCGGTCGGTATGCCCAGCGGGTTTTCGTCATTGCCTGCGAACCAGGGCGATCCGGTGTTCGAGGTCTGCACGACATTGGTCTGGAACAAGGTCGACGAAACATGCTCGCCGCTCGGCGCCCAAGTGTTCAGACTGAGGTTATGAACTGCAAATCCCATGGTCCTGCCCTTCTGGCGATACGTCTCACGCGCAGCTCGCTCCGGGCCGGTCGGGCCGAGGTTCGAACTCGAGGGATGGATTGCAAAGGCTGTGCCAATCGCGGATCGGCAGGGCCACAGCCCCGGGGGATGGAGGCTGGCTGGGTGGCGATGGGATGCCGGTCCGGTCAGGAAACCGCTGCGGTCCTGACCTGTGAAAATCCTGAAATGACTGGGATTTTTGGAGCTTGGAGGCTATCTGATCGAGCGGCCGCGATGTATGTCCGCGCGCCAGCGATGGATCGTGATGAATGATCGAAGCGAAATGGGGCAGACCGCGATTGAAACCCGCCGCCCGGCGCAATCCGTCGTCAGGGGCGCGAACGGACCGTTCTCGTCAGGGCCCTACCCGCGTGCGTGAAAATGGTCGTAGATCTTCTGCGCGAGCGCCTCGTTGATCCCGTCGACCGCGGTCAGATCCGACAGATTGGCACGGCTCACGGCTTTGGCGCTGCCGAAATGGGCCAGCAGCGCGCGCTTGCGGGTGGCGCCCACGCCCGCGATGTCATCGAGCGGCGTGGCGCTGACCGCCTTGGACCGTTTGGCGCGGTGCGCGCCGATGGCGAAGCGGTGCGCCTCGTCGCGCAGGCGCTGGATGAAATAAAGAACGGGATCGTTGCGTTGCAGGGCCATGACCGGCTGGCCGGGGCGGTGGAATTCCTCCTTGCCAAGGTCGCGGTCGATACCCTTGGCAACACCGATGAAGGGCACATCGTCGATGCCCAGATCGTCCATGATCTGCTTCACCGCCGACACTTGCCCCGCACCCCCGTCGATCAGCAGCAGATCGGGCCACGCCTCGGACTCGCGATCCGGGTCTTCCTTGATCAGGCGCTGGAAGCGGCGGGTCAGCACCTCTTTCATCATGCCGAAATCGTCGCCGGGAGTCAGGTCGTCGCCGCGGATGTTGAACTTGCGGTATTGCGATTTCAGGAAGCCGTCGGGCCCTGCCACCACCATTGCCCCTACGGCATGTGCACCCTGGATGTGGGAGTTGTCATAGACCTCCACCCGGCGGGGTGCAGTATCGAGATCGAAGGCCTCGGCCAGCCCGGCCAGAAGCTTGCCCTGCGCCTGTCCTTCGGCCAAGCGGCGGGCAAGGCTTTCTCGTGCATTGCGCAGGGCGCCGTCGATCAGTTCGGCCTTTTCACCGCGCTGGGGCACAAGAAGTTCGACCTTGCGGCCCAGCTTCTGGCTCAGTGCGTCGATCATCAGGTCGGCGTTGTCGATCTGATGGCTCAGGATGATCTGCGGCGGCGGGTCCTGCTGGTCGTAGAACTGGCCAAGGAACGCCTCCAGCACCTCGGGCTCGTCGATGTCGGGGCCGATGCGGGGGTAGTAATCCTTGTTGCCCCAGTTCTGGTTGGCGCGGATGAAGAAGACCTGCACGCAGGCCTGCCCGCCTTCCATATGGAGCGCGATCACATCGGCCTCGCGCACACCGCGCGGGTTGATGCCTTGGGCAGATTGCACATTGGTGAGCGCGCGGATCCGGTCGCGGAGCGCGGCGGCGCGTTCGAATTCCATGGCCTCGGAGGCGGTGGCCATCTGGGCGGCAAGCTGTTCTTGCAGTTCGGTGCTGTCGCCCTTGAGGAACCGCATCGCGTCGCTGACAGAGGCCGCGTAATCGGCGGGCGTGATGTAGCCGGTGCAGGGCGCCGAGCAGCGCTTGATCTGGTAAAGCAGGCAGGGCCGCGTCCGGGACTCAAAGGTCGCATCGGTGCAATTGCGCAGCAAGAACACGCGCTGCAACTGGTTCAGCGTCCGGTTCACTGCGCCCGCGCTGGCGAAGGGGCCGAAATATTCCCCTTTTTCCGACTTGGCACCGCGATGCTTCTTGATCTGCGGAAAGGTGTGGGTGCGGCTGACGAGAATATTCGGGAATGACTTGTCGTCGCGCAGGAGCACGTTGTAGCGCGGTTTCAGCTGCTTGATCAGGTTCTGTTCCAGAAGCAGCGCCTCGGTCTCCGTGCGCGTGGTCAGGAACATCATCGAGGCGGTTTCGCGGATCATTCGCGCGATGCGGGGGCTGTGGCCGTGGAGCTTGGCGTAATTGGCTACCCGTTTTTTCAGCGCGCGGGCCTTGCCCACGTATAGAACGCGCGATTGCTCATCGAGCATGCGGTAGACGCCCGGCGAATTGTCGAGCGTCTTTAGATAGCCTTGGATGACCTCATGCCCGGTTTCGGGACTGGTTTTGGGCGTGTCAGGCATGTCGGGCGGGTCTTTCTCGATTCCTCCACTCGCTGCAACGGATCGGGAGCCGGATCAAGAGGTCAGGTATCCACCAAACCTGTGGATAAGCTTGCGGAGAACTTCGGGGCGAGGTGAAATTTTCCTTGTTCTGGGGCTGGTTCTATGGTTTGCCCACTTTTTAGGCACATATGTAATTCACTGTTATATAAGAGTATTTTTTTGCAAAAATCCACCAGTCACACCCATGTTACCCGGATTTAACAAAAGCTTTACACGGCGCGGCCCGGTGGAAAAGTCAAGTTGGCTAGCCGGTGTGCCTTACTCGACGCCCAGCACATCGGGGGTCTGCCAGGCAAGATGCTGGCCACCGTCCACGCAGATCAACTGCCCCGTGACCGCCCGCGCCGTCAGGAAATAGCGCAGCGCGTCGCAGATGCCCTGCGCGTCTGCACCGCGCTGCAAAAGGGTCGCCGCGCGCTGGCCAGCGAAATGCTCGGCCGACTGGCGCGCACCCTGCAGCGTTGGGCCGGGGCCAATGGCATTGACGCGCACCCGCGGCGCCAGCGCCTGCGCGGAGGTGCGGGTCAGGGCCCAAAGCGCCATCTTGGCAATGGTATAGGTCATGAATTCCGGCGTCGGTTTCAGAACGCGCTGGTCGATCATGTTGATGACAAGGCCAGACGCGACCGGTTCGCCGCTGTCATCGGGCAGCGGGTCGGGAACTTGTGCCGCCAGCGCCTGCGTCAGCACGAAGGGCGCGCGCAGGTTCGATTCCAGATGCCGGTCCCAGCTGTCACGGGTGGCGGTGGTCAGATTGTCGTATTCGAAGATCGAAGCGTTGTTGACCAGCACGGTGACAGGCCCCCCCAACGCCTCCGCCGCGCGCGGCAGCAGCGCCTGCATGTCGGCCTCGACGGTCAGATCGGCCTGCAGCGTCACGGCGCGGCGGCCCATGATGCGCACCGCCTCGGCCACCTCGGCGGCCTCGTCGGCGCTGCCGGAATAATGGATCGCCACGTCATGACCCGCGCGCGCCAGATCCAGCGCCATCGCCCGGCCAAGACGCCGCGCCGCGCCTGTCACCAATGCCGTCATTGCCCGCCTCCTTACGCCAGCAGCGTCACGAGATAGGCGACATAGAGCGCGGTGAAGACCACGCCAACCAGACGGCCCATCGACCAGCGCAGGAAGACGAAGGGCGCCAGCACCAGCGAGGCGGCAAGCATCACCCAGACGTCCAGCCGCAACAGCGCCGGATCGACGGGGATGGGCCCGATCAGCGACGCAACGCCGATGATGCCCAAGAGGTTGAACATGTTGGACCCGATGACATTGCCCAACGCCACATCGGAATGCTTGCGCAGGGCCGCCATAACGGTCGTGGCCAGTTCCGGCAGCGAGGTGCCCACCGCCACCAGCGTCAGGCCGATCACTGTGTCGCTGACGCCATAGGCTTGCGCGATGACGATCGAACTGTCGACCAGCAGGTCCGCCCCGATCGGCAGGCCGATCAGACCCAGCGCCAGATAGAGCAGGACCTTCCACCACGGCATGTCAGGGTCGGCCTCTTCCAGCACCTCCTCGTCCTCGGGGGGCGGGGCACCGTTCGCGGCGCGGCGATGCGCCTGCGCGGCCCGCGCGCTGTCGATCAAGATCAGCGCAAGCGCGCCCACAAGGATCAGACCGGACCACCAGCGATAGGGTCCCAGAAACCCGAGCGCGATGAACAGAACCGTGCCTGCGATCATGATCAGGAAACTGCGGCTGGTGTCGCTGCCCGCCGCGATACCGAAGATCATCGCGGGGATGCCGAGGATCAGCAGGACATTTGCGGTGTTCGACCCGATCACATTGCCCAGCGCCAGCCCCGGCACGCCGTCCAGAACTGCCTTGACGGAAATCAGCAACTCGGGCGCCGAGGTGCCGAAGGCCACCACCGTCAGGCTGACGATCAGCGCTGGGATGCCCAGCCGCAGGCTGAGGTTCACCGCCCCTTTCACAAGGGTATCGCCGGCCAGCAGAAGAATGATCAGCCCAAGGCCGGCATAGACGAATTCAAGGATCACGATGTCAGCCCTGTCCTTTGGTGCAATGGCGGCAGGGGCCGCCGCTGCGAGGTTGTAGCGCCCGCACTTCGGGGCAAAGGCGCGGCTTCGGCAAGCCGCGCGCCCGGTCGCCTCTTGCGCGCCGATGCGCGGCATGCGCATAGCGCCCGAACATCGCCAGAACCGCCATGCCGATCAGAAACAGGGTGACGATCTTGAGCATCACGTCAGGCCATACCGCGCCATAGGCCGCGCGATCTTCGAACTGGCCCCGGTCAGCTCTGCGATGAGGCTGCGCGCCGAACCGCTGGAACAAGCCGCGCTTCGGCCCATAGACGCGCAAACCGCACCTTGTCGCCGTAAAGCGCCTTCATCTTGGGTTTGATATGCCCGATGCCGTCGGCCAGCCCCAGATCGACAGCCTGCTGGCCGCACCCAGAATTCGCCGGTGAACAGGTCGTCGCCAACCAACCGAGCACCACGTCGGGCCTTCACGTGGCCGATGAAGGCCTCATGGATCTGCGCCTGAATGCCCTTGAGGCGCTCCACATCTTCCGCGCGCTCGGGGCGGAACGGGTCGAGCATGGATTTGTCCTGCCCGACGGTATAAACGCGCCGCTCGACGCCGATCCGCGCGATCGCCTCGTGCAGGCCGAAACCCGCCGAGATCACCCCGATGGAGCCTACGACCGAGCTTTCGTCGATCCAGATGTCATCAGCGGCACAGGCCAGCCAATAGCCGCCCGAGGCTGCCACATCCTCGACAAAGGCATGGACCGGGATCTTTTTGTCATCGGCCAGCCGCCGGATGCGCGCGGCGATCAGCGAGGATTGCGCGGGGCTGCCGCCCGGGGAGTTGAGGACCAGCGCCACGGCAGCGGGCTTGCCCTTGGCAAATGCCCGTTCGATCGCGGGGGCGAGCGCGCTGTCGCTGAGCGTGCCGCCCCGGCTCGACGCGGCGATGACGCCCGACAGCGTGACGACAGAGACGACAGGGTCTTTTGCGATGAACGGAATGAAGCGTTTCATGGGAGGCGATGTAGGCTGCGCCTTGCGACGGAACAAGGCGCGGCGCGCGTTTGGCGGCGATTGTGCCCGAGCCGCACCGGCACAGGGGGCGCTGCCCTCCGTCGCCTGCGGCGCCTCCCCCCGGGATATTTCCAAAACAGAGAAGCGAGGGGTGTCAGGGCACATCTTGCAGGCGGCGGCGCAGGTCGGTCTTGAGCACCTTGCCGTAGTTGTTTTTAGGCAACTCGGGCAGGGCGAGATAGGCTTTGGGCCGCTTGAACCGGGCGATCTGCGTCAGGCAATGGGCATCGAGGGCGGCGGGGTCGAGGGTGGCGCCGGGGGCGGGCACGACGAAGGCCACCACCTCTTCGCCCCATTCCGGCGACAAGCGGCCGACGACCGAGACCTCGTGGACGGACGGATGGGTCAGCAGCGCCTCCTCCACCTCGCGGGGGTAGATGTTGCTGCCGCCCGAGATGATGACATCCTTGGAGCGGTCGGCGAGCGTCAGGTAGCCGTCGGGGTCGAGATGGCCCATGTCGCCGGTCATCAGCCAGCCATCGCGCAGCGTTTTCGCCGTCGCCTCCGGGTTTTGCCAATAGCCCGGCATGACGGGGGCGCCGCGCACCATGATCTCGCCGATCTCGCCCGGCGGCAGCTTGGCACCTTGCGCGTCCGCGATGGCGACCTCGACCAGGCTTTGCGCCCGTCCGACGGAAGCGAGACGCTCGCGCCACCTTGGGTGCGCGCGGTTCGCTACATCGGCGCGCGACAGCGCCGTGATCGCCATGGGGCATTCGCCCTGCCCGTAGATCTGCACGAATTTCGGGCCGAACCAGTCCACTGCCTCCTCGATATCGGCGCGGTACATCGCGCCGCCGCCATAGACGATGGTGCGGATGCCGTCGCCGCGCTGGCCGCTGGTCTTGGCGGCATCGGTGAGGCGGCGGACCATGGTGGGCGCCATGAACATCGAGGTGGGGCCGAGGGCCTGTGACAGATCCAGCACTTCGCCTGCGTCGAACCCGCCCGAGGGCGGCACGATGTGGCGCGCGCCCATCTTGACATGGATCGGGGCGTAGATGCCCGCGCCATGGCTCATCGGGGCAGCGTAGAGGGCAGCATCTTGCGGGCTGACGGGATCGACGTCGACCGGGTAGCAGAGAGCGGTGGCCGCCAGCATCCCATGGGTTATCCGCACGCCCTTTGGCCGCCCGGTGGTGCCCGACGTGTAGAAAAGCCACGCCAGATCGCTTGGCCCGCGGTCGGCAGCTGGGGCGGGCGCGCCGCGGATCATAGCGGCGAAGGGCTCCGCTTCCAGCACGGTTGTGGGCAGTTCGGCCTCGGCGGCCAGATCAAGGACAAGCTCCGCGCCAATGAAAACATGCCGCGCGCCGCTGTCTTGCAAGATGAACGCCGCTTCCTTGGGGTGGAGTTTCGCGTTGATCGGAACGGCGGCGGCGCCGCCTGCCATCCAGATGCCGTAGAAGGCGATGAGATACTCGGGGCGAATTCGCCGGCGAAGATCGCCACCCTATCGCCGGGCACGATCCCCCTGCCCACAAGAGCCCCGGCAGGCGCAGCGGCGCGGGCGTGAAAGCCGCCATAGACTCTCCACCACAACGCCACCCCGCATCAGCGCCGAGGCTGTCGGGCGTTGCCTGCGCGCTGCGCTCCAGCCAATGGGCTATGTTCATGGGCTGCTCCCCTTCTGGATCGGATGCCAATCTTCCCCGCCATCCCACCTGGCGCAAGGGCCACTGGCGGGGTGATCGCGAGGCCGGTAGGCTGAAGGCTGACACCCCTGCCGGAGACCGCGCGCCCCATGCCCCCAGACATCGTGATCCTTGGCGTCTTTGTCGCCGATGCCGCCTTTCGCTGCGACCGCCTGCCCAAGCTGGGCGAGACGCTGATCGGCACCGGCTTCACCCTCGGCCCTGGCGGCAAGGGGTCCAATCAGGCTGTGGCTGCGGCCAAGGCCGGGGGGCGCGTGGGTTTTCTGACCCGGATCGGCGATGACACCTTCGGGGCGATGGGCCGCACGGTCTGGGCCGAGGCCGGCGTGCAGTCCCTGGCGATCATCGATGCGGAACGGGCGACCGGCGCGGCCGGCATCTTCATCGAGGTGAGCCAAGGCCGGAACGCCATCGTCATCAGCCCAGGTGCGGCGGCGGCGTCAGTCCGGCCGATGTGGAGGCGGAGGCGGAGGCCATTGCCGGGGCGAAACTGGCCATGACTCAACTGGAACAGCCGATGGCTGCGGCGCTCCGGTTCCTGCAGATCGCAGCCGAGGGCGGGGCCGTGACCATCCTCAACCCGGCCCCGGCGGCGGCCCTGCCGGACGGCACGCTGGCGCTGTGCGACTACCTGACCCCGAACGAGCATGAGGCGGAGGCGCTGACCGGCATCGCTGTAACCGACCTGCCATCGGCGATACGGGCGGCTCAGGCACTACTGGCGCAAGGCGTGCGCCGCGCAGTGATCGTGACGCTGGGTGGCGCTGGCGCGGTCGTCGTAGAATGCCGATGGCGCGCGCGCCGTGGCGCCGATGCAGGCAGGCCCGGTCGTGGACACGACGGGTGCGGGCGATGCGTTCAACGGCGGGTTTGCGACGCCGCGCTGGCCGAGGGAAGGGTTGTTTGGACAGAGGCGCTGCGCTTTGCCACCGCCGTGGCGGCCCTGTCGGTGACCAAGCCCGGCACCGCTGCCTCGATGCCCGCACGCGATGAGGTCGCGGCGCTGCTGGCCCATGGGCGCGCAGTAAAGATCCATCACCAGCCGCCAGGGAAATGCCCGGTCGCCCGACTTCCGCCAGACGCTCGGCCGCCACATCCCAGGGCAGGAAGACCGCCGTGTGACCCGGTTCGGTCGGATCGCCGCGGCGGGGGCCAAGCTCGGCCAGATAGATGTGGCACTGCTTTTGCGCGAAAAGATCGTATTCCGGCATGTAGGTGTAGCGGTGGAACATCCCCAGCCGCCGGGGCGAATGGATGGCATAGCCGGTTTCCTCCAGCACCTCGCGATGCAGCGCGCGCAGGGGTTGCTCGCCGGAGGTCAGTACCGCCGCCGGGCAATTGCAGTTCCGGGCGCGGCTCTTCCTGAAAGGTGGCAAGGATGCCGTCGCCCGCCGCGATCACGGCATAGACGCCGGGGCGGGGCGTGTAGGGGCGGCCCGGGTCGGGTTGGCTTCCGAAACGTCGGTTCATCGTAGTCTCCGCTTGGTCGACCCCTTGTGCCAGAGGCGCACGCGCCGCGAAATCCCCCCTCTCGCCAAGGCCTGCACCTTGCGCTAGGGGAAAGCCATGACCGACGATCAGATTGCCGCCATCCGCGCCACCGCCGCCCGTGTCCTGAGGACCGAGGGGGAGGCCGTGACCGCAATGGCCGACGCCCTGCCCGAGGATTTCGCACCTGCCGTCGAGGCGATTCTGACCACCAAAGGCCGGGTGATCCTGTCGGGGATAGGCAAATCTGGGCATGTGGCCCGCAAGATCAGCTCCACCTTCGCCTCCACCGGCACGCCCTCGGCTTTTGTCCATCCGGCAGAAGCCAGTCACGGCGATCTGGGCATGGTCACACCGGGCGATCTGACGATCCTGATCTCCAATTCCGGCGAGACGGCGGAACTGCGCGACATGGTCGCCCATGTGGCCCGCTTCGCGATTCCGATGGTGGCGATTTCGGGCCGGGCCGACAGCACGCTGATGCAGGCCGCCGATTACCGGCTGGTCCTGCCGCAGGCGCCCGAGGCTTGCGTGATCGGCATGGCACCGACGACCTCGACGACCCTGACGCTGGCCTTGGGTGATGCGCTGGCGGTTGCCACGATGGAACGGCGGGGGTTCCTCCCCGAACAGTTCCGCACCTTTCATCCCGGTGGCAAACTGGGCGCGCAACTGTCCAAGGTGGCGCAACTGATGCACAGCGGTGACGCGCTGCCCTTGGTGTCCGCCGACATGCCGATGCCCGAGGCGCTGATCGTGATGAGCGAGAAAAGCTTTGGCATCGCAGGCGTGGTGCAGGACGACCGGCTGGTGGGCGTCATTTCCGACGGCGACCTCAGACGCAACATCGCGCATCTGATGGACCGGACGGCCGGTCAGGTCGCCACGCGCAGCCCCCGTGTCATCGCGCCCGGGGATCTGGCGGCCGAAGCGATGGCGGTGATGTCGGCCAACCGCATCACGGCGCTGTTTGCAGTCGACGCTGCGATGCGGCCGGTGGGCCTGCTGCACATCCACGATTGCCTGCGCGCGGGCCTCGCCTGACAAGCGAAAGCCCGCCACGGCAAACCCATGGCGCGCGGCAGTACTATTTTCCTTCTGCTGCCAGCTCGGCAAAGATGCGCTGTGCCTCGGGCGAATGCGACGTCTGCGCCCCGCGATCGGAAACCGTGACCTCAAGGGTCGTGGCAGCGATGGCGGGGGCGGCGACGATGCCGGCCAGAAGCGCGATAAGGGCGATCCGGGTCATCTGTCTGTCCTTTCCTGAAATTGTCTGTGGACTGGAGATGGGTTTTCCCAACCCTTGCTTCAATTCACGCTTTCAGGAACTGACCGTTACTTAGGTGCTTCAGCGCACAGAAACTTGCACGTGTTGCACGATCACGTCTTAGACGCGGTAATAGTCCCGATACCATTCGACGAAACGCGCCACGCCGATCGCGACAGGCGTCTGCGGGCGATGGCCGGTCAGGTTCTGCAGCAGGCTGGCATCGGCCCATGTCGCGGGCACGTCGCCGGGCTGCATCTCCATGAAGTTCTTTTCGGCCATCATGCCCGTCGCCGCCTCGATCGCCTCGATGAAGGCGGTCAGGCGCACGCTGTCCGAATTGCCGATGTTCACGATCCGGAAGGGTGCGACCGGGCTGAGGCTGTCGCCCTCGGGCACGTCCGCCGCTGTCGCTGGCCGCACCGGGACCGCGTCGATCAGCCGGACGATCCCGTCGACCAGATCGGTCACATAGGTGAAATCCCGGCTCATGTCGCCGTGGTTGTAGACGTCGATGGACCGCCCTTCGAGGATCGCCTTGGTGAACTTGAACAGCGCCATGTCGGGCCGTCCCCATGGCCCGTAGACGGTGAAAAAGCGGAACATCGTTGTCGGCAGATCGTAGAGATGGGCGTAGCTGTGGGCCATCGCCTCGTTGGCCTTTTTGGTCGCGGCATAGAACGACATCTGCGTGTCTGCCTTGGCCGTTTCCGCATAGGGCAGGTCGGTGTTGGCGCCGTAGACGCTTGAGGTTGATGCCAGCAGGCTGTGGGCGGGCGGAAAGGCCCGCATCGCCTCGAGCAGGCGAAAGGTGCCGATCAGGTTGGCCTCGACATAGGTTTCGGGACGCGTCGATCGAATAGCGCACACCGGCCTGCGCAGCGAGATGGATGACGGCATCGGGCCGTGCGTCCGCCATCAGCCCATGCAGCAGGCCCGGGACCTCGATCCGGTCGTTGACGGCGCGGAAGCCGGAGATCTGCGCAGCAGCATCGACTGCCGCCGTTCCTTGAGCTCGACATCGTAGTAATCGGTCATCGCATCGACGCCGATCACCTGCCAGCCCTCGGACAGAAGCCGGGCGCACAGATGATAGCCGATGAAGCCGGCCGATCCGGTGACCAATGCTGTCCGCGTCATACCTGCCCTTGGCTGGCTGGTCAGCCAACCCAGCTGCCAGCCGATACTGGCGCACATCTCGTCCAGCGTCTTCTCGGTGCGAAAGCCCAGCACCTCGGCGGGCCTTGGTCGGCGCAGGCGACAGCGGTCGGCACGTCGCCCGGGCGGCGCGCCGTGATCGTGTAGGGCAGGTCGCGGTTGCAGGCTCGCTTATAGGCGGCGATCACCTCCAGAACCGAATAGCCCGTGCCCGTCCCAAGGTTCACGCAATGCCCCTGCCCGGTCTCGAACAGCTTTTCCAGCGACAGCACATGCCCACGCGCCAGATCCTCGACATGGATGTAGTCGCGCACGCCGGTGCCGTCGGGCGTGTCGTAATCGTTGCCGAAAACGGCGACCCGCTCCAACTCGCCCGAGGCGACCTTGGCGACGAAGGGCATCAGGTTATTGGGAATGTCGCGCGGGTCCTCGCCTATCAGGGCCGAGAGATGCGCGCCCGCCGGGTTGAAATAGCGCAACGACGCCGATGAGCCCAGGACGGGATCGCGGGCTGCGCCAGCCAGCTCCAGCACCTGCTTCGCCCATGAATCTTCGGCTCTGCCGCATAGGGTTCATCGCCCGAAACGGAGCGGTTTCCGGGCGTCGGAGTCTCGTCGGGCACGCCGTAGACCGTGGCCGAGGACGAGAACACCAGCCTTCGGCACCCCGCGCCGTCCATCGCGCGCAACAGCGCTGTCAGCCCCCCGACATTGACGTCGAAATAGTCCAGCGGACGCGCCATGCTCTCGCCGACGGCCTTGAGCGCCGCGAAATGCACCACCGCGTCGACGACGTGGTCGCCGAAAACCCGGGCCAATGCGGCGCCATCGCGGATATCGCCTTCGACTATGGTGACGGGCCGCCCCGTGATCCGTTCCAACCGTTCGGGCACCGTGCGGCGGGCGTTGGCGAAATTGTCGAGAATCAGCACCTCGTAGCCGGCCTCGACCAAGGCCACATAGGTGTGCGACCCGATGTAGCCGGCACCGCCCGTCAAAAGAACGCGTCTGGTCATGATACGCCGCACCGCCGTTGATCGCAGCGACGGAATCACGCTTCACGCCGGGGATGCAACCCCTGTTGCCTCTTGGCCTGTGCGAAAGCATGACCGATCAGACACGCATGGCAAAGAAGTCGCGCAGTTTTGCCCGTTCTGACCGAGCGACATTGACCGCGTCACCCGGGACCGTATCGTGAGTGGCAACACGACATGCGTCAGACCTGGGGGTTGGATGTTCTGTGCACCATCAAGGGGCTTCGGCCTCGTGCTCGCGGCCGTGATGGCGCTTGCGGGTTGCGAACAGCTGCCGCGTGGCGCAGCTGTCGAGCGCGAGATCGTCGCCGTAGCACAAGGCGAGATTGCCGATTTCGCCGTCTATCCCGTTGACCGCGCCCTTCTGGCACAGCTTGCCGACTGGCCGCAGACCGGCGAGCGGCAGCTGAACTGGACTTCCTGCCAGCGGCGGAGCGCGGACACAGGTGATCGCGCCCGGCGATGTGCTGGAAATCACCATTTGGGACAGCAACGAAAACTCGCTCCTGTCCTCGGACGGGCAGCGGCAGGTCCAGATTCAGGCATTGACCGTGGCACCCGACGGATCTGTCTTCGTGCCCTATGTCGGCAACACGCAGGTTTCGGGCCTGACGCTGCAACTGGCCCGCGAACATCTGCAAGACGAGATCGACATGGTCGTGCCCTCGGCACAGGTGCAACTGATGCTGGCCGAAGGCCCGCACCAGTTCCGTCGATCTGGTCGGCGGCGTGGCCGCGCCCGGCGCCTATCCGCTGCCCGACCGCAGCTACGCCGTGCCTGGAGCCTGTCGGCCGCCGGTGGCGGTGTTCCAGAGTCGGCCGCCAGTCAATCCGCAGATCCGCCTGCGCCGGGGCGGCAGCATCCGCAAGCGCATCGGTCGAAGCGGCTCTATGACAGCGGCCCGGTCTCGGTGCGCGTTGCTGGCCGAAGCGGCGATCGGGTCATCGTCGAAGCAGAACCGGCGCGCCAGTTCCACCGTCCGCGCTGAAGCGCCGCCGGTCAGCGAAAGTCAGCCGCCAGTTCACGCAAGAACTTATGCGTGACGGCGCTGGGCGCGATGGCGGATCATCGGCGGCGTCGACGGCCGCAGGGAGCGATCCGAGATTTTGGCAGTCTTGATCCTGTCGCAGATACCCGACCAAGCGCGGTAGCGCGCCGATAGAGGCGTGGAGCCGAAGCCGAGTCGAGGTGGTGCTTCGCGCTGGAGCCCTGACATCGGCCGGACAGCCTGTTCCAGCCCGCGCAGGAACTTTCACCTGCACGGCGATGACCTCGTACTTGTGACCGAAAGCCCGATCACCTCGGCGCAGACGATCTTCGGCCTTATAGGTTCGGTCTTCGGGCTGGCGAACCAGACCTCCGGCCTCGCAGGCTGGCGGCCCCTCAACGCGGCGGGTCGATGGCCTTGGCCCGCTGCACGAGGCTGTTGATGCGTTCCACATGGGCAGGCAGGCAGCGCGTCGTGAAATCGTAGCGCTCGATCATGTGCGCCCGTGCGTTGCCCCCCAGATGCGCGACATCGCCGGGGCGCGCCAGCACCTCGACCACTTGACGGGCCAGCGCCTCATGGTCGTGGAAATCGACCAGCATCGCCGTTTCGCCATGAGTCATCACCTCGCGCACGGGTGCCGTGTCCGAAGCGACGATCGTGGCCCCCATCGACATCGCCTCCATGCTCGACCGCGACGGCGCTGAAGGGCGCGGTCAGGTAGAATGTGGCGGCCCGGCACTGAATGATCTTCTGTTGACGGCATAGAGGCGCCTTTCCGAGAGATAGCACGCGGTTCCAATCCACGCGGTCGCCCACCTCGCGCTCCATCTCGGCGCGGTAGCCGCCCTTTTCGGGACTGGCCTTCCCATAGGACACCTCGTTGCCGCCGATGATCAGCGCACGGGCGTTGGGCCTTGCGGCGAGGATATGGGGCAGGGCACGCATGAATTTGTGGAACCCCCGCGTCGGTTCCATGTTGCGCGCCATGTAGGTGAAGATCTCGTCTTGCCGCGTGACCGAGCGACCCAACCGGCCCAAAGGCACGGAGGCCGTGCGGTCGGGCACCAACCGGTCGGTCCGGATGCCATCATGTTCGACATAGATCTTGTCGTGAAAATTTGCCGGGAACGTGTCGCGCTGGAACAGCGTGGGCGACTGGCCCAGATCGACGGTCTGGATATTGGCGAAATTCACCGCGTTGCGCGCATGCATGAGAAAGGGCGCATGCTCGGAGGCCGGGAATTCCGGGTCGAACCCGACCGATCCGCCGTTGGCCAGAAAGTAATATTCGAAAAACCCGATGATCGGCGCATCCGGCCAGACCTGCTTGAGAAAGGTCAGCTCGCCCCAACCCACATGGCCAAGGATCACGTCGGGGCGAAACCCGTCCGCCGCCAACTTTTGGGCCGCGAACCCCGCGCCCAGACCATTGCCAACGCATTCCTCCCAGTATTTCGTCGGCGCATAGGCGGCCTCTGCCGGAACATGGTGCGGCGCATAGAGCACGATCTGCGCCCCCTTGACCTGCGCCACCCCCTTGCGTTGGGTCAGGAACACGATCTTGTGCCCGCCCTGGGTCACCAGCCACTGGAACAATTCGCGGTATTGGCCCGGAAAATTCTGGTGCACGAAAAGGATGTTCATCTGCCTGCCGTCCGATCTGCCGTCGTTTGGGGGCAGTGTCTGCGATGATGGCGCGGCGGGCAAGGCGTTGTAGATTTGGGATTGCGGGCCGCGCGCCTATATGAAACGCAAAATCCGCAATTCAGGATGACCAACATGACCCTGACGACCAAGATCGCATGGGACGACACGGTATTGCCGTTCCAGCTTGACCTGTCCGACATCCGGGGACGGGTAGCGCGGCTCGATCACACGCTCGACCAGGTGCTGGAACAGCACGACTACCCGCCCGAGGTGGAGGCGATGGTGGCCGAGGCAGCACTCTTGACCGCGCGCTGGATCGGCCCGGACATTGGATGAAGCTGCGCTGGAATCCGTCGCTGCCGAGTTGCGCGGGGACGGGCCGATCGCCACAGTCGCCACCGTTTCTTCGCGCCCGCCGATGCCGAAACGCCCGCCCGCATCCCGCGCCTATGCTCGAGCTATGCGACAAGGACAGGCTGAGCGCCCGGGCAGCACATGCCTTTCAGCCAGATCGGCAAGGGCTATTTCGCCATCCTGATCGACCAAGGCGCGGGCAGCACCCCTATCAGGGCATCACGCCCTTGGCGGGCGGGTCGTTCGTCGGCCTGCGCCGAGGCCTATTTCGCTCAATCCGAACAACTTCCCACCCGGTTCCAGCTCAGCTATGGACTCAGCCGTGAACCGGGCCAGCCGACCCGCTGGCGCGCGGGCGGTGTGATGCTGCAACACATGCCCAAGGCCTCGCCGCTGATGGCGGGCGGCGAGGGCGGATCGGGCGAAAACGGGCTGCTGGCCGCCACCGACCTCCTGGACGCGGACGAGGGCGAGAACTGGAACCGCGCCAACATCTTGCTCGACACCGTCGATGATCTGGAGCTGATCGGCCCCACCATCGGCCCCACCGACCTGCTTCTGCGCCTGTTTCACGAGGAAGGGCCGCGCGTTTACGACGCCTTGCCGGTGCAGTTCGGCTGCACCTGTTCGGCCGAGCGGGTGCGCAACACCATGTCGATCTATTCCGCCCGCGACATCGGCCATATGACGACCGACGATGGCCGTGTCACCGCCGATTGCCAGTTCTGCGGCGCGCATTACGAATTCGACCCCAAGACGCTGGGGTTCGAGGCCGAGCTTCCGCCGGAGGGGGGCGATGGCCGCGCCGACTGATCTTGACCGGTTGCTTGCGGCGCTGGACCGGGCGCCGCAGCGGCCGTCGTCGGACTATGACCTCAACCGCGATGGCAAGTCATCTTTGCCCGAGGCTTACGTTCTGAAGCTTAGCCGCCGTCTTGATCGGTGTGATCGGCAATCAGGTCATCTTGACCAAACGCGCCTCGCATCTGAAACACCATCCGGGCCAGATCGCCTTTCCCGGCGGCAAGGTGGACGCAGGGGATGCCGACCCCACCGCCGCCGCGCTGCGCGAAGCGCGCGAAGAAATCGGTCTCGATCCTGGCGATCGTTTTTGGTACCTGACTGGCCAGCTGCCCAGCCAGGACCATGACCGGCTACACCCATCGCCCCATACCTGCCCGGATCGAGCGGGGTTTGCCGCCACGAGCCGAATCCTGGCCGGCGGTGGCCGGAGGTGAAACCATGTCCCCCTTGTCTGCCCTTTTCCTTTTACGCTCGACCCCGCGCGCTGCCGGATTCGAGCGCCGCCGCTGGCGTGGAGTCTGGCGCCGCTACTATGTCGTGCCCTTCGGCCCCTATTACACCTGGGGCGCGACCGCCCGCATGCTCAAGGCGCTGGCTGACAGGGTGACGGCATGAAGCTTGTCGCGGACTGGATGACCGACCCGGGCACAGAGGCGGTGATGGCCGCACTCGCCAACGCTGACCATGCGGCGTGGTTCGTGGGCGGCTGCGTGCGCAACGGGCTGATCGGAACGTCCGTCTCGGACATCGACATCACCACCGACGCCCACCCCGAAGCGGTCATCGCCGCGGCCAAGGCGGCAGGGATCAAGGCGGTTCCCACGGGGATCGAGCATGGCACCGTCACGCTGGTCGCGGCCCATCGCCCCTATGAGATCACGACGCTGCGCCGCGACCTGACCACCGATGGCAGGCGGGCCACCATAGCCTTCACCGACCGGCTGGAGGACGACGCCGCGCGCCGTGACTTCACCATCAACGCCCTTTATGCAACCTCCGACGGCAGCGTACTCGATCCCAATGGCGAAGGCCTCGCCGATCTGGCCGCGCGCCGCTTGCGCTTCATCGGCCAACCTGCTGACCGCATCGCCGAGGATTACCTGCGCATCTTGCGCTTCTTCCGCTTTCACGCCTGGTATGCCGACCCAGCGGGTGGCATCGACGCCGAGGGGCTGGCCGCCTGCGCCGCCCTGTCGGACGGCATCGCCCGCCTGTCGCAAGCGAGCGCGTCGGCACCGAGATGCTCAAACTCCTCGCCGCCCCTGATCCCGCCCCCGCGGTGGCCGCCATGGCCCAATCTGGCGTGCTGGCGCAAACCCTGCCGGGCGCCGATGCGCGCCTCATGCCTATTTTGATCGCGGCCGAGGATACCGCGCCCGATCCGATCCGCCGCCTTGCCGCGTTGGGGGCGATGACGTGCCGGACCGCCTGCGCCTGTCCAAAGCCGACCGCGACCGGCTGGCAATCTTGCGTCACGGCATGGCCTTTTCCGATCCACCCGGCGCGCTGGCCTACGCCCACGGCGCCAAAACGGCATGGGACATCGTCTTGCTGCGCGCGGCGCAGTTCGAAACCCCGCCCGATCCCGCCCTACGCGATCCGATCGCCAAAGGTGCCGCTGCGATCTTTCCGGTCAAGCCTGCCGACCTCATGCCCGACCTGCAGGGCCCGGCCCTCAGGGCGACCCTCAAGCGCCTTGAGGCGCGCTGGATCGCATCGGATTTCACCCTTACGCGCCAAGACCTTCTCGGCCACCCCCGTTAACCCCGCATCAAGGTTAACGCGCGCCGCCTCCCTTCTTCGTTTCAAAAATATCCCCGCCGGAGGCCCCGCTCCCGCCACGGACGCCCCACTTGACAATCCGAGTGCCGCGCTCTCACGTCGCGCGATCCGCGCCCGGAGCCTGCCTTGGACCCTCTCTATCCCTTCGTCTTCCTCGGCTTGTTCAGCCCCGGCCCGAATGTCATCCTGCTCACTGCCTCGGGCGCGCGCTCGGCTTCGCGCCACCTTGCCGCATGTGGCGGGCGTGGCGCTGGGTGTGGGAATCACAGCGGGCCTGACCGGCCTTGGCATCGGCGCGCTGATGCAGGGCCTGCCGATCCTCGAACTGGCGCTCAAGTCCATCGCGGCGCTCTGGATCGGCTGGATGGCCTGGTCGCTCTGGCGCTCCTCGGCCGCGGGCGGCGCCGCGCCCCGCGCGCGCCCCTTCACCCTGCTCGAAGCGGTGCTGTTCCAATGGGTCAATCCCAAGGTCTGGGCCATCGCCATCGCGGCGGCCTCGGGCTACGGCACCGGGCTCGACCCCCTCTCCGAGGCGCAGCGCCTCGCGCTCGCTTTCTGCGGCCTCAATCTCTTTGTCAGCCTGTTCTGGACCTGGGCGGGCTCGCTCCTCGCGATCTTGCTGACCACGCCGCGCGCATGGCAGATCTTTGCCCGCGCGATGGCTTTGGGCCTTGCCGCGTCGGCGGTCATGGTCTTTGCCTGAGCATCGGACTATATGAGGGGTACAGGACAATGAGCCTTACCCATGTTCCGCTTCTTCGAAAATCTGGTCGACCCCTACGCGGCCTATCCTGAAACCGACGCGCCGCCGCGTCGGCTGTGGCCGTTCCTTTGGTCCTATTCGCAGCCCTTCAAGCGCGTGTTCACGATCACCGCGCTGATGTCGGTCGTCGTCGCCGTGATCGAGATCGGGCTGATCTGGTACATGGGCCGCATCGTCGACCTGTTGTCGGACGGTGATCCCGCCGCCATCCTCGCCGCCCATGGCTGGGAACTGATCGCCGCCGCCATCTTCATCCTGACGCTGCGTCCGCTTTTGCAGGGCCTGGCGGTCGCGCTGCTGAACAACGGCATCTTGCCGCAATTCGGCGCGCTGATCCGCTGGCGCGCGCATCGCCAGGTGCTGCGCCAGTCCGTCGGCTGGTTCGAGAACGATTTCGCCGGCCGCATTGCCAACCGCATCATGCAGACCCCCACCAGCGCGGGCGATGCGATCTTCCAGATCTTCGACGCGATCACCTTCTCGCTGGCCTACCTGATCGGCGCGGCCATCTTGCTGACCGGCTCCGACCCGCGCCTCGCCATCCCGCTGCTGATCTGGTTCGCGCTTTACGGCTTGCTCCTGCGCTGGACCATCGCGCGCGTCGGCCCCGCCTCCAAGGCCAGCGCCGATGCCCGCTCGATGACCACGGGCCGGGTGGTGGACAGCTACACCAACATCCATTCCGTCAAGCTTTTCGCCCACCACGACCG
The DNA here is from genome assembly GCA_018401055.1 of Roseicyclus sp. The sequence continues at coordinate 25,489 of JAGYLB010000114.1, forward strand.
CGAGATCGACTACGCGAAGGACGCCATCGAACAGACCCGTGACACCTTCGCCCGCGAAATGCGGCTGTTCACGATCATGGATGTGGCGCTGACGGCGCTTAACGGTTTCCTGATTGTGGCCGTCGTCGGCTGGGCGATCTGGCTCTGGTCCACGGGCGCGGCCTCGGTCGGCGCGGTTGCCGCCGCCACGGCGCTGACGCTCCGGCTCAACGCCATGACCGGCTGGATCATGTGGGCGGTCTCGACGCTGTTCCGCTCGCTCGGCGTTGTGACCGAGGGCATGGAGACGATCACAGATCCCGTCCGCCTGACCGATGCGCCGGGTGCCAAAGCGCTGGTCATGGACCGCGGCACCGTTACCTTCGACGCCGTCAGCCACCATTACGGGCGTGGCGCGGGTGGGCTTGACCGGCTGTCGCTGGCGATCCAGCCGGGCGAGAAACTGGGCCTGATCGGGCGGTCGGGCGCGGGAAAATCCACCCTCGTCAAGCTGCTCCTGCGTTTCTACGACGTGGAAGACGGGCGCATCCTGATCGACGGGCAAGATATCCGCACCGTCACGCAAGACAGCCTGCGCCGCACATCGGAATGGTGCAACAGGACAGCTCGCTCCTGCACCGCTCCGTGCGCGACAACATCCTCTACGGCCGCCCCGACGCCTCGGACGAGCAGATGATCGCCGCCGCCAAACGGGCCGAGGCGCATGACTTCATCCTGACGCTCGAGGACCCGCAGGGCCGCCGCGGCTATGACGCCCATGTGGGCGAGCGGGGCGTGAAACTCTCGGGTGGGCAGCGCCAGCGGGTGACGCTTGCCCGCGTGATCCTCAAGGATGCGCCGATCCTTGTGCTGGACGAGGCCACCAGCGCGCTCGACAGCGAGGTCGAGGCCGCGATCCAGAACACGCTCTACAACGTCATGCAGGGCAAGACGGTGATCGCCATCGCGCACCGCCTGTCCACCATCGCCCAGATGGACCGCATCGTGGTGCTGGACGATGGCCATATCGCCGAACAGGGCACCCACGCCGACTTGCTGGCCAAAGGCGGGCTTTACGCCGGGTTCTGGGCGCGGCAATCGGGCGGCTTCATCGGCATCGACGCGGAAACAGAGGCGGCGGAATGACGACCATGTTCCGCCCCATCCTGCTGTGGCTGGCCGATCTGATCGACGGCTTCGCGCCGGCCGAGGGCGCGCCGCCCCGCGCGCTCTGGCCGTTCCTGCGCTGGTGTCTGGCGGGGACATGGCCGGTGATCTGGGTTGCCACGATCTTTTCCGCCATCGCCGGCGCGATGGAGGTTGCCTCGGCCTGGCTCCTGGGCGTGGTCATCGACGCGGCGCTGACCGCCGGGCCCGAGGCGTTCTTTGCCGACCACGCCCTGCTCATCGGCGTCTATGTCGGCTTCTACCTGATCTTTCGCCCCTTCTTCTTCGGCGCCTCGGCGGCCTTCAACGGCATCGTGCTGCCGCCCAATCTCGCGCCCCTGATCCAGTCCCGGTTGCACCGCTGGTCGATGGGCCATGCCGTCAGCTTTTTCGACAACGACTTCGCCGGGCGGATCGCGCAAAAGCAGATGCAGACGGCAACCGCGCTGGTGAACGTCGTGACCGAGGTGATCAACGCCGGCGCCTTTGCCATCGCGACGCTTGTGGGCGCGGTCGTCATGCTGGTGGCCATCGACTGGCGTATCGGTCTGATGCTGCTGGTCTGGACGGCCGGGTATGCGTGGATGATCGGCTGGTTCATGCCGCGCATCCGGGTGCTGTCCAAGACACGGGCGGCGGCGCGGGCGAATGTCACGGGCCAGATCGTCGACACGATCACCAACATCAAGACCGTCAAGCTGTTCGGCCATGTCGAATATGAGGACGAGACCGCCATCGAGGCCATGAAGGGCTACCGCAACGCGGCACTCGACTTCGGCTATCTCTCGACCGGCTTCCGCTTCGCCTTGATGTTCACGGCGGGCATATTGCCCGTGGCGCTGGTGCTGGGGGCGGTCGCGCTGTGGCAAGTCGGCAGTGTCACGGCGGGCGAGATCGCCGCGACGGGTGCCGTGTCGATGCGGATCGCACAGATGACCGGCTGGGTCAGTTTCACGCTCATGGGCATCTACGCCAATGTAGGCGAGATCGAGGACGGGATGCGCACGCTTACCCCGCCCCATGACCTGACGGATGCGAAAGGCGCGGTGGACCTGCCGTCGTCCACCGGGCGGATCGCCTTTGAAGGGGTCAGTTTCGCCTATGGCCGCGAGACCGGCGGCGGGGTCGACGGGATCGATCTGGTGGTGGAACCGGGGCAGAAGATCGGCATTGTCGGTGCGTCTGGCGCGGGAAAATCGACGCTCGTGGCGCTGCTGCTCAGGCTCTACGACACCGAACAGGGCCGCGTGACGCTCGACGGGATCGATGTGCGCACGATCAAGCAAGACAGCCTGCGTCGGCAGATCGCGATGGTCACGCAAGACACCGCGATGTTCAATCGCTCGGCCTATGACAACATCCTCTACGGTCGCCCTGCTGCGTCCGAGGACGAGGTCTTTGCGGCGGCGAAGCGGGCCGAAGCTCATGAGTTCATCGAGAAACTGATCGATCACCGGGGACGGCGCGGCTACGGCGCGTATCTCGGCGAACGCGGGGTCAAGCTGTCGGGCGGGCAGCGGCAGCGCATCGCATTGGCGCGCGCGTTCCTGAAAGACGCGCCGGTGCTGGTGCTGGACGAGGCGACATCGGCGCTGGATTCGGAGGTCGAGGCCGCGATACAGGACACGCTGCTCGACGTGATGCAGGGCAAGACCGTGATCGCCATCGCGCACCGCCTGTCGACCCTGTCGGCGATGGACCGGATCGTGGTGCTGGATCAGGGCCGCATCGCCGAGGACGGGACGCATGACAGCCTGCTGGCCAATGGCGGGCTCTATGCGCGCTATTGGAACCGGCAGTCGGGCGGGTTCATCGGCCTGTCCGACGCTGCTGAATGAGGCTGGCCAAGCGGGCCAGGATAGGGCAGCTTTCCTGACATAAGGGAGGGGCCATGGACCTTGAAACCGTTTCCGCCGACACGCTGGGCCGTAGCCTGACGGGCATCGGACTGAACCTTGTCACGCGCGATGTGCGGGCGCTTGCGGCCTTTCTGTCCTGGGTCTTCGGCCTGTCGGTGCATCGGCTCTCTGATGATTTCGCGATCCTGCGCCATGGGGCCATGATGCTGCAACTTCACTCCGACGCGAGTTTTGCCCTGCACCCGCTGCCCGGCCTGATCCCGGAAAACCCTCCGCGCGGCGGGGGCGTGCAGATCTACCTTTTCGGCATCGACCCCGATGCCGCCATTGCGCGCGCCCAAGACGCGGCGCACATGGTGCTGGAACCCGCCACCGACAAGCCGCACGGCCTGCGCGAGGGCACGATCCTGTCCCCTGAAGGCTACGCCTTTTCCCCGGCGATCCCCCTCCCATGACCGAAACGCAACTGACCATCCACCGCCTCGGCCACCAAGGCGACGGGATCGCCCCCGGCCCGGTCTTTGTGCCCCTGACCCTGCCCGGCGAACTGGTCGAAGGCGTGGTCGAGGGCGACCGGATGGAGGCGCCGCGCATCGTAACGCCCTCGTCCGACCGGGTCCGCGCGCCCTGCCCGCATTACCGGAGCTGCGGGGGATGTTCCCTGATGCACGCGGCAGACCCTTTCGTGGCCACCTGGAAGGCGCAGGTGATAGAGACGGCGCTGGCAGCCCATGACCCTGCGACCGACATCCGCCCCACTCCTGACCTCGCCCCCCCGGTCGCGGCGGCGGGCGACGCTGGCCGGGCGGCGCACGAAAAAGGGCGCGCTGGTGGGGTTTCACGGGCGGCGGTCCGACGTGATCGTGCCGCTGACCGAATGCCATGTGCTGGCGCCCGCGCTGGTCGCACTGATCCCCACGCTGGCAGAGATCACGCAGATCGGCGGTTCACGCTCGGCCACGCTGTCCTTTGCGCTGACCCTGACCGACACAGGCGTGGATTGCGCAGTGACGGGCGGCAAGCCGCTGGACGGACCTCTGCAGGCAGCGCTGCCGCGGTTTCGGGACAAGATCGCCCGGCTGACTTGGGACGACGAGCCTGTCTATGCCGACCATGCTCCGACCCTCCGGTTCGGTCCGGTCACGATCGCCCCGCCCCCCGGGGCTTTCCTTCAGGCCACGCCCGAGGGCGAAGCCGCCCTGCGCGCCGCCGTGACCGAGGCGCTGGAGGGTTCGACCCGCATCGCCGACCTTTTCGCCGGCTGCGGCACCTTCGCCCTGCCCTTGGCAACCCGCACCCCGGTGCACGCCGTCGAAGGCGACGCGACCCTGACCGGCGCCCTGATGCAGGCCGCCCGGCACGCGCAAGGCCTCAAATCCCGTGACCGCCGAGACGCGCGACCTGTTCCGCAGGCCCCTGCTTGCGGAGGAGGTGGCGCGCTTCGACGGCGTCGTCATCGACCCTCCACGCGCGGGCGCAGAAGCGCAGACCCGCGCACTGGCCGAAGCACAGGTCGCCCGCATCGCCATGGTGTCATGTAACCCCGTGACCTTCGCCCGTGACGCCGCGCTGCTCGTGCAGGCAGGCTACCGCCTGAATTGGGTGCAACCAGTCGACCAATTTCGCTGGTCGCCCCATGTGGAGCTTGCAGCCAGCCTGTCGCTGCCCCATCTGAGCGGAAATTGACCGAGGGCCAGAATGAGCGATACGATTTCCCAAGACGCGGGTTTCCGCGCCGGTCTGGCCGAATGGCTGGAACGCCCCGTGGTGCGCAACACCATCGTGGGCGTCATCTTGTTCAACGCCGTGATCCTCGGGCTTGAAACATCGCCGACAGTGATGGCGGCAGCCGGTCCCCTCATCCTTGCGCTCGACAAGGCGTGCCTTGCGATCTTCGTCGTCGAACTGGTGCTGAAACTGATTGCGCTCGGGCCAAGGTTCTTCCGGTCGGGGTGGAACATCTTTGACTTCATCATCGTGGGCATCGCGCTGATACCGGGTGCACAAGGACTGTCGGTGCTGCGGGCACTGCGCATCTTGCGGGTGCTCAGGATCATTTCGACGGTCCCGTCCCTGCGCCGGGTGGTCGAGGGGCTCTTGACCGCCCTGCCGGGGATGGGCTCGGTGTTCCTCTTGATGTCGATCATCTTCTACATCGGCGCGGTGATGGCGACCAAACTCTTCGCGGGCAGTTTCCCGGAATGGTTCGGCTCGATCGGCGCATCGCTCTACACGCTGTTCCAGATCATGACGCTGGAGTCGTGGTCGATGGGCATCGTTCGCCCGGTACTCGAGGTCTACCCCTATGCCTGGATGTTCTTCGTGCCCTTCATCATGGTCACGACCTTTGCCGTGGTGAACCTGATCGTGGGTCTGGTGGTGAATTCGATGCAAGACGCCCACGCCGAGGAGAGCAACGCCGCAACGGACGCCTACCGCGACGAGGTGCTGGAGCGGCTGAAGAAGATCGAGGAACGGTTGAAGTAGGGTGGGCAATTTGCCCACCTGACCTCGATGGTGGACGGATCGCCTACCCTATGCCCGCTTTTCCATCCGCGCCACGCCCAGGACGTCGAGCACCTTGGCCTCGATGTCGGAGGCGTTCATTTTCGCCACCGCATACATATCCGTCTGGCTGGCCTGATCGATGAAGATGTCGGGCAGGACCATGGAGCGGTATTTGAGGCCGGTGTCGAACACGCCCTCCTCCGCCAGCAGATGCGCAACGTGCGAGCCGAAGCCGCCAACAGCGCCCTCCTCCAGCGTGATCAGCGCCTCATGGTGGCGGGCAAGCTGCAAGATCAGGTCGCGGTCGAGCGGTTTGGCGAAGCGGGCGTCGGCGATGGTGGGGGTGATGCCGCGCAGCGCCAGCGCCTCGGCGGCCTCGCGCACCTCCTTCAGCCGCGCCCCGAAATTCAGGATGGCGACGCGGTTGCCTTGCGTGATCAGGCGACCCTTGCCGATCTCCAGCACCATGCCACGCTCGGGCAATTCGACGCCCACGCCCTCGCCCCGCGGGAAGCGGAAGGCCGACGGACGGTCGTCGATGTCCAATGCGGTCACGACCATGTGGCGCAGCTCAGCCTCGTCGGCGGCGGCCATGACGACGAAACCGGGAAGGTTCGACAGGTAGGCGATGTCGTAGCTGCCCGCGTGGGTCGCGCCATCGGCCCCGACAAGCCCCGCACGGTCGATGGCAAAGCGGACAGGCAGGCGCTGGATCGCCACATCATGCACGACCTGATCGTAGCCACGCTGCAAGAAGGTGGAGTAGATGGCGGCAAAGGGTTTCAGGCCACCCGCCGCCATGCCCGCGCAGAAGGTGACGGCGTGTTGTTCCGCGATGCCCACGTCGAAGGTGCGTGAGGGGAAGCGCTGCGCGAAAAGGTCAAGGCCGGTGCCATCTGGCATGGCGGCCGTGACGGCGACAATTTTCGGGTCGCGCTCCGCCTCGGCGATCAGGGTCTGCGCGAAGACTTTCGTATAGGAAGGCGCGTTGGCAGGGGCCTTGGCCTGCTCGCCGGTGCGGATGTCGAATTTCGCGGTGGCGTGGCCCCGGTCTGCGCGGTGTTCGGCGTAACCCTTGCCCTTTTTCGTGATCGTATGGATCAGGATCGGGCCATCGGCGCGGGCCTTGACGGTGCGCAAGATGGCCAGAAGCTGCTCCATGTCGTGCCCGTCGATGGGGCCGACGTAGGAAAAGCCAAGTTCCTCGAACAGGGTGCCGCCGACGGTGGCGGCCTTGAGCAGTTCCTTGGCGCGGCGCGCCCCCTCCTGAAACGGTTCGGGGAGGAGGGAGACGGCGCCCTTGGCAGCGGCCTTGAATTCCTGAAACGGCGCACCGGCGTAAAGCCGCGAGAGGTAGGGAGGACATGGCGCCGGTTGGGGGCGCGATGGACATCTCGTTGTCGTTTAGAATGACGATCAACCGTTTGCCCAGATGGCCCGCGTTGTTCATCGCCTCATAGGCCATGCCGGCCGAAATCGCGCCATCCCCGATCACCGCGATGGCGTCGCCATGGCCCGTGGGGCAATCCCCGCCAAGGTCGCGGGCAACAGCGAAGCCCAGCGCAGCCGAGATACTTGTAGAAGAATGCGCCGCGCCGAAGGGGTCGTAGGGAGATTCAGCCGCGCTTGGTGAAGCCCGACAGCCCGTCTTTCTGGCGCAGCGTCGGCATCCGGTCGCGCCGCCCGGTCAGGATCTTGTGGGGATAGCATTGGTGGCTGACGTCCCAGATCAGCTTGTCGCGCGGCGTATCGAAGACAGCGTGGATCGCCACGGTCATTTCCACCACGCCCAGCCCCGCGCCGAAATGGCCGCCGGTCTGGCTGACCGACCAGATGGTTTCCGCGCGTAACTCGTCGGCGAGACGGCGCAGCTCGGTATCAGTGAAACGCTTGAGATCGGCGGGCGAGGTCACGCGGTCGAGCAACGGGGTGGTGGGGCGGGTGGTCACTGGCTTGGCCTCCTTGGGCCTTACTTGTCGCGCGATATGATGTAGCGGGCCAAGGCGGCGAGGTGATGCGCCTTATTGCCATAGGGGCCAGCGCGGCCTCGGCCGTATCGACGAGCGCCTGCGCCTCGGCCCGGGCACGGTCGAGACCGAGGAGCGAGACGAAGGTCGCCTTGCCCGCCGCGGCATCCTTTTGCAGGGCCTTGCCCGCGGTGGCGGCATCGCCGGTCACGTCGAGGATGTCGTCGGCGATCTGGAAGGCGACCCCGATGGCGCGGGCATAGGCGCGGAGCGGCGCGGGATCGGCCCCGCCGAGGATGGCACCGGCCTGCGCGGGCCATTCGATCAGGTGGCCGGTCTTGTTGCGCTGCAACTCCCGCACTTGGGGCAGGGTGAGGGGGGTGGCGGCGGTTTCGGCCGCGATGTCCTGCGCCTGGCCCAAAACCATGCCCTGCGCGCCGGAGGCCTGCGCGAGGGTGGCGACAAGCTCGATCCGCTGTTCGGCGCTGCCTGCACGCGGATCGGCCAGCAGCTCGAAGGCGAAGGTCTGAAGCGCGTCGCCGACCAGAACGGCGGTCGCCTCGTCCCATTTCACGTGGACGGTGGGCTGGCCCCGGCGCAAATCGTCATCATCCATGCAGGGCAGATCGTCATGGACGAGGCTATAGGCGTGCAGGCATTCCACGGCACCAGCGGCGAAAAGCGCCTGCGCAGGCGGCACGTCGAAAAGCGACGCGCTTTCAAGGGCGAGGAACCCGCGCAACCGTTTGCCGCCATTGGTGGCATAACGCATCCCCTCGGCCACGCGGTCATCGCCGAGGCGGGCCATTTCTTGTGCAAGAAACTCCGCGATGGCCCGTTGGGCCGCGTCGAGCGCTGCCTGAAACACCTGTCAGAGGCCTTCGACTGGCGTGCTGCCGGTGGGCTGGCCGTTCGCGTCCAAGGTGATCTGCGCAACTTTCTCTTCGGCCTCCTTCAGCTTGGCCTCGCAGCGGGCTTTAAGCGCCGCGCCGCGTTCGTAGAGCTTGATCGAGTCCTCCAGCGCGACATCACCGCGATCCAGTGCGGTCACGACCTGCTCCAGCTCGCGGATGGCCTCCTCGAAGCTCATGCTCTCGATGGGTTTGCTGTCGCTCATGCCCCACGTTCCTTCAATTCCATCACATGCACGGCGACCGACGCCGCCAGGGCCGGCAAATCATACCCCCCTTCGAGAGTCGAGACCACGCGCCCGGCACAAACCTCGTCCGCGATGTCGCACAGGGCCCGGGTGATCCAGGCGAAATCCTCCTCATTCCACATCAGGTTCGCCAGCGGATCGTCGGCATGGGCGTCAAAGCCCGCCGAGATCAGGATCAACTCGGGCTGGAAAGCGCGCAGACGTTCAAAAGCGTGGCTCTCATACGCGCGCCGCATCTCGGCCCCGCCCGACCCGGGCGGCAGCGGCAGGTTCAGCACGTTGTTGGACCCGCCACGTTCGCTGGCAGCCCCCGTTCCGGGATAAAGCGGCATCTGGTGGGACGAGATGAAGAGCGCGCGCGGTTCGTCCCACAGCACATCCTGCGTGCCATTGCCGTGATGCACGTCGAAATCCACCACGGCGACGCGGTAAAGCCCGCGCACCTCCAGCGCATGGCGCGCGGCGATGGCGACATTTGAGAACAGGCAAAAGCCCATCGCGCGATCTTTCTCGGCGTGGTGACCGGGCGGGCGCGTCGCGACAAAGGCGTTTTTCGCGGTGCCAGCCAGAACCGCATCCACGGCGGCCAGGCACCCACCCACGCCGCGCAGCGCCGCCTCCCACGTGCCGGGGCTGGCCCATGTGTCGGGGTCAAGGCCATGCATCCCGCTGTCGGGGATCTGGCGGCGAACGGCGTCGATGTAGATTTGCGGGTGCCCCAGCAGCAGCGATGCCTCCTCGGCCATCGGGGCGAGCATCCGGTTCAGGTCGTCGAATTCCGGGGCCGACAACGCCTCGTTGATCTCTTCCAGCCGCTCGACCCGTTCCGGGTGGCCTGGGGGGGTCAGGTGATATAGCCCCGCGGGGCTTTCGACGAGAAGGGTCATGTCGCGCACCTCGCTGGTCAGTCCGTTGCGAGTATGTAGCCTGCCCTTCGGACCTTCTGCAAATGGCACGCGAATCGAACCTGGCCGCTTCCGTCACGGAGGCGGCCAGGCAACTCGGCCAGTGGTGTCATTTTCGTGCGCGGCGTGCCACGAACGCGAGCGGCATCAACGCGACCAGCAAAAGCGGCAGGCCCGCTGGCAATGGCACCGGGGAGGGGAGACCGACGGGCGTCTGGTCGGAGTCGAACTCCCGCCCTTGCAGGCTGATGGAGTCCAAAAGGCTCTGCTGGTTGTCATAGTAGAAGATGGCCGCGTTCGCCCTCGCGCCACAGCAGGCATCGCTTGTGCCGTCGGTGATGACAAGCGGGGCGCCAATCGTGCCTTGTGCTGCGCCGTTCAGAAGATGCCTGCCGATGGGCGGGTTGTTGAAGACCGACGACGTGCTGTTGCAGTTGGTGGAAAAGCACCCGAATTGCAGACGGAACGGAGAACTCGGGTCTTCGGCGGTCAGGAACCAACGGGTCAGTTGTCCGCGCACCAAGAGCGGGTTGAGGGTGTCCTGAACGATCGTGCCCTCGATCAAGCCGAGTTGCACGTTCGACAAGTCGATGGTGAAGGGTGCGAATTTCGCGCTGGACGATGTCACGTTGAGGTTGAGCCCGCCCACGTCCGCAGAGGTAAAGCTGTCGCCGACGCCGCCTAGGACGGTCAGTGTTCCAGACACATTCATGCTGAAATTTTGAATGTCGAAAGCTTGATCACCCAGATTGGTGACGTCCGGGCTGCTTACGTAGACCCCGATCAGGTTGGACGTGGAGAATGATGCCGACCAGTCAAGGTTGAAGTTGGAAAAGGTGGCGGCCTGCACGGTGTTGAACATCGACGACAGACCAAGAGCTATCACCGCCCCGAAGAAGCGCATGCGCATAGGATTCACCAATGATTTAACGGAATTACAGAATAACCAACCGGCCGAATCGCTTTTTTGTCAAGTGGAATCGTGTTGTTTGGCCTGTGGAGTTGGTGGTGTGCCTTTGGGCTTCTTCAATCTGGTGCCAACATGTAGCCCGCCCCGCGCACGGTCTGCAAATAGCGCGGCTGCTTGGGGTTCACCTCGATCTTGCGGCGCAGGCGGGTGATCTGCACGTCGACCGCGCGTTCCTGCACCGGCTCGCCGCCGATCTTGTCGCGGTTCAGAAGTGTGACCAGATCGCTGCGGCTGAAGGCCTTGTGCGGGCCGCCGGTAAAGATGCGCATCAGCGCCGCCTCGGTCGCGGTAAGGCGCACGGGGTCGGCTCCGCGCCACATCTCGCCCCGTTCCAGATCATAGCGGATCGGCCCGAGGTGCAGCACCTGCGGCACCTCTGCATCCGGCGCGGGTTTCGGCATCCGGCGCAGAATCGCGTTGATCCGAAGCAGCAGTTCCTTGGGCTCGAAAGGTTTGGCGAGGTAGTCATCAGCGCCGGCTTCCAGCCCGGTTATCCGGTCGCCGGTCTCGCCCCGCGCGGTGAGCAGCAGGATCGGGGTCGCGTGGCTGTCGCGGATGGCGCGGCACAGGCTCACCCCATCCTCGCCAGGCATCATGACGTCGAGCACGATCAGGTCAAAGGACAACCCCGCCAGCAACCGCCGCGCCTGCGCCGCGTCGCGCGCGACCGTGGCCATGAAACCGTGCCGGAAAAGGAATTTCTGCAACAGGCTGCGGATGCGGGCATCGTCATCGACGATCAACAGATGGGCGCCGGTATCGACCGTCATCTCGGGCCGTCCCCTCCGTCGATGTAATGGCGGCGCATGTCGGGATCCATCATCTGTTCCAGCACCGCGCGAAAGCCCGACACAGCGTCAGGCCCTGCGGCACGGAACGCGTCACGCATGCGGTTGCGCTGCGCCTCGGACAGGCCGCGTTCCAGATCGGCGCCCTTTTGCGTCAGGAACAGATGACGCTCGCGCTTGTCGCGGACACCGACGCGGCTGTCGACCAGCCCGTCCTCGACCAAAGTGCGCAATACCCGGTTCAGCGATTGCTTGGTGACGCCAAGGATCGACAGCAGGTTGTTCACCGTCGTGCCGGGCGAGCGGTTGATGAAATGGATCGCCCGGTGATGCGCGCGCCCGTAGCCGTATTCCTGCAAGATCCGGTCAGGGTCGGCGGTAAATCCGCGATAGGCAAAGAACATCGCCTCGATGGCCCGGCGCAACTGGTCGTCTGTCAGGAAGAGCAGGCTCTCGCCACGCCCCATCGCATTCGCAAGATTGCGATCCGCCATCCGGTGGTCCCTCCCGTCCTGTCCCATTCGGGATTTCGGCACAGTTTAAGTCAGCCTTGTTGACTTTCCAAGAATCAATTGTTAGCGAATAGGGCGTTTTGCGCAACTTTATGTCCACTTCGGACGCATCATGCGCAACATTCGAAAACAACCGGTGGGAAGAGCCGGCAAAGGGACGAGGATCAACAAGATGGCCGGTGGCTATGACGATCGTGACGGCAAGATCTGGATGGATGGCAAGCTGGTCGACTGGCGGTCGGCCAATGTGCACATCCTGACCCATGCGATGCATTACGCCTCCTCCGTGTTCGAGGGCGAGCGCGCTTATAACGGCACCATTTTCGAGTCCCGCAAGCATTCCGAACGGCTGCTAGCCTCGGCCGAGATGATCGACATGCAGATCCCCTGGACGGTCGACGAGATCGAGGCCGCGAAATACGAGGTCATGCAGGCCAACGGGCTGACCGATGCCTATGTCCGCCCGGTGGCCTGGCGCGGGTCTGGCGAGGATATGGGCGTGTCGTCCAAGCGCAACCCGGTGCATCTGGCCATCGCGGCCTGGAGTTGGGGCAATTATTACGGCGACGCCAAGACCAAGGGTGCCAAGCTCGACATCGCCAAATGGCGTCGCCCCGCGCCCGAAACAGCGCCCTTCGCGGCCAAGGCGGCGGGCCTCTACATGATCGCCACCATGTCCAAGCATGCCGCTGAGGCCAAGGGTTGCTCGGACGCGATGATGTTCGACTATCGCGGCTATGTGGCCGAGGCAACGGGGGCGAATATCTTCTTCGTCAAGGATGGCGAGGTGCACACGCCCAAGCCCGATTGCTTCTTGAACGGGATCACCCGCCAGACCGTGATCGGCATGCTGCGCGACAAGGGTATCACCGTGCATGAACGTGTGATCATGCCGGACGAACTGGAAGGCTTCCAGCAATGCTGGCTGACCGGCACCGCGGCCGAGGTCACGCCGGTGGGCCAGATCGGCGATTACAATTTCGAGGTGGGCAGCCTGACGCGGCACATGTCCGAGGCCTACGAGACGCTCGTGCGCGCCTGACACTGTTGCGCTTGCAATGACAACGGCCCCGCCACCGCGGGGCCGTTTTGCGTTCCATGCTTGATTTCCGCGGCCAGCGCGCCCACCATCAAGGCATGGTGATGCATGTCCAGCCCATGGGGCCCGCCGCACGCACGGAACAGGTCGCTTTCGACCGCCGGGAACTGGGCGTTATCCTGACGCTCTACGGTCGTATGGTCGCCGCCGGCGAATGGCGCGATTACGGCATTTCCCATCTATCCGACGTGGCGATCTTTGCCATCTTCCGGCGCACCGCCGAATATCCGCTCTACCGGATCGAGAAGCGGCCCAAGCTGCGCGAGCGTCAGGGCATGTATTCCGTGATCGGGATGGATGGGCAGATCCTCAAGCGTGGCCACGACCTCAAGACCGTGCTGCGCGTTCTGGAACGCAAGCTTATCCGCGCGGTCGAGATCTGACCCGCCCCCCCGATCGGGTCAGGCTAGCCCCAGATCGAGCAGCGCGCGGATGTCGGGCTCACGGGTGCCCGCGACGATGCGGCCCAGTTCCTGCTCACCGCGCAATACCACCAGCGTCGAGCGGCGCGGAATGTTGAGACGGCGCGACAGATCGCCATTTCCATGCTCGTCCCAGTCCACTCGGACAAAGCCCATCGCCGCGTCATAGGCCGGGTTCGCGGCGCGCAGCCCTTCGATCACGCGTTCCTGCGCGCGGCAGGTGCTGCACCAGCTGGCCCAGAAATCGACCAGCAAGGTCTCGCCATTGGCAAGCCGCGCATCGACCAGACCGGGGGTGTAGTCGACCATCGCGGCGGCGGGGCGGGCCAGTGGCGTCAGGGCAAGGGCGGCGGCACCGATCAGAAAGGGGCGTCTTTGCATTTTTGAAAACTCCATGGGGGATTACAGGGCAACCGACAGGTCTTGCAGCCAGATCGGCAGCCGGTCGAGCAGCCAGATTTCGGCCATCTGGTGCCAACGCATCAAGATGGCGAACCCGACGAAAACGAAGACCGCGCCCAGAATGGGCCGGGAGGATTGGGCAAAGCGGCGCAATCTGCCCATGTGGCGCTGCATCAGCCCACGCGCGCCATAGCCCAGCGCGACGACAACGGTGCCTATGCCCAGCGCAAAGCCCAGCATGATGCCGAAGGCGCGCAGCAGATCCTCACCCTGCGAGGCGAGCGAGATCGCACCGCCCAGCGTCGGGCCAACGCAAGGGCTCCAGACCGCGCCCAGAAGCAGGCCACCAAGGAACTGGCCCTGCCAGCCGTCGCGCGGCAACTCGTTCATGCCGGTATCGGCGCGCGCGGCGACACCAGAAGTCGCAAGGGCGAACCGGGCCTGCGCCTGCGGCACCAGCAGCACAAGGCCGAAGCCGATCATCAAGACGGCGCCCGCACGGCCGACGGTTTCCTCGGTCAGGCCCACCAGATGGCCGGCCGCGATCACGCCGAAGCCCAGCGTGACAAAGGCCAGCCCCATGCCGCCCGCCAACGCCAACGGTCCGAACCGACTGGCCTGCAACGCGCCAGCCAGCACGATCGGCAAGATCGGCAGCACGCAAGGGTTGATCAGCGTCAACAGGCCCGCAGCATATGCAAGAATGAGGTCCATGGCGCGAGTGATGGATCAGCCGCGTGCGCCTGTCACCAAACATGCGCGTGATTTGGCGTGAGCTCAGGTGAGTTTGGCGCGCGACAGTTGCACCGCCAGAATGCCCGCCGCCACGATGGCGACGCCCAGCCCGTCGACCCAGCTCAACCGTTCGCCCAACAGCATGGCGGCGATGGCGACGCCAAAGACCGGATTGAGAAAGTGAAAGGTCGCCGCCCGCGTCGCCCCGATGCGCCCGACCAGCCAAAACCAGATCAGCGTCGCCACCAGGCCGGGCATCAGCGTGGTATAGACAAAGGCCAGCACCAGCGGCACGGACCATGTCACGCTGAGCGTCTCGGTCAGCGCGGCGACAGGTGCCAGCGCAGCCGAGCCCACCAGCATCTGCAGCCCCACGATCATCAACAGGTTGCCACCGCCCTGCGCCGCGACCCGCACGGCCAGCGTGGCGACGGTCAGGGCGACCGCCCCGATCAGGCACAGCGCGATGCCAAGGCCATCCGCCCCGCCCGACAGCCGTTGCAGCATGATCAGACCGACCCCGAAGAACCCCGCCGCCAGACCGGCCAGCCCCAGTGGTGGCAACCTGTCCCGAAACAACACCCAGGATGCGGCGGCGACCAGCAGCGGCATGGTCGAGGCGATGATCGCGGCGAGCGACGCCTCGATCCATTGCATGGCGACGAAGTTGAGGCCGAGATAGAGCGCGTTCTGGCAGATGCCGAACACCACCACCGCCCGCCATTGCGCTGCAGACAGGCGCATCGACTGCCCCATGGCCAGCGCGATACCAACCCCGATCCCACCCGAGATCAGGAATCGCAGCGCCAGCGCGGTAAGCGGCGGCGCGGCCTCGACGATGATCCGGGCCGAGGCAAAGGCCGACGACCAGATCAGGGCGAACACCAGCCCGGCAAGCAGCGCGCGAATATCCATGATTTGCCCTACCGTCCCCGTCGTCACAAAACGCGGATCGCAGGGTAGGGGCAAGCGGATTCCAAATCCTGCCTGCGGTCACACACCGGGCCTGCGCGCAGAAAAAAGGCCGCGACCCCGATCGGGGTGCGGCCTGCAAGACCCTGCAGGGCCCGATGGATCAGCCGTTGACGCTGTCCTTGAGCGCCTTGGCGATGGTGACTTTCACCTGCTTGTCGGCCTCTTTCTTGATGGTCTCACCGGTGGCGGGGTTGCGGACCATGCGCTCGGGGCGCTCGCGGCAATAGACCTTGCCGATGCCCGGAAGGGTCACGGCACCGCCTGCGGCGACTTCCTTGGTCACGATGGCGGTCACAGCGTCCAGCGCGGCCCCGGCGGTTTTCTTGTCCCCGCCCATCTCTTCGGCGATGGCCGCAACGAGCTGGGTTTTGGTCATGGGTTTTTGTGCCATTGTCTTATTCTCCTGACGACTGCCCGAGCCCTTGGGCCCGTTCGCGCAAAACTAACCGAATATTGTGGGACCACACAACGCTTCGTGTGCCCCAAAAGCCCAAAAACATGGCCTTTGGAGCGTTTTTTCGCCCCTCAGAGAAAGGCAGTCTCCTCGAAAGACCGCAATTTCCGGCTGTGCAGCCGTTCCAGGGGCATGTCCCGCAGCGTTTCCATGGCCCGGATTCCAATCAGAAGATGCCGCGCAACTTGGGTCTTGTAGAAGTCGGACGCCATGCCCGGCAGCTTCAATTCGCCATGCAGCGGTTTGTCGGACACGCACAACAACGTCCCGTAAGGCACCCGGAACCGGAACCCGTTGGCCGCGATCGTGGCGCTTTCCATGTCGAGCGCGATGGCGCGCGATTGCGACAGCCGCTGCACCGGCCCGGTCTGGTCGCGCAGTTCCCAGTTGCGGTTGTCGAGGCTGGCGACCGTGCCCGTGCGCATGATCCGCTTCAGGTCGAAACCTTCCAGCTCGGTCACATAGGCGACGGCGTTTTCAAGCGCCACCTGGATCTCGGCCAGCGCGGGCACGGGAACCCAGACGGGCAGGTCGTCGTCCAGCACCTTGTCCTCGCGCAGATAGGCGTGGGCCAGCACGAAATCGCCCAAGCGCTGGGAATTGCGCAGGCCCGCGCAATGGCCGACCATGATCCAGGCATGCGGACGCAGCACAGCGATATGGTCGGTCGCCGTCTTGGCGTTCGAGGGGCCGACCCCGATGTTGACCAGCGTGATGCCGTTCCCGTCGGCCCGTTTCAGGTGATAGGTCGGCATTTGCGGCATCTTGGGCGGCTGCACGATGGGCGCGGTCGGATCGGTGATCTCGATGTTTCCGGTCGCGACGAAGCTGGTGTAGCCGCTTGCCGGATCGGCCAGCTTGGCGCGGGCATAGGCCTCGAATTCATCGACGTAGAACTGGTAGTTGGTGAACAGAACGTGGTTCTGGAAATGCACCGGATCGGTCGCGGTGTAATGCGCCAGCCGCGCCAGTGAATAATCGACCCGCTGTGCGGTGAAGGGCGCCAGCGGATGCGCCCCGTCCTCGTAGGTGAAGCCTAGGCCGTTGACGATGTCGTCATGCGTGGTCGACAGGTCCGGCACGTCGAAGACATCGCGCAGGGTGAAATCGCCCGCCCCTTCTTGCGGGACGCTGATGGCGCTGTTGCCCGCCACCGCGAAATGCACCGGCATCGGCGTCAGCGACGGCCCGACCTCGACCGGAACGCCGTGGTTCTTGATCAAAAGGCCGATCTGCTGGCGCAGGTAATTGCCGAACAGGTCGGGCCGCGTGACCGTCGTGGCATAGCTGCCAGGTTCCGCCACATGGCCGAAACTCAACCGGCTATCGGTCAGGGCATAGCTGCCGGTGGTGATACGAACCTCCGGATAAAAGGCACGGTAGCGCGTATCGGTCGGCGCCCCGTCGCGCAGCGTCTCGGCAAACCGGTCGCGCAGGAATTCCGTTGCTTCGGTGTAGAGCGTCTGCAGATGCGCGACGGCGACGGCAGCATCGCTAAAGACTTTGGCCTGCTGGCCTTGGTCGGGTGTGGAAATGCGGCTTGTCTTCACGGTCATGTCTCGATCTTCACAAAGGGATAAGCCGACCGCATCGCCGCAAGCCCCTCGGGGCCCAGCTTGGCGGCAAGGTCGGCGGAAACGACAAAGGGGTTTTCGGCGGTCAGGCCCGGCACCGTGGATGGATCGGATGCAGGGGTTTCGGCCTCAATCCAATCGCGCAGCGGGTCGGGGTCGCCCGAGGCGGGGATGCGAAGGCCCAGATCGGCGGCTGTGCGGGGCAACGGGCGACCGAACCGGGCTGTCAGAAAGTCGCGGTAGCCCTGCGGCACCACAAGCGGCGGCGCGCCGGGATAGGCCATCTCCTCCTCGGGGGAAACGGTGGGGTCCTCCAGACAAGCAGGTTCCGGATAGCCAAGGCCAAGAAACTGCACGGCCACGACCGGGTCAGCGGTCAGGACATAGGGGATGCCGTGGTTGAACACGACGACCCATTGCATGCCGTCATCGTCACACCAGAACCCCAACCTGCCGCCATCGCCCGCAATCTTTGCCACCGTGGCGATCCGCGCCAGCATCGCCTCGCTCGGGGCATGGATGGGTGGACCAGCCTCGAAATTGAAGATGACATAGCTGGCCCCTGCGGCCTCCATCTGATCTAGCGGATAGATCGACAGGTAATGGCTGCCAAAATCGGCGCTGTCGCCGCGCCGGAACACGTCCCTCTGCCCCTGCGCCTCGGCCCAGTCGAAGACGGCAGCGAAAGCATCGGGCAGGTGCAGCGCGGCAGGCAGGCGCGCCCGCACCTCGTCTGCAAAGCTGAGGGTCACGGCTGCCGCTCCACGATCAGGTCGGTGAGCCGGAACCGCGTCACATCCACGAGCCCCAGATCGGAAATCCGCAAACTGGGAATGACCACCAGCGCCAAGAGCGAATGTTGCATATAGGCGTTGTTCAGCGTGCAACCGCAGACCTCCATCGCCGCGACCATGGCCTGCGCCTTGGCCGCGACCTCGGCGGCCGGGCTGTCCGACATCAGGCCGGCGATGGGCAGTTCCACCAGCGCCAGTTCCGCGCCATCCTTCCAGACGGTGACACCGCCGCCCACCTCGCCCAGGCGCATCGCCGCCCGTGCCATCAGCGCGCGGTCGGTGCCCACGACGATCATGTGGTGGCTGTCATGCGCCACGGTCGAGGCCATGGCCATCCCCGGCCCGTAGCCAAAGCCCGAGACGAAGCCGTTCACGACCTGCCCGGTGCCCCGGTGCCGTTCCACCAGCGCGATCTGGCACACGTCGCCCTGCCCC
Source organism: Roseicyclus sp. (assembly GCA_018401055.1). Next base: position 44,193 of record JAGYLB010000114.1, read on the forward strand.
TCGATCACACCACCCACCACCGGCAGCGTGGCCTCCAGCGCCTCGGTCGGGGCTTGGTTCTCGACAACGCCGATCACCCGCACCCGCACCTCTGTGGCGCCCTTGGGGGCCGCGATCCTGAAATCCGCCGCGCTGAGCATCCGCCCCAGATGCACCGACCCGCGCGTGTCCGCGGGCCAATCCAGATGCGGGCAATCGACCAGACAGGTGCCGCCTTCGGCCACCTTGCGACCGCGCGCATAGACCACCTCCACGGGCAGCGCGGACAGGTCCGATGTCACGATCATATCGGCCCGCCGCCCCGGCGCGATCTGGCCGATCTCCCGGTCCAGCCCGAAATGCGTGGCGGTGTTGATTGTGGCCATCTGGAGCGCGACCAGCGGGTCGCAGCCGCAGGCAATCGCGTGCCGTACCGCGCGGTTCATGTGCCCCTCATGCACCAGCGTCCCCGAATGGCAATCATCGGTGCACAAGATCATGTTGCGCGGATCAAGCCCGCGTTCGGTGATCGCGGTGATCTGGCTTTCGATGTCATACCAGGCCGACCCGAGCCGGATCATCGACCGCATCCCCTGCCGCATGCGCGCCACCGCATCCTCCTCGCAGGTGCCCTCGTGGTCATCGGCGGGCCCGCCCGCGACATAGGCATGGAACGCCGGCCCCAGATCGGGCGAGGCGTAATGCCCGCCCACCGTCTTGCCCGCGGCTTGCGTCGCCGCGATTTCAGCCAGCATCTGTTGCGATCCGTTCACGACACCGGGGAAATTCATCATCTCGCCCAGACCGATGATGCCGGGCCATGTCATCGCGTCGGCCACATCCTCCGGCCCGATCTCATAGCCCGTGGTTTCCAGACCGGGGGCCGAGGGCGCGCAAGACGGCATCTGCGTCCAGATGTTAACGGGCTGCATCAACGCCTCGTCATGCATCAGCCGCACACCGCGCAGGCCAAAGACATTGGCGATTTCATGTGGGTCGGTGAACATCGAGGTGGTGCCATGCGGGATCACGGCGCGGGCGAACTCGGCGGGCGTCAGCATCCCGCTTTCGATATGCATGTGCCCGTCGCACAGGCCCGGGATCACGTAGCGCCCGCCCAGATCATCGACCTGTGTTCGCGGCCCGATGCAATGCCCGGCATCCGGGCCGACATAGGCGAAGCGTCCGTGGCGCACCGCGACCTGCCAGCCCTCCATCACCTCGCGCGTCTGCACCAGCACAACGCGGGCGCCGGTCAGCACCAGATCGGCGGGCGATCGGCCCGCAGCCGTCGCCACGAGGTCGGAGGCCACATCGGACCATGCCGGAAACGGGGGGATATGTCGCTGTTCCATGTCGCAATTTCCCCTATCGCGTCGCCCTTCGCAAGCGACCGTTCGGTGACGCGGCCCCTCAGGCGAAGCTCAGCGCCTTGGCGCGCATCGCCTCATACATCGGTAGCGCAGCGTCGAGCAGCGCCTGCCGCTCCTCCGGCACCTCGGGCAGCGGCCCCTCGGCACCGGCGAACCCGGTCGAGCGGTGCACCGCATTGTACCAATGCGCCGCCCAAACCCCATCATAAGCCCGCGGCCCCGCGGGCCAGTGCAACATCGCCGTTGTGAACTCCAGCCCGATTTCGGCGCAGAGCATCCCAGCGCGCGCGCCGGATCGGCCCGGATATCCGCGCTGTCGATCACCGGGCCGGGAAGGGCCTGCCACAACGCCAGTTGCTGCGCGAATCCGATATCCTCCAGCGTCATCTCGCCCCGCTTTTCGCCATAGCTGGCGATCACGCGGGCTGGATGGCGGATCAGATGGACATTCACGCACCCCGCAGCCCAGTCCAGCGGAAAGCCCGCGATCATGTGGTGGGGCATGTGCTTCATGTACCAATGTGCAAAGCCATCCGGCACCGGCCCCGCGCAGGCGGCGGCGACCCGCGCTGGGTCGGCCTCATGCGCCGCCACGATCTCGGCCGCCATCGGGTGATCGGACCCGGTCGCCGCCAGATAGGGCGCGTAAAACGGCTCGTCCCAGACGGCGCAATCGCCGCGCGCCGCAAAGGCATACATCATCGCCGTCGACAGGTTGCGCGGCCCCGACCACATCGCGATTTTCATCCCGTCTCTCCCGCTGGTTTGCGGGCATAAGGCCGGGCAAGCGCAGAAGGCGCAAGGGGTCACGCTTGCGTGAGATCACGCACAGGTTGCTTGCACCGCGCGCCCTGCCGCTATGCTTTATCACACGCCAACCGCGAAAGGAGATGCCATGCCCCGCCTGCCCCATTCTGCCCCGGTCAAGGCGCTGGCCCTGACCGTTGCCATCGTCGCAGCCCTTGCCGCGCAGACCAGCCGCGCGCAGGCACAAGACATCCGCACCGCGGTCGTTGCAGGCGGTTGCTTCTGGTGCGTGGAAAGCGATTTCGAGCGCGTCCCGGGTGTGGTCGAGGTCGTGTCGGGCTTTGCCGGCGGATCGGTGCCCAATCCGTCCTACCGCGATGTCGTGGCGGGCGGCACTGGACATCTGGAGGTGGTGGAAATCACCTATGACGCCGACATCCTGCCCTATGACATGCTCTTGCATCTCTTCCTGCGCTCGATCGACCCGCTGGATGCAGGCGGGCAGTTTTGCGACCGGGGCGAAAGCTACACCACCGCCATCTTTGTCGAAAACGCCGCCGAACGGCAGGCGGCGCAAGCGGCGCTGGCCCAAGCCTCGCGTGATCTGGGCCGACAGGTCGTGACCCCCATCCGCGACGCGGCGCCGTTCTACCCGGCCGAGGCCTATCATCAGGATTACTACCGGTCCGAGGATGTGATCCTCACCCGGTTCGGGCCACGGCGCAAATCGGTGGCCTATGAGCTATATCGCAGCGCCTGCGGGCGCGATGCGCGGGTGGAACAGCTTTGGGGGCGGATGCGCCCTTCATCCACCACGGTGCGGGCTGAACGGTTCCGCCCGCCGCCGAAGGCACGACAGGCGGAACCCCGTTCAGGCTCAGGACTTGAGTGCGCAGGTATTGATCCCGAGCAGACGGTAGAGCGGGCAAAAGCCCATGAGGCCGGTGGCCAGCGGCACGATGCCGACCCAACCCCAGGCCGTCTGGGGCCCGATGAATACGAGCGAGATCAGCACGAGGCCTGCGATGATGCGCAGGGCACGGTCGATGGTGCCTTCGTTGCGGGGCATGATGTGCGTCCTTTCCTTTTTGATGGAAGCACTCTGGCACATACGGGCTGTTGCGCACGGTGACACTGTCACCGGTTGTCTGCGGCAATCCGTTCCAACCCGCTTCGGTCACGGATGCGCACACCGCCCTTTTCCTGTTCTACCACACCCGCCCGCGCGAACTCGGCCAACCTGCGGCTGACAAAGGCGCGCCCCGAGGCGGTCTCAGAAGCCAGTGCCGCGTGGGTTGCGGCCACGAACCCCGCGCCATCAACCAACCGCAGCAACACGCGCGCCAGCCTCGCGTCAAAGCCGGTCAGCGCCACCTCCTCCACCAGCCGCTGATATTCGGCGAAGCGCTGCGCCACCCCGTCGAACACCAGCACGCGAAAAGCATCATCGCCCGCCAGTCGGGTCTGGAACTGATCGGCTGGCACGATCTCGCCCGCCACATCGGCCTCCACCACACCCTCGGCGCTATAGTGCTCGCCGCTCACCAGACAGGTGAAGGTCTGCAGACAGACCGTGCCGGCCGTCACGCGATACAGCACCACCTCGCGCCCGTTCGCCGCCGTCAGGGTAACCCGGATCGTGCCTTGCTCGAGGATCAGGAACCCCGGACAGGCCGCGCCGGGATGGAACAGCACATCGCCCGTGCGGGCGGCGAAACGGCGGATCATTTGTGGCGGCCTTCCACGATGTGAGACGGGCGAAGTCTTTCGCCTGTCCTCAACGCGGTCAACACCGCTTGACAGCGCCCCCCGCACCCGCGCATCGAAGGCGCCATGACCAACGATACCGCCAGCCCCCGGACCCGCGAGGTCTTCACCCTTGTCGTCGAGGTCGGCCGCAAGACCGGCGACGGCCTGCCCGACAAGGCGACCGGCGCGGCGCTGATGTGCTACGCCGCCGGCATCGACGAGGCGGAAGCGGTGCGCGAAACCGTGGCGGTCCTGAAACAGGCCGATCTTGCGCCACTCGACGTCAGCGGCCACGGCACCCGCGCCGAACGTGAGGCGGAGGGTGAGGAAATCGACCCCGAGGAAATCGCCCTCATGGACCGCGCGCTGGACGAAAACGCCGTCATCGTGGTGCAGATGACACCCTTCTACGACTGACCGCAGATCAGGTCAGCGACCTTCGCCCCTTGGCCGAGGCTGCAACAAGCGCTTGCGTGCTAGCCCGGTCCAGCACCGGAAGGCAGGGCGTGCGGTCGGCCTGCGACAGGTTGTACGGCTGCCCCGCGTCGCCCACGGCCACCACATCCGCCAACAGGGCCGTTTCCACCCCGCAGCGGTCGACCATGACGCAGGCGTGATCGTCGAACATCAGATGATGGAACGCCCGGACAGGTCTTTGAGTGTCCCGATGCGCGCCGGGGCTCGCTGTCATGTCGCCCGCGCGCGCCAGAACGCGTTCCTCGCCGAAGATGTATTCGACCGCGGGCCCTGACCGCACCACCCGTGTTTCAGGGGTGACGCAGATGTCATGGGTCAGCCCGAAATAGGGCGCGCGCAGACGCACCGGCGCCTGACGGCCAAGGCAAAGCCGCGACCGCCGTTCGATCCAGCGCAACGGCAAGGTCTCACCGGTCGCAGTCCGCAGGTGATCGCCGGGTGACAGCGCCTCAACCGGCCGCGCGCCTGTCGTGGTCGTCACCAGCGCCCCCGTAGCAAGTGCGGGCAGGTCGCTCGACGCAAGCCCGAATTCCGCGATCGCCGCCACGTGACAGGTCTGCAAGAACCGGTTGTCGCGCGGCAGCAATTCATCCAGTCGCGCGGCATGGGCCAGACCCGACCGGCAGCGATGCCTTTGCACCCGGTCATGGTTGGTGAAATCGGCGATATCGGCCCGCCCCCGCGCACAGGTCCGATACCTGAGCGACAGGGTTTCGCCCGCCCGTGCCATGTCGGGCGGTGTGACAAGGTCGATGTCGCCATGCACCAGCCGCAAGGCCCCGTCCGGCAGAGCATATAGCCCGATCGCCCGCGCCGTTTCTGCCGCGCCTTGCCACAACCGAACCGGAACCCGCGCCGCGATCTGGGGCAAGGTGAATTCCAGACACAGGGTCAGTTCTGCATGGGCCAAGACATCCGGCAGGAAACCGGCCCCGCGCAGCATCTGGCCCGATTGCCAGATGGCCGCCCAGTCGTCACGCGCGGGTGCGACCTTTACCCATGCGTCGGACGACGGACCGTTGGAAAGCGCCGGGATCATCAGCTGGCCAACCGCCGCAAGACCCGCGCCTCATAGGATCTGAGCGCCGCCCGCGCCGCCGGGCCATAGCCCACATGCGTCACCGCGTCGATTTCGGGGAAAAGCCCTAGCACCTCGGCGCGCACGCGATCCTCCAGATCCGACATGACCTGCGGCCCGGGCAGAAAGCTTTCGGTCTGCAAGCCTTCGGACCAGATGATCTGATGCTGGTCGAACAACAGGTGGATATAGGTCACCTCGCCGCCTTCGATGACGCGCACCGAACAGTCGTTGACCAGATCGCGGGCAGCGACCAGCACCTCGTCCTCACCGAACATCAGCTCGGCCATCCAATGCGTCAGCAACACCCTGTGCTGCGGCGACACGACAAGCCGGCCGTGGTTGCCGAACACCCCCGCCGCTATCGCGACCGGCGCATGTGGCCCGACTGCCGCGACCCGCCGCTGTCCGATCCAGCGGATCGGCTGCAGCCCGTTGTCGCGCGTCTCGACCAGATCGCCGACCGACAGAAGCTCCACCGGCACCTCGCCCCGGTCGGTTCGGATGCGCGTTCCCGGGGTAAAGCAAGGCACCGTGGTCAACGAGACGAAGGCCGTGTCGCTGACCCCATCAGCATTCTCGGCGGTGTAGGAGAAATTGACCGTCACCGGGCCGGTCAGGTTGGTCAGGCTGGCAGGCGGCGTGATCTGCAGCGTGCCATCGGGCATCAGGGTGATCTGGTGCCCATTGGACAGCGTCACGGATTCCCCGACAGTGACCGGAATGCCGTTGATATGGGTGATGATCATCACACCCACGCCGTCGCCGTCATTTGCCAGCACATCGATGGTGGCGACCTGCAATTCGTTCAGCGTGATGAGATCGTCATTGGCGATGAACGCGCCCTGGATCGAATCCGCCGCGATCAGGACGGCACTGTCATAGCTCGAGTCGGCGACATCCGCGATGCCCAGCACCAGCGTGTTGACGACCCCGATGTTGACGGGGATCAGAACCGAAAGCGTAACGGTGAACCCGTCCATCTCGGTGTTGAAATCGTCACCGGTGTTGTTGACGAAAAGCGTCTCGTTGGCCGACTGGTTGATCGAGTTGATCTGCGCGATGTTGATGATGGGCGAGGTGACGACCTGCCCGTTGATCCAGATTCCGACCGCGTCGTTGAACACGGACCCGGAGTATTCCGGATATTCCTCGGACGCGAAGACGAACTGGATCGACAAGAAATCCGTCGTGGGAATGAACTGCGTCGTCAAGATCGCCGCATCGAAGGTGCTGTTGCCCACCAGCGCGTTGAAGGCCGGGTTGTTGTTCGGCCCGTTGGAATTGTAGGATGTGGACGGGCTGCGGTTCGGGTCGCCACTGCCTTGGGTGAACCCGCGCAGATGTCCCGTGGACAAGATGACGCCCGTGTCCGACGGCGTTACGAAGGGCGTAATCGCGTCGCCGTCGCTGTAGATGCCCGATGACACCGGGTCACCGGTGTAGGTCGCGCTCACGACGGTAACCCCGTCGCCAAAGATGGTCTGAGCCATCTGATTGGCCGTCGCGCTCGAGTTGATCGTCAGTTCCTGACCGACTGCCATGCCTTGCCCGCCTTACCCAATGGCCGGGTGCATGATCTGCGCGACACGGAATACACGAACCGGGCCCATGTTGCCCCGGTGGTCGTGGTGGTCTGTATCGTTGCGGTTCGAGCCGCTGCCTGCCCCGGCGTTTTTATCTTTGCAAGAACGATACCATCCCAGACCCACAAGGTTAACGGTTTGATAAATCTGGACGGACCGCACAGCCCCATTGTGCCTTCATCGCCACAGCGCTACCCATCTGACGACCCCGTAGCGAAGGCCATGCCATGACCACCGATCCTGCTCGCCTGACCGCCGACCTTGTCCGCTGCCCCTCGGTCACCCCGGAGGAGGGCGGTGCGCTGGTCTTGCTGCAATCGCTCCTCGAAGCCGCAGGTTTCACCTGCACCCGCGTCGACCGCAACGGCACGCCCAACCTCTTCGCGCGCTGGGGCGCAAAAGGCGCGGCGCGGACCTTCGGCTTCAACGGCCATACCGATGTCGTGCCCGTGGGGGATGAGGCCGCATGGACCCACCCACCCTTTTCCGCCCACGAGGAAGACGGCTGGCTTTACGGGCGCGGTGCTACCGACATGAAATCGGGTGTCGCGGCCTTTGCTGCGGCTGCGATTGACCTCATTGCCGAAACGCCGCCAGACGGCGCCATCATCCTGGCCATCACCGGCGACGAGGAAGGTCCGGGCCGCGACGGCACCATCGCGCTGCTGGACTGGATGCAGGCTCATGACGAACGCATGAGCGTCTGCATCGTGGGCGAACCCACCTCGGTCGAAACCATCGGCGACATGGTCAAGATCGGTCGCCGCGGTTCCATGACCGCGCGCTTCACCGTGTTCGGCAAACAGGGCCATTCCGCCTATCTGCACAAGGCGCTGAATCCGATGCCGGCGGTGGCCTTCCTCGCCCATCGCCTGTCCACACACCAGTTGGACGAGGGCACCGACCATTTCGACCCCTCCACCATCTCCGTCACCACGATCGACACCGGCAACACCGCCTCCAACGTGATCCCCGCGCGCACCCGCATGACGGTGAACCTCCGCTTCAACGACCTGCACACCGGCAGCACCCTGACCGACTGGCTGCAGGCCGAAGCCGATGCCGTGGCTGAAGCCACCGGCACGACGATCCAGATGGACACCCAAGTCTCGGGCGAGGCCTTCCTGACGCCCCCCGGCCCGTTGTCGGACCTTGTCCGCCGGGCCATCGGTCAGGAAACCAATCAATCCCCCGTGCTTTCGACCACCGGCGGCACGTCCGATGCCCGCTTCGTCAAGGATCATTGCCCGGTCGTCGAATTCGGCCTTGTCGGCCACCGCATGCACGAGGTCGATGAACGCGTCTGGATACAAGACATCCACGACCTCAAACGCCTCTACACCCGCATGCTGCGCGAGTATTTCAACAGCTGAGGCCCGCTCTCGGTCTCAGCGTCCTTGCTCAGCGTCCATCGATCTCGGGCGTCGCCTGCGGCCCTCCCTCGAGATCGGCGATCAAGGCACGCATCTCGGCGATCTCGAGGCGCTGCGCCTCAAGGATATCGGCGGCAAGGCGTGCAACGCGCGGATCACTCAACTCCGCACGTTCACTGGTCATCACGGCGATGGAATGATGCGGGATCATCGCTCGCATGTACGACAGGTCCTGAACCGTCTCCTGCGAGCGCACCAGCCACAGCGCGCCGGCGAACACGACCGCACTGCCAACAAGGATGCCGATCTTGATCCCCCGTCCGTCATACATCCCCCACATGAACCCCAGCATGATGATCGCCATGCTCGCGCCCATCACCAAGGCCATGTAGGCCCGCGTCTCGCTGAACGTGACATGGTCGAGCGCGTAGGTGTTGAGGTACATCAGGACGAACATCACCGCGGTCGACGTGCAGATCATCGCGAAAAATCGGGGATAGGTCATCGGGAACTCCTTTTTTCATTGGATCGTGTCCCCAAGGCCGATGGTAGGGCGCGCGCACCATTCTGGCAATTCCCCCATGACGCCCTGCGCGGCCCATGCTAGGCCGTCCTCATGGCCATGATCCCCTCCAAAGACCAGATCCGCACGTGGATCGCCGAGAACCCCCACGCGACGTCCAAGCGCGACATCGCCAAGGCTTTCGGCATCAAGGGTGCCGAGCGCATCGACCTCAAGCGTATCCTCAAGGAGCTGGAGGCCGAGGGGCTTGTGGAAAAGCAGGGCAAGACCTACCGCGACCCCGACAAGCTGCCGCCTGTCTCGGTCCTGCAGCTTCTCGCCCCCGACGATCTGGGCGACATCTTTGCCCGCCCGCTGGAATGGCAGGGCGACGGCCCCGAGCCGAAGATCCTGTTTTCCCCGCGCGACCGACCCCGCCGTGGGTCAGGGCGACCGCATCCTTGCCCGCATGCAGGAGGTGGAGGGCGAAGATCACCAATATGTCGCCCGCCTGATCCGCCGCATCGGCACCAACCCGCTGCGGGTGCTGGGCGTGTTCCGCAAAGGGGCCGAGGGCGGGCGCATCTTGCCGATCACCAAGGGAGCCGACCGCGACTGGACTGTGCGCCCGGGCGAGACGCATGGCGCGCGCGACGGCGAGTTGGTCGAGGCCGAACAGGTCGGGCCAAAGGGCCGCATGGGCCTGCCCCGCGCGCGCATCGTCACGCGCCTTGGCGACCCCGGCGCGCCGCGCGCCGTGAGCCTGATCGCGATTCACGACCATGCAATTCCCGATGCTTTCCCCGACTCTGCCATCGAGGAAGCCGATGCCGCAAAACCGGCGGGCCTCGAGGGTCGCGACGATCTGCGCGACATGCCCCTCGTCACCATCGACCCCGCTGACGCGCGCGACCGCGACGATGCCGTGCTGGCACACGCGGATGACGACCCGAAAAACCCCGGCGGCCATGTCATCTGGGTCGCCATCGCCGATGTCGCCCATTACGTCCGCCCCGGATCGGCGCTGGACCGCGAGGCGAAGAAACGCGGCAATTCCACCTATTTCCCGGACCGCGTCGTGCCCATGCTGCCCGACCGCCTGTCGGGCGACCTTTGTTCGCTGCACGAAGGCGTGCCGCGCGCCTGCCTTGCCGTGCGCATGGTCATTTCGGCTGATGGCACCAAGATCGGCCACCGCTTCGTGCGCGGCATGATGCGCTCCATCGCCTCGCTGGAATATGGCGACGTGCAAAGCGCGCAGGACGGCCAGCCGAACGACAAGACCGCCCCCTTGTCGACGATGTGATCCGCCCGCTCTACGCCGCCTATGACGCGCTGACAGCCGCCCGCGCGCGGCGCCAACCGCTCGAGTTAGACCTGCCCGAACGCCGGATCGAGTTGAGCGAAGAGGGCGAGGTAACCTCGGTCGCCTTCAAGGACAGGCTCGACGCCCACCGCCTGATCGAGGAATTCATGGTGCTGGCCAATGTGGCCGCCGCCGAGGAACTGGTCGCCCGCCGCCAGCCGCTATTGTTCCGCGTCCACGAAGAACCCGCGCCCGAAAAGCTCGAGGCGCTGCGCGAGGTCGCCGCCGCCAGCGGGTTCACCTTGGCCAAGGGGCAGGTTCTGCAAACGAGCCACCTGAACCGGCTGCTGGCGCAGGCCGAAGGCTCGGATTTCGACGAGCTGATCAACATCACCACCCTGCGCTCCATGCAGCAGGCCTATTATTTTCCGCAGAATTTCGGCCATTTCGGCCTCGCGCTGAAGGCCTACGCCCATTTCACCTCACCAATCCGGCGCTACTCGGATCTCGTGGTGCACCGCGCGCTGATCGCCGCCCATGGCTGGGGGCAAGACGGGCTGAGCGTTGAAGAAGCCGCGCATCTGGAAGAAACCGCCAAACACATCTCGGACACCGAACGCCGGTCCATGGCGGCCGAACGCGACACCGTCGATCGCTATCTGGCGGCCTATCTGTCCGATCGTGTGGGCAGCACCTTTGCCGGTCGCATCTCGGGCGTCGCGCGGTTTGGGGCCTTCGTGAAACTGGACGAGACAGGGGCCGACGGCCTGTTGCCGATCCGCTCGCTCGGGAACGAGTATTTCCACCATGATGCCGAAAGCCAGACACTGATGGGCTCGGAATCCGGCCTGACCATCGGCATCGGCGACCGGGTGACGGTGAAGCTGGCCGAGGCGGTTCCCGTGACAGGCGGGCTGACGCTGGAGCTGATCGAGATCGACGGCAAGCACACCCCCGTTCGGCGCGGCAGGCCCGGCACCAGCCCCCGCCGCAAGGCTGGGCAGGTGGCAAAAAAACGCGCAAGCTTGCGCAAGAAAACGCCGGGCAAACGCAGCGGGCGTTGAAGATCTGTTAACAGTGTTTCGGCCAAGGTACTTTTGCACGCGGGGAAAACCCCGCATGAAACGCTGCACCGCCGCCGAATTTGCGGTATACTGTCTTCAAATCGAGCATAATCGGGCTTCAGAAAATCACATGTGGCAATCCCGTCTTGTCCGTCTGGCCGGTATACTGGCCCTTGCCGTTCCGACCATGGTCATGGCCCTGCCTCCGGCCACGTCGCTTCGGCCCGAGATGCGCCCCGACCCTCGCGCGGACAGGCTGCCGCGCGTTGTCACCGTCTCGACGCAGACCAGCCCACTGGCCGTGCCCCGATCGATCCGACCGCAACTACGCGGCGCCGGAACGGCCGCCCAGCTAAGCTGCGACACCCGCTGCCGCACCCGTTGTTGCCGACACGGCCACGACGGCGGGATTCTCCGACTGGCTGCGTGGCTTGCAGGCCCGCGCGCGCAATGCCGGTATACGGCAGGCCACGCTGGATCAGGCGTTTTCCGGAGTCTCCGTCCTGCCTAGGGTGCTGGAACGTGACCGCAACCAGGCCGAGTTTTCCCGCGCGCTCTGGGATTACCTCGACAGCGCGGTCTCGGCCACACGGGTCGCCAACGGGCGCGCGGCACTGGCCGAGCATCGGGATATCCTGACGCAGATCGAACGTCGCTACGGGGTCGAGGCCGAGGTGGTCGTAGCGGTCTGGGGTCTTGAATCCGCCTATGGCGCGATGCGCGGCGACACCGACATCATCGCGGCCATGGCGACGCTCGCCTATGACGGACGCCGCCGCGCGTTTTTCGAGGAACAGCTGATCGCGGCACTGCGCATCTTGCAGGCGGGCGATGTCAGCCCGCGCCAGATGACCGGGTCATGGGCCGGCGCGATGGGCCATACCCAATTCATGCCAACCTCTTATCTGGAACACGCGGTCGATTTCGACGGCAACGGGCGGCGCAACATCTGGTCCGACGATCCGGTCGATGCGCTGGCATCCACCGCCAACTACCTGCGCCACTTCGGCTGGACCACTGGCCAGCCTTGGGGGCTGGAGGTGGTGCTGCCGCAAGGCTTCGATTTCAGCCTGACGGGCGAACAGGTCAAGCGCCCCGCATCGTTCTGGAACGCGCAAGGCGTGCGGCTGGCGGGTGGCGGCCAACTGCCCGATCACGGCGATGCCTCGATCCTCCTGCCCGCCGGCCATCGCGGCGTCGCCCTGGTGATCTTCAACAATTTCCACGTGATCGAGCGCTACAACCCCGCCGACGCCTATGTGATCGCTGTGGGCCACCTGTCGGACCGGATCATCGGCGGCGACCCGTTCCGCGGCTCCTGGCCGCGCGAGGACCGCGCGCTGACCCGCGTCGAGCGGGAGGAGTTGCAGCAACGCCTCGTGACAGCCAGCTTCCACCGCTACAATGTCGACGGGATCATCGGGCCGCAGACCATCGACTCGGTCCGCCGCTTTCAGGCCTCGGTCGGTTGGGTGCCGGATGGCTATGCATCGCTCAGGGTGCTGGAGCGGTTGCGCTAGGGTAGGTGCGCCTGAAGGCGCACCTGTCCAAAGCAACATGCGCCTGAAGGCGCACCGCCCCACCATCAATCGCGCAGCAACTCGTTGATCGAGGTCTTGGACCGCGTCCGCTCGTCCACCCGCTTGACGATCACCGCGCAATAGAGATGCACCCCGTTCTTCGACGGCATCGACCCCGCAACGACGACCGACCCGGCAGGCACTTCGCCATACATCACCGTGCCGGTCTCCCGGTCCACGATCTTGGTCGACTGGCCGATGAACACGCCCATGCCCAGAACCGAGCCTTCGCGCACGATCACGCCCTCGACCACCTCGGACCGCGCCCCGATGAAGCAATTGTCCTCGATGATCGTGGGGCCGGCCTGCATCGGCTCCAGCACGCCGCCGATGCCGACGCCGCCCGACAGGTGCACGTTCTTGCCGATCTGCGCGCAGGACCCCACGGTCGCCCAGGTATCGACCATCGTCCCGCTGTCCACATAAGCGCCGAGGTTCACGAAGGAGGGCATCAGAACCACGCCCGGCGCGATATAGGCCGACCGGCGTACGACGCAGTTGGGAACGGCGCGGAAACCCGCCGCCTTCCACTGGTTGTCGCCCCAGTCCTTCCATTTGCTGTCGACCTTGTCCCACCAGGACCCGCCCTGCGCGGACCCGCCCTGCAGTTCCATGTCCTTGAGCCGGAAGCCCAGCAGCACCGCTTTCTTGGCCCATTGATTCACATGCCAGTGCCCGTCGGCCTGCCGCTCGGCCACCCTGAGCGACCCGCCGTCCAGCGCGGTCAGTGTTTCCTCGATCGCCTCGCGGGTCTCGCCCTTGGTCGCGGGGGTGATCTGGTCGCGCGCCTCCCAGGCGGCTTCGATGGCGGTCTCCAGGCGGGCGTTGGACATGGGCGGCAATCTCCTGCGGCAAAGGACGTCTTGGCGCTTCTAGCGGCCACGCCCGCGGCTGGCAATCGCGCCGCCCGCAGGTTAGGTCTGAGTGCAACCGTTCGCATAAGGACAGCCGATGAAGGACGACCCCCGCACAGGCCCGTTTCGCCACGCCGATCAGGATCTGGAATCGACCCGCCACGCGCCCGATACGCCGCAGGCGCGGTCGCCGGCCTATCGCCTCGCCTTTGCCGACCCCGAATTCCTGTTGCGCGACGAATTGCGCCCGGTGCGGTTGCAGCTGGAACTGCTGAAACCACAACTTGAACTCGACGCACGCGGCATCCGTTCCACCGTGGTGCTGTTTGGCGGCGCGCGCATCCCGGCGCCCGAGGCGCAGGACAGCGCGAAAAGCGCCACGCTCCGCGACATGAGCCGCTATTACGACGAGGCGCGGCGCTTTGCCAAGCTGATCACCGAACGTTCGGTCGCCACCGACTGCACCGAGAACGTCATCATCACCGGCGGCGGCCCCGGCGTGATGGAGGCGGGCAACCGCGGCGCGGCCGATGCCGGGGCTGTTCCATCGGCCTGAACATCGTGCTGCCGCACGAACAGGAACCCAACCATTACGTCACGCCCGAGCTGTGCTTCAACTTCCACTATTTCGGCATCCGCAAGATGCATTTCCTGCTGCGCGCCAAGGCCATCGCGGTCTTTCCCGGCGGCTTCGGCACGCTGGACGAATTGTTCGAGGCCCTCACGCTGATCCAGACCGGCCGGATGGAACAGGTGCCGGTCCTGCTGTTCGGCGAGGACTTCTGGCGCAAGATCGTCAACTGGGACGCTCTGGCCGAGGCCGGAACGATCTCGCGCGCCGATCTCGACCTGTTCCGCTTCGTCGAAACCGCCGAACAGGCCTTGGCGGTGATCGACGGCTGGGCCCTCAGCGGCAAGCGCGGCAGCATCCCCGGCCGCTGATCACTGCCAAAGGCGGGCGCGCAGTGGCGGCGCGCCCTCCTCATCGCGCAGGCCGGTCAGAACCGGTAGGCGACGTTGATGCCGAATGACGTCATGTCCAGATCGTTGCCTGCGATGCCGTTGATGTCGTCGAACTGGTGGCGCAACAACTCGGCGCCGATCGTCACCCTTTCCGACACGGCATAATCAATGCCGATCCCGTAGAAGGTGCCGTCGAAATCGATGTTGGCCCCGCCCGCCGAAATGTCGGCCCGGGCATATCCCAGCGTGCCGTAGATCAGCGCCGGCCCCGCGTCATAGCCCGCCTCCACGCCCAGCCGCAGCAAGCCGTCGACATCCAGGCCAGGGCCCACGGTCGGGCTCAGATCGCCCACCATGTAGTCGATCTCACCCCCCAGGACGAAGGTTCCGAAATCATGCCGGTAGCCGCCGAACAGGCCAAAGGCGTCGCCATCCAGCGCGCCGCCGATGACCGCATCGCCATCGAGTATGTCATATTGCAGACCGGCATAGGCGCCGGTCCAATCGGTGCCCGGGGCTACCGAGATCACGACCGGGGCAGAGGCGGGAGGGAGCCGTGCCGCTTAAGCAAAAGCGGGGGCGGCGACAAGAACGGCCGCGCTGGCAAGTAGAGCTTTGAACATCGGATCACCTGTCTGTGTTGCATTGGGGGTGGGTGCGTCATCACACCTGATGGCCCAAAGCTACACCTGACCCATGCCCCTCATAAGTATGCAAAACCCCCGGCCCGCACCCCACGCGGGTAGGGATTTCCCCCGTTCAGCCGCCGCTGACCAGCGCCGCGCATTGTCGGGGCAGTTCGCCCAAGGTCAGCGGCCTGCGCGGCGGCGGCGGCTCGTAGTCCGGATCGGGCGGTGGAGGGTTCAAGATATTGGCCGCCCATTGCCGCCGCCTCGTCGCAGCCATCGCCGGGCGGCGGCACCGCCTGGTTCTCGCAATCGCGCGAGCCTGCCGGGCAATTCAGGCGCACATGGAAATGATAATGATGCCCCGCAGCAGGCCGGATGTTGCGCAACCACGACCGGTCGCCAGTGGCATTGTCGCACATCCAGACCTTGGCACCCGGAAAGACGAAGATCCGCGCCACCTCGGATCGGATGCTGCCAGCCGCATCACCTCCATATGCGCGGGCGTCCAGTTCTCACCCACCCGCGCCCCGCCAGCCGACCTTGTGGAAATCGACGACAGGTTTTCCCGCTCGGCGGCCGACAGGTCGAACCGTGTCGGCGGCAGCATCCAGATATCCACGTCCAGTCCCGATTGATGGCTGACATGGCCCGACAGCATCGGCCCACCGCGTGGTTGCGACATGTCACCGACATAAAGCCCGTTCCACGAGGTTTCCGCAGCGACACGCGCCGACAGGTCGCGCACATAGTCCAGCAACTCGGGATGGCCCCAGTTGCGGTTGCGGCTCAGCCGCATCGCGGCCCATGTCGGCCCGGTCTCGGGCAGGCGCTCCGCCCCCGCAACGCAACCGCGCGCGTAGGCGCCAAAAACCTCGGGCGTGCCCCCTGCGGCCACACGTTCGGCGCCGAACAACAGCCGCGCCTCCTGCCCGAGACCGTCGCGCTAAGCTGGCGGCAGGCTTGGCCCGGTGTCGCGCGGGCCAGCGTTACCCACCGGTGAACAGGCCGTGGCCAGCAATAGCCCGGCAAGCGCAAGGGCAGGTATCGTCTTCATGCGGTTTCCCCTTCTGCACGGACCCAGATCAACAAGATAAGCCCGATGGTGAACAACCCGATCAGTGGCGCCATACCCAGCCGGGCGCTTTCCGTGATCCATGTGGTCAACCCGATCAGCGCAGGCCCGATAAAGGCCGTGGCCTTGCCCGACAGCGCATAAAGCCCAAACGCCTCGGTCGGGCGCGCGGGCGGCGCATGGCGGCACATCATCGAACGCGAGGCCGATTGCAGCACGCCCCCCGCCCCCGATGATCGCGCCGCAGATGTAGAAAGTGATGTCGGGCACCGCCGATCCAGGGGTCAGCGCGATGCCCCACAAGCTCTCGCGGGTCATGCCCAGGACCACGCCGCAGACCACGATCAGCGTCAAGATCGACCCGATGATCACCGGCTTCGGCCCCAGCGCGCTGTCCGCCTTGCCGCCAAGCCAAGTGGCGATGGCCGATGTTACCGCGCCTATGATCCCGAAGATGCCGACCTGCGTGATCGACCAGTTCAGCACCAGCACCGCGTAGGTGCCGCCGAACCCGTACAGCGCATTCAGCGCGTCGCGGTAGAACATCGACGACCCAAGATAAGCAAACAGGCTGACCCGTTTGGGCAGGCTCTTGACCGTAATCAACAGGTCCTGCAGCGCTTCCTTGAAACTCGGATGCGTCGCGGGCCTGCGCGGCTCGCGCACCCACAAGAAGAACGGGATCATGAACACCGCATACCAGATCGCCGTGAAAGGCCCGACGAACCGCGTCCCCTCCCGCATCTCGGGGTCAAGGCCCAGCGCAGGGTCCAACCCCACGAAGGTGCGCCCGCTCTCACCCTCGGCGAAAAAGATCAGCATCAAGAACAGCGCCAGCACGCCGCCCAGATAGCCCCAGGCGAAGCCTGTGCCCGACAGCCGCCCGATGGCGCTGTCATCGCCCAGTTCTGGCAGCATGGAATTGGTGAAGATCGTGGTGAACTCCGCCCCGATCAGACCGATCCCAAAGGCTACCAGCGCCCCCACAAGGAAGGACCCGTCGGGCACCATGAACCACAGCGACGCCGCACCGATGAGATAGAAGGCCGAAAACAGCACGATCCACGGCATCCGCCGCCCGGTGTTGTCGGCAAAGGCCCCCAGGATCGGCGCGCAGAGCGCAATCACGATGCCCGACACCGTCTGCCCCAACGACCACAGGCTTTGCGCCTGTGCATCGGCCACCTGTTCGCTCACGCCTTGCGCCATGAAGCTCTCGGTGGCGACAGCGGCGAAATAGGGGCCGAAGACAAAGGTCAGGCACAGTGTAAAATATGGCTGGCTTGCCCAGTCAAAGGCCCACCAGCCATGGATGCGCCGCCGCGCCGCGCGCAAGGCGTCGGGCGTCAGGGATGCCGGTTCGGGGGATGCCACGCTCATGGCGCGCAACATCAAGCATCACCCCCGGCTTGTCTACCGGCTTGATGCATCCTCGGTCATCGGCGGCCATGGCCGGTGCCCATCCGCCTCGGCCCAAGCCTGTACCCAGTCGGGCAACGCGGGTGACGGCGCCGCGTGGCCCATTGCCCGCGCCACATCGGCCACCGGGGCCAGCCGCCCCTTTTGCGTCACGCCGGTGCGCAACAATGCATGGTTGCAGCAGGTCTCGCCCCGCCACATGCCCTGCTCGATGTAGAAAAACCGGTTGTCCCAGCCCATCAACCGCGTCCGCATCTCGAAGCGCTGAAAGCCGGTGATCCGCGCCCGATACCGGACGGACGATCCCGCCACCACCAAGCCCCAGCGCTCGCGCCTGAGCACATCCATCAACCCGATCCGGATGGACATCGCAAAGCGACCAAGATCGAACAGCGTCAGGATGCGTCCGTTGTTCATCTCGAGAAACCCGTCCAGATCATTGGGCAGGCAACGCATCGGCAGATGGTGCGTGTCGAACGACCCCAAGGTCGGCTTGCGCCGCTCGGACAGGGTGATGGTGGCAAGGCGCAAGAACGGGTACATGACCTTGCCAGACCGCACCCCGCAGCCGCGGTCAAGCCCGTCGCCACGTCACGGCTGCGTCTTCTCTGTTTCGAAAATATCCCGGGGGAGACGCGGCCGAAGGGCGCAGCGAGGGCAACGCCCCTGGCCCGGCTTGCACCCGCACCCCGGCCCGACTATCTGGCACGGGCAGACACCTCAAGGACGCCCCGCCGATGACCTCCATCTTCCAGATCCTGATGCTCCTGATCGACGTGGCCTTCTTCATCGTGATCGCCCATATCATCATGAGCTGGCTGATCAATTTCGGCGTTCTGAACCTGAACCAACCGATCGTGGCGCAGCTTTGGGACGGTCTGAACCGTATGCTCGAGCCGGTCTATGGCCCGATCCGCCGCCGCCTGCCGATGATGGGTGGGCTCGACCTTGCGCCGCTGATCGTGATCCTTGGTCTGTATGTGACCGAGATCCTCTTGCGCAACAACGTGGCGATGTTCCTCTGACAACCGCGGCCTGCGGGTAGACTCGACTCTGCCTTTGGCACGGGCTAGGTTTTGAACAAATCATGAACATCGTGATCTGCCAGATCTGCCCACGCCCATGTCCAGCGCCACATTCCGCCCCGCCCGGCCGGTCAACCGCCGCATCCTGTCGCTGTGGTTTCCACGGCTGGCCGCCGAACGCGTTTTGCGGCTGGAACCCGCATTGGCCGACAGCCCGCTGGCCGTGGTGGGCGAGTTGGGCAACCTGCGCCAGATCACATCGCTGACCCATGCCGCCAGCGCCGCGGCCGTCTCGCGCGGGCAGGCATTGGCCGAGGCGCTGACGCTTTGCCCCGATCTCATCACCCGCCCCCATGATCCCGCGCGAGAGGCGCAAGGGCTTGCCGCGCTGCGCCGCTGGGCGGGCCGGTTCAGCCCTTGGGTGGCTGAGGAAGGGACGGAATCGCTGATGATCGACCTGACCGGCTGCGCCCATCTGTTCGGCGGCGAGGCGGCGCTGTTTGCGCAGGTCCATGACGATTGCGCCGATCTGGGGCTGAGCGTGCGCGCCGCCATCGCCGACACCGCCGGGCGCGGCATGGGCGCTGGCGCGCTACGCGGGCGGCGGCGGCCGTTGCGCAGCCCCGCAGCGGCGACGCCATCGACCAAGAAGCGCGGGCGACACGCGTCACGCGCCGAGAAACGCCATTGGGTGCGCGGTGGCCCGGCGCCCGAGGCCCGGCAGGCGGCAGGCGGCATCGGGCGCATCTCGCCCCCGGTGGCCTGCGCCAATCGCTCGGCCCCCTGCCCATCGCCGCGTTGCGCGTCGCGCCCGATACCGCTGCGGGCCTTGCCCGGCTGGGGCTGCGCCGCATCGGTGATCTGATCGGCATGCCGCGCGCCGGGCTGGCCCGCCGCTTCGGCCAGGATCTGGTGCGCCGCCTGGATCAGGCGCTGGGGGTGGAACCCGAACCGATCTCGCCCGCCGGCGCCCCGCTGCATTTCGCGGTGCGCCTGACCCTACCCGAGCCCATCGGGCTGGAGGCCGATATCCTCGCCGGTCTCGACCGGTTGCTGCCGCCGCTCTGCGACAAGCTGCGCTCCCGCGGGCGCGGCGCGCGGCGGCTTCGGCTCGAGATGACCCGCGCCGAGGGCGGCACGCAAGCCATCGAGATCGGTCTGGCCCGCCCCGCCGACCGCCCCGACAGCCTGCGCCCGCTGTTCGAACTCAAACTGGGCGGCATCGACGCGGGCTTCGGCTTTGACGTGCTGCGCCTTGTGGCCCCCGTCACAGAACCGCTGCACGCCACCGAGCACAAGGGCGGCTGGGCCGTGGCGGAGGAGGCGCGCGCGGATCGCAGCGCCGGTCAGGCGCTCGACGACCTGATCGCCCGGATCGGCGCGCGCTGGGGTTGGACCGGATCACCCGCGAACATCCCGCCGACAGCCATATCCCCGAAAAGACCCAATCGACCTGCCGCCGCCTACAGCGTCCCCGCCCCCGAGATGGCCCGCCCCCACGCGCCCCCGGCCGCTGACACTGTTCCGCCCGGAACCCGTCACCGCACCCGACGCCCCCGATGTCCCCGCGCGCTTTCGCTTGCGTGGCCGCGTGTTCGAGACGCAGGCCGCCCATGGCCCCGAACGCATCGCACCGGAATGGTGGCTGGATGATCCCAACTGGCGGTCGGGCGTGCGCGACTACTGGCGAGTCGCGACAACCGAGGGCAGCGCATCTGGCTGTTCTACGCCCACGGCGGCGCGATTTCGGGCGGCTGGTTCGCGCAAGGCGATTTCGGCTGAGCCCATCCGGCGCGGATCGTTGACCAGACCGTGAAGGTCCCACCAAACGCCCCAAAATTGTTTGGAAAACCAGAAACAATTCACACGTAAAGCTATCTAAAGACAGAACAAATATAACTAAAGTTTGACTCTGATCACTGAGTCAGAGCAAAGTGTTAATGCTTCGTTAATGAGTATTGCGGTCGCGCAGCCAGGACTGGGAAGCGCGCCCAGCTTAACCATCTGGGGGTCACGATCATGCTGTTTGGTGTGTTGCCGCTGCTGTTTGCGGCCTTGGGCCTGAGTTTTCTTCTCGGCGGCAATGACGACCGCCCCCCTGAAGACACCGATGAACTGACCCTCGACGACGGCGATGACATCCTCAAGCTGGAAGACACGAACGCCAGCATCATCAACACCCTCGGCGGCGACGATGTGATCACATCCTTCGAGCCGCAGAACGTCCTCATCCGGCTTGGCGAAGGCAACGACCAGGTCAGGCTTGAGGGTGGAGGCAATGCCGAAGTTTATGGCCGCGACGGCAACGACACAATCACCATGACCGGCGAAGGGTCGCTGCTGGCCTATCTGGGCATGGGCGATGATGTCGTGGCCGGTTTCCAGGGCACGGTCGAGGCCTATGGCAGCGGCGGCAATGATACGATGAACGGCGGGGCCCTTGACGACACGCTCGTCGGGGGCACCGGGAACGACGCGATCTCGGGCGGCTTCGGCAATGACAGCCTCGATGGCGGGTTCGGCGACGACGAGATTTTCGGCAACGACGGCGAGGATTTCCTGATCGGCGGTCAGGGCAACGACACCTTGAATGGCGGGTTCGACAACGACGTCCTTTTCGGTGGCACCGGCAAGGACTCGCTTGACGGCGGCTTCGGCGACGACCGAGTAGACGGTGGCGCAGGCGACGATACCCTTGTCGGCGGGGGCGGGATCGGCAACGACACGCTTCTGGGTGGCGAGGGCAACGACAGCATCCAGGATCTGACCGGCAACGACCTGCTGATCGGCGGCGCGGGCGATGACGCGATGTCGACCGACGGCTATGGCGATACGATTCTCGGGTTCGGTGGCAACGACCTGATCTTTGCCGATATCGAAAATGTGCAATCCTCGGGCGGGATGTTTGTCGATGGCGGCGCGGGCGACGACCGGATCACCGGCGGCAACGGCGATGACACCCTGCTTGGCGCGGGTGACAATGACACCATCCTCGGCGGCATCGGGGATGACAGCATCGAGGGCGGCGACGGCGACGACCGCGTCGAAGGGCAGGATGGCGACGATCATCTGCTGGGTGGCAACGGCGATGACCGGCTGCTGGGTGGCGACGGGCAGGACACCCTTGATGGAGGGTTTGGCAACGACACGCTGGTCGGTGACGCGGGCGACGACCTGCTGATCGACTTCAACGGTAACGACATGCTGATGGGCGGTGAGGGTAACGACACGATCGAGGCCGACGGCCGTGGCGATACGATCTCTGGTGGTACGGGCAACGACCTGATCGACGCGGTGACGTCTTTCCCGGCCGGCACTCTGGGCTCCCTGATCGATGGGGGCGACGGCGACGACACCATCATCGGCGACATGAACGCAACGATCACGAGCGGGGCCGGGGCGGACAACATCACCCTCATGACCACCTTCGGAAGCATCGCCAACCCGGCGGTCATCACCGATTTCGACCCGGCCATGGATCGGCTGACGCTCGATACGCAAACCGGCACGGCCAGCGCCATCACGCCTTGGCTCGATCTGCGTGCCGCGGCCAACGGCACGGATGTCGAGGTTCTGCTCGATGGCGAGGTTCACGTCCTGCTGCGCGACGTCGCCCTCACCGACGCGCTCAGGGCGCAGGTCGGTCTGATCCGCGATCCCATCCCTGGAACCGATGGCAACGACACCTTATCAGGTCTGGGGGAGGACACGCTGATCGGCGGGGCGGGTAACGACCTGCTGATCGGCCAGGCCACCGGCAACACCGCGGAAGTGTCGGTGACATCACCCGGCGTCTTTCTGGGCGGTGACGGTGACGACACGCTCATCGGCGGCGCGGGCGATACCCTGAGCCAGGCGGCGCGGGCGCGGACAATTTCGAAGTTCAAAGCACGGTCGGCGCAAGCGGCCCGACCGTGATCACGGATTTCGACAACGCCAACGATCAACTGAATGTCAGATATTACATCGCCGAAGGCGTGGATCCGGGCCTTTACGAGGGATCGCTGCGCCAGAATGGCGACACGCTCGAGGTGCTTGTCAACAATCAGGTCGTGGCCCAACTCCCCGGGATCACCGGGAACATCGGCTTGGGGCTGACCGTTGTCGTGGATAACGCCTCAAGCGAGCCTGTGCCCCTGATCGGCACAGATGGGGCCGATACATTGACGGGCACGGGGTCCGATACAGTGATCGGGGGCGCGGGTGACGATGTGCTGATCGGGCAGATGACCGGCAGCACGACAGCCCTGGCGGTGACAACGCCCGGCATCTTGCAGGGCGGTGACGGCGACGACACGCTGATCGGTGGACCGGGCGACCTCCTGACAGGCGGCGACGGCGCGGATCTTTTTGAGGTGCACAGCCGTTTCCCGGCGAGCGGCCCGACCGTGATCACCGATTTCGACAATGCGACCGATCAACTGCAGGTCACGTATTACATCCCCGAAGGCGAGGATCCGGGTCTTTACGAAGGGTCGCTGCGCCAGAATGGCGACACGCTAGAGGTCCTCGTGAACAATCAGGTCGTGGTCC
The DNA here is from genome assembly GCA_018401055.1 of Roseicyclus sp. The sequence goes on from JAGYLB010000114.1 coordinate 67,502, forward strand.
AACTCCCGGGGATCACCGGGAACATCGGCTGGGGGCTGACCGTCGCCCCTGATAATCCCTGAGGCCCTCGGGGCGGCGGGTTACACCGCCGCCTTGCGCATTTCGTCCAGATAGATCTCGCGCAGGCGTGCGGTCACATGGCCGGGTTTGCCGGTTCCGATCGCCTGCCCATCCATCTCGACCACCGGCATAACGAAGGCCGAGGCCGAGGTGATGAAGGCCTCATCCGCTGCCTTGGCCTCATCGACGGTAAAGGGGCGTTCCTCGACATTCATCTGCGCCTCGCGCGCGAAGCGCAGCACGGCCACCCGCGTGATCCCGTGCAAGATCTCGGTGCCCAGATGCCGGGTGATGATGGTGTTGCCCTTGACGATATAGGCGTTGTTCGACGTGCCTTCGGTCACATGGCCATCCTCGACCATCCAGGCGTCATCGGCGCCTGCCGCCTTGGCCATCATCTTGCCCAGCGACGGGTAAAGCAGCTGTACCGTCTTGATGTCACGGCGGCCCCAGCGCTGATCCTCGATGGAGATGACCTTCAGCCCGGTCTTGGCCATCGGGTTTTGCGCCAGCCCGGGCTTGGCCTGCGTGAACAGAACAATGGTCGGCACCGGATCTTTCGGAAAGGCGAAATCGCGGTCGGCGGCGCCGCGCGTGATCTGCAGGTAGATCAAGCCTTCGTCGATGTCGTTGAGCCGCACCAGTTCGCGGTGGATGCCCAGCAGCTCATCCTCGGTCACCGGGTTGGCCATCTGCAATTCGTCGAGCGAGCGTTGCAGGCGTTTGGCATGGCCCGCGAAATCGATCAGCTTGCCGTCCAGCACGCTGGTGACCTCGTAAACGCCATCGGCGAACAGGAAACCCCGGTCGAAGATCGACACCTTGGCCTCGGTCTCGGGCAGGTAATCTCCGTTCACATAGACGGTGCGGGTCATGGCAGGCTTATCCCCAAAGTTCGGGCCGCGGCGGGTGCACGCCTGCGGCATCATAATCAAGCGGCGTTGCGCGGTCTTCGGCCAGCAGAAGCGGGCCGTCAAGATCGACAATCGCCACGCCTTGGGCCACCAACACCGCAGGCGCCATCGCCAGCGACGATCCGACCATGCAGCCGACCATCACGCCATACCCCTCCGCCTCGGCCGCGGATTTCAGCGCCAGCGCCTCGGTCAGGCCGCCGGTCTTGTCCGAGCTTGATGTTGACCATGTCGTATTTGCCCTTGAGGCCCGGCAGGCTGTGCGCGGTCATGGCAGGATTCATCGGCACAGACAGGCAGCGGCCGCGCGATTTCGGCCAGCATCTCGTCGGCCCCGGCGGATGGCGGCTGTTCCACCATCTCGACGCCAAGGCGCAGAAGATGCGGGGCAAGATCGGCATAGACTTCGGCCGTCCAACCCTCGTTGGCATCCACGATGATGCGGCTGGCAGGCGCGCCTTCACGCACCGCCCCCAGCCGTGGCATAGTCGTCGGGCGTGCCCAGCTTGATCTTGAGGAGCGGGCGATGGGCATGTTTCGCTGCCGCCGCACGCATGTTCTCGGGCGTATCGAGCGACAGGGTATAGGCCGTGATCACCGGCCCCGGCGCGGGGAGGGAGGCCAAATCCCACACACGGGCGCCCGCACGTTTCGCCTCCAGATCCCACAGCGCGCAGTCGACCGCGTTGCGTGCAGCCCCGGCAGGCAAGGCATCTTGCAAGGCGTCGCGGGTGATGCCCGCTGGCAGCCCCTCGATCTGCGCGCGCACGCTGTCCAGCGTTTCGCCATAGCGGGCATAGGGCACACATTCGCCCCGGCCGGTGAGGCCGTCGCGCGTGATCAGCGACGCTCAGAACCTTTGCCTCCGTCCGCGAGCCGCGGCGTGATGGTAAAGGTCTGCGCAAGGCGGAATGTGTCGGCGCTGACCCGGATCATAGCGCAGCCAACGCGTCGGCCAGTTTCGCCGCACCCTGCCGGAACGGGTCGCAAGCGGGCAGACCCATGCGTTTCTCGGTCGCGTCCAGATAGCTCAGCGCCTCATCCTCGCCCATGCCAGAGGTATTGATCGACACGCCGACGATCTGGCAGGCCGGGTTGGCGATGCGGGCAATCGGCAGCGCCATGTCGCGCACGGCCTCTAGGCTGGGCAGATCGTAGCCCGGCAGGCCCCGCATATGCGTGCGCGTCGGTTCGTGGCACAAGATCATCGCATCGGGCTGACCCCCATGGATCAGCGCCATGGTCACCCCGGAATACGACACGTGAAACAAGCTGCCCTGCCCCTCGATATGATCCCAGTGATCAGCGTCATTGTCGGGCGTCAGCCATTCCACCGACCCCGCCATGAAATCCGCGATCACCGCATCAAGCGGCACGCCGTTGCCTGTGACAAGGATGCCGGTCTGCCCCGTGGCCCGGAAGCTCGATTTCCAGCCCCGCGCCTTCATCTCGGCATCGACGGCAAGCGAGGTGTACATCTTGCCGACCGAACAATCCGTGCCGATGGTCAGGCAGCGCTTGCCGGTCCGCTTGACGCCATTGGCGATGGGATATTTCACCGAAGGCACCCGCACATCGTGCAACTGCCGCCCCGTGGCGCGGGCGACGGCGGCCAGATCCTCCTCCTCGCGCAAAAGGTTGTGCAGGCCCGAGGCCAGATCGAACCCTTCCTCCAGAGCCTGCACCAGCACCTTTTTCCACGCGGCCGAGATCACGCCGCCCCGGTTCGCCACGCCGATGACCAGCGTTTTCGCCCCTGCGGCCTTGGCCTCAGCCAGATCCATGTCGGGTAGGCGCACATCGGCGCGGCAGCCCTCCATCCGGAACTGACCCACGGAATTGTCGGGACGCCAATCGCGGATGCCCTGCGCCACCTTGGCGGCCAGTTGATCGGGCGCATCGCCGAGAAACAACAGATAGGGGGTCTCGATCATGGCAGCGCCTCCGGGCGGGTCGTAGTTTGCGGGATTCGATGCAGGAAGGATAGCCCGTGCTTCCTGCAGACCGGTCGCGTTTCACGCGCAACTCTGCAAGGCTTGGCGAAGATTTGTGCGCCAAATCGACCAATCGCGGGAAAAACCCGCGCAGGTCACGCGGATGGCAGCAAACCGACCGGAATATCGACCGAGGTCTCAAAGTCCACCGGGGCCCGTGTCGTGGCGGCGGTGTTGCGCTTGAACTCATAGCGCATCAGGTCGCCCCGCCTGTTCGGAGGCAACGATCAGCGCCTGATACAGATGCCGGGGCCCGTCATAGATGTCGATCAAGCCACGCAGGTGGGGCGCATCCTCGGCATCCACGGAAAATCCGCGCTCCGTCATCTCGAGGATCGGATAGGCCTCGTCGCCCACATGCACGACCCGCGTTGCGCGACGGCGGCGCGCCTGTTTTTGGGCGGCGGCCAGTTCGTCGCGGACCGACTGGGGCAGAAAGCTCGACATCAAGATGTCCTTCCAAGGGCCTCGTGCTGCAAAGGTGGCACTAGGCTCGATTAAGTCAATGATTTGAATATGCTGCAGTTGCATCCGTCACGAAACGGCAACATCGGCGGAACAGGGACGGCACTGGACGCGCGCACCATAAACCAGCATCTTGACGGTTACATGTCGGCCACCCGGCGACATGACCACGATCTGTGCAAGGCGCTTTCGATGATTTCCGGCGATCCCGGCCACCCGGCCCTGAGTTTCGTGAACACCGTCACCGACGATGGAAAGACCCGCCTGCACAACAGCTTTGCGGGCGGTGCGGATCTGGTCGAAGCGCTGGGCGCGGCCGGGTTGGTGCCACGCCGATCGGCCCCGCCCGGCGCTGCCCAGATGACGGCACTGATCGGACTGCGCGAAGCGGCCTATGGCGTGCTGTCTGCGATGGCCGCGGGCCGCAGACCGGGGCGCGAAGAGGCGTTGACCCTGGAAACAGCGATCAAGTCGACGCTGCAGGATTGCGGCTTCACATTTCGCGCGGGCGCGCTGGACCTGGCGCCCGGGCCGCTGGGTGGGGTGCATGATCAGGTGGCGCTCGGGCTGTTCGACCTCTTGCGGCGCCACGATCTGGACCGTCTCAGGGAATGCAAGCGCTGCACGCATCTGTTCCTCGACCACGGACGCGGGCAAGGGCGGCGCTGGTGTTCGATGGCGCGTTGCGGAAACAAGGTCAAGGCCGCGACCTTTCGCGCCCGCCAGCGCACCGAAACCGGCGACTGACCCGCCAGCCTGTGCGCTGACGCGGAACCGCCCCTGCGACCCTTGGCCTTTGCGTGCCATGTCGGATGCCTTACGTCTCTCACACGTATCGCAACGGGAGACGACGCAATGGGCCTGCTCATCGACGGCGAATGGCACGACCGGTGGTATGAACCCGACGAGATGTCGGAGGGCGCGTTCAAGCGGGCCGAGTCGCAGTTCCGCAACTGGGTGACCGCGGATGGCGCGCCCGGACCGACCGGCACCGGCGGGTTCAAGGCCGAAAGCGGGCGCTACCACCTCTATGTCAGCCACGCCTGCCCTTGGGCCAACCGGGCGATGATCTTTCGCGCGCTCAAGGGGCTGCACGATCACATCGACGTGTCGGTGGTGCATCCCGATATGCTCTCAGACGGCTGGACCTTCGCGCCCGATGATGTGGGCCTTGTCGGCGACGGCCTATTCGCCTCCGCCTTCCTGCGCGACATCTACCTGCGCGCCGATCCCAAGGCGACCACGCGGGTGACTGTGCCTGTATTGTGGGACAAGGACAACGGCACCATCGTGTCCAACGAATCCTCCGAAATAATCCGCATGTTCAATTCCGCCTTCGACGGCGTGACCGGCGATACGCAGGATTTCTATCCCGAACCGCTCCGGCCTGCGATCGACCGGATCAATGCCCGCGTCTATGACGACATCAACAACGGCGTCTACAAATCGGGCTTCGCCATGTCGCAGGCCGCCTATGATGACGCCGTCCATGCCCTGTTCGACGCGCTCGACTGGGTCGAGGATATCTTGTCGAACACCCGCTACCTCATCGGCGACCGTGTAACCGAGGCCGACTGGCGCCTGCTGACCACGCTGCTGCGCTTCGATCCGGTCTATCACCTGCATTTCAAGTGCAACCGCCGGCGCCTGATCGACTACCCCAACCTGTGGGGCTATGCGCGCGAACTCTACCAATGGCCCGGCGTCGCGGAAACGGTCCATTTCGACCACATCGTGCGACACTACCACTACAGCCACGAGACGATAAACCCGCACCGCATCATCCCCATCAACCCGGTCATCGACTGGCACGAACCCCACGGCCGCACCACCTGACCCTTGCCGCACGGCACAACCTTGCTAGGGTGCGGGTATTCGCACACCGACAGGGTCATTCACCATGAAGCGTTTTCTTACCGCCGCACCCCTTGCCCTGGCCTTGTCCACCGGTGCCGCCAGCGCCCAGCAATGCGGCGGAGATTTTGGCCAGTTCGTGCAGGGCCTTCGGTCTGAAGCGGTGCAGCGCGGGTTCGATCAGGGCACGGTCGATAGCTTTTTCCGCAGCGCCCGGTTCGACCAGCGCACGCTGGATGCCGACCGGCGTCAGGGATTTTTCGCGCAACCCTTCATCGAATTCTCGCGGCGTCTCATCAGCCAGAACCGGCTTGATGCAGGACGACGCAATGGTGAGCGCTTCGACGCCGTCTTTGACGAAGCCGAACGGCGGTTCGGCGTAAGCCGAGGCATCTTGCTGGCCTTCTGGGCCTTCGAGACCGATTTCGGCGCCTTTCAGGGCGATTACAACACGCTCAATTCGCTGGTCACACTGGCCCATGACTGCCGCCGCCCCGAATTGTTCCGCCCGCATATCTTTGCCGCGCTGGAGCTTTACCGGAACGGCGATTTCGACCCTGTGACCACGCAAGGCGCATGGGCGGGCGAAATCGGCATGGTCCAGATGCTGCCCGAAGACATCGTGGAATTCGGTATCGACGGCGATGGCGACGGTCATGTCTACCTGCAGACCTCGGCCCCGGATGCGCTGATGTCGGGCGCGAATGTCCTGTCCTCGCTTGGCTGGCGACCGAACGAACCGTGGCTGGTGGAAATCACCGTGCCAAGCGATCTCGACTGGTTCCAGACCGGCGTTCACACCTCGCGCCGCGTCAGCGACTGGGAGGCGGCGGGCGTGCGCGCGCGCGCCGGTGGGGCCTTGCCGGTACCGGGCTCGCAGGCCTCCCGTGGTGCTGCCGCAGGGTCGCAACGGGCCAGCGTTCATGGCCTATCCGAACTTCAGTGTTTTGTTCGAATGGAACCAGAGCTTTACCTATGTCCTGACCGCAGCCTATTTCGCCACCCGGCTGGAAGGGGCGCCGGTCTTCGACGCCCGCAACCCCGATCCGGGCCTGTCGGGCGACCAGATGCGGGTGCTTCAACAGCGCCTGCAGGCGCGCGGGCACAATGTGGGCGCGATCGACGGAATTCTTGGCGCAGGCACCCGTGCTGCCGTGCGCGCGGAACAGCAGCGCCTTGGCCTGCCCGCCGATGCCTGGCCCACGGCGCAACTGCTCAACGCGCTGTAGGGGCGAATGGCTAAAGCAGGTCGCGGACCGCGCCGAGATCGTCGATGACGGTCTCGACGTGCAGCGACAGCATGAGGTCACGGTGTTCCCCTTCGCGTCCCTGCAAATGCGCCCCGCCAACGAACCCCAGCGCGCGCATGCCTGCCGCGTGTGCAGCCCGTGCGCCCGCGGGCGAATCCTCGATCACCAGACAGCGCTCGGGCGCGACCCCCATTTCGCGGGCGGCGTGCAAGAAGATGTCGGGCGCGGGTTTGCCGCGCGCGACCATGTCGGCGCTGTAGACCTTGTCGCCAAAACGCGGCGCCAGACCCGTCACCGCCAGCGCGACACCCAGCCGTTCCATCGACCCGCCCGACGCGATGCAATAGCCATGGCCCCGCGCATCAAGATGGTCGAGCAGCGCCAGCGCACCGGCCATCGGCTGCAACTCGGCCCGGAAGCGGGAGAAAAGATGCGCATACCACCGCGCCTCGAACTCCTCGGGCGGATAGGCGGGGGTGGCGACGGTCTGCAGGAACGCGTTGATCTGCCGGATCGAGCCGCCAAGGAAGGTCTCGCGCACCTGCGCCTCGGTCATCGCGATGCCGAAGTCTTGCAGGCTGTCGCGCAGCGTGCTGAGCGAGATCACCTCGCTGTCGACCAGAACGCCGTCGAAATCGAAGATCACGACCGTGCGTGCCTCAGTCGCGGGGGCCGCCTTTTGCATTTTCTGTGACATGCCCGGCCCCGTCAGGTCAGGCCCGCCCGTCGGCATCGAAACGATGCAACCGATGCGCGGGGATTTCGAGGCCGATCCGGGTGTCGGGCACGGTGCTGTCATCGCCATCGGTGCGCACAACGAGGGTCAGGTCGTCGGTGATGCGCGCGTACAGCAGCGTCTCGCCGCCCAATTGTTCGCGCACCAGGATCGTGCCATCGAAATGACCGGTCCCTTCGGGCTGGATCACAAAATGCTCGGGCTGGCAGCCGATGTAGGCCGTCGCACCATCCAGTGTCAGGCCCTTGAGCCCCGGCACACGGGATTGGGCAAAGACGTTCATCGCGGGCGAGCCGATGAATTCCGCCACGAACTTGGTCGCGGGGCGATGGTACAGGTCAAGGGGCGCACCCACCTGTTCGATGCGCCCGCCGTTCAGGACCACGATCCTGTCGGCCATGGTCATCGCTTCGACCTGATCGTGGGTGACGTAGATCATCGTGGCGTTCAGTTGCTTGTGCAGCGCCTCAAGCTCCACGCGCATCTGAACCCGCAGCTTGGCGTCAAGGTTCGAGAGCGGCTCGTCGAACAAGAACACCTTGGGGCTTTTCACGATGGCCCGTCCGATGGCAACGCGCTGGCGCTGGCCGCCCGACAATTGCGAGGGCTTGCGGTCGAGGTAGTCGGTCAGCTGCAAGATGCGCGCGGCCTCGGCGATGCGGCGAGTGCGCTCAGTAGGGTCGACCTTGTTGACCTTGAGGCCGAATTCCATGTTCTGGCGCACCGTCATGTGCGGAAACAGGGCATAAGACTGGAACACCATCGCCACGCCGCGATCGGCAGGGTCGGCATCGGTCACGTCATCCGCGCCGATCCGCACCTGCCCTGAGTCGATACCCTCAAGCCCCGCGATGGCGCGCAGCAGCGTGGATTTCCCACAACCCGACGGCCCGACGAAGACGACGAAAGCCCCATCCTCGATGTCGAGCGATACGTCGAACAGGGCCTGCGTCGCGCCATAGAACTTGTTGATCCGGCTCAGGTTGACGGTTGCCACGCTGGTCTCCTCCCCCGGTCCCGCGCTGTGCCGCGGATCGCGGACATATGTTTCGGCTGCGAGACTTGTGTTGACTTTAGGTGCATTTCATACATTTGTATTATAGTCGAGACAAATGATTTCAACGCTGTCACGACTAGGGAGGATACCAATGAACCTGAAATCCATGCTCTGCACTACAGCGCTTGTGGCTGCGACCGCACCGCCGCCACTGCCCAATCCGGCACCTGGAGTCTGGCCGAGGCCGCCGCGCCCTATGCCGGCACGACCGTCGATGTCGTGTTCCTGCTGCGCCCGGGTTATGACGCCATCCAGGAAATGCTGCCCGCCTTTACCGAAGAAACGGGCATCAACATCAACATCGTCACCCACCCCTACGAGAACGCACTCGGCGAACAGGTCCGCGACTTCGTGGCCGGCGGCGATCTGGACATCGCGCTGATCGACCTCGTGTGGATCGGCAACTTCGCCGAGAATGAATGGATCGTGCCGGTCGAAGACATCATGGCGCGCTTCCCCGAACTGGTCGATCCGGCGCTCGACATGGACGATTTCTTTCCGCTGGTGCTGAACGCGTTCGGCGGCTGGAACGACACGATCTACGGCCTGCCCTTCGACAACTATTCCGGCCTGATGTTCTACAACCGCTGCATGCTGGAAGAGGCCGGGTTCGACGGCCCGCCCGAGACGTGGCAAGGAACTGATGGATGTCTACGGCCCGGCCCTGACCGGGGACGGCCAGTACGCCTTTGCCCTGCAGTCCAAGCGCAACGAGACGCAATCGGCCGACAGTTTCGCCCGGATGCTCTGGCCCTTCGGCGGGTCCTTCCTGAACGAGGAATTCCGCTCGAACCTGTTGAGCGCGGAAAGCCAGGCCGGTCTCAACTTCCGCCAGGAGCTGATGCAGTTCATGCCCGACGGCATCGTGGCCTGGGACCATGCCGAAACCGTCAACGCTTTCGCGCAGGGCGAGGTGGCGATGATCACGGAATGGTCGGCCTTCTATTCGTCGGTCGTCGATCCTACGACCTCGCGCGTGGCCGATTGCGTGGCCATCGCGCCCGAACCGGCGGGTCCGGCAGGGCGCAAGCCCGGCGCTGGGCGGCTTCTCGCTGGCCGTGGCTGCTCAGGCAGACGAGGCCGAGCAGGCCGCGGCATGGCTGTTCATCCAGTGGGCGACCTCGGCCGACAATGCGGTGGAATACCTTGAGCGGGGCGGCGTGCCCGCGCGGCAGTCGGCCTATGCCGACCCGGCGCTGGCCGAAACCTACATGTTCATCCCCGCGCTGGTCGAAAGCTGGCAGGAAGGCGTGCCGGAGTTCCGCCCGCGCTTTGCCGAATGGCCGGAAATCTCGGAAGTGGTGCAGGAATGGGGCACCCGGATGATGCTGGGCGAAGTCAGCGTCGAGGAAGGCGCGACCGAGATCGGCACCCGCATGGAAGCGATCCTCGAGGCGTCGGGCTACTACAGCGGCGACAAGCCTCTCGCGCAGTAAGCGCGCGGATCGACATGACTGGCCGGGGCGGTCACGACTGCGCCGCCCGGTTTCCTATAGGGAGGAACAGGAGATGCGCGGCAAGACGTCGCGCAGGACGATATTCGCCTTCATCGGGCCATCGGTGATCGCCTTGGCGTTGATCGGGATTGCGCCGCTCATCTACGCGGCCTGGACCTCGGTGCATTTCTTCAACCTCACCCAGCTGCGCCGTGTGCGCGTTCATCGGGCTGGACAATTACCAGACCGTCCTGACCGACAGCGCCTTTTGGCAGGCCATGGGGCGCACATTCTTTCTCTTGGGCACATCGCTGCCTCTGCAACTGGCGCTGGGTTTGGGCATCGCACTGGTCCTGCACCAGCCGGGGCTGACCCTGGTGAAGACGCTTGTGCCGCCTCAGCCTCGTGCTGCCGATGGCCACGACCTATGCCGTCGTCGGCCTGCTGGGGCAGGTGATGTTCAACCAGAGCTTCGGCGTGGTGAACCAGCTGATGGGCGGGGCCAACATCAACTGGATCGGCGACCCGACCAACGCTTTCATCATGATCATCTTCTGGGACGTCTGGCAGTGGACGCCCTTTGTGGCGCTGGTGCTTCTGGCGGGCCTCACTATGGTGCCCGGCGAGGTCGAAGAAGCCGCAAGGCTTGGAAACGAAAGCTGGTGGACGATCCTGCGCTACGTCCAGCTGCCGTTTCTGGTGCCCGGTCTGGTCGCCGTCCTGATCTTGCGCACCGCCGACACGCTGAAACTCTTCGACATGGTGTTTACCCTCACGCGAGGCGGGCCGGGGGCATCGACCGAATTCATATCGCTGATGATCCAGCGCGTGGGCTTCCGCGCCTTCGATCAGGGTCTGGCCTCGGCACAGGCAATCATCTTGCTGATCATCACCATCTTGCTCGCGCGGATCTACATCCGCGTCTTCTACAAGGAGGTCTGAGGCGATGACCCGCACCCAAAGGTCCTACGCCATCCAACTTCTGCTTTTGGCCGTGATCATCGTGATCTGCGTCTTTCCGTTCTACTGGATGGTCACGACATCGTTGAAAACGCAGGTCGTGGCGCTGCAAGCCCCGCCTGCCTGGCTGTTCGAGCCGACGCTGAACAATTACCGCGAGGCGCTGTTCGAGGACGGGGTGGGCCGCTCGCTGCTCAATTCGCTGATCATCGCCGTGTCCACAACGGCGCTTGCGCTGGTTCTGGGGGTTCCGGCCGCCTTTGCGCTGGCGCGGTTCGAGTTTCGCGGCAAAAGGATTTGTGGTTCTGGTTCATCACCAACCGCATGGTGTCGCCCATCGTGCTGGCGCTGCCCTTCTTCTTGATCGCGCGGAATTTCGACCTGCTGGATCGTCATATCACGTTGATGCTGATCTACCTGACCTTCAACCTGCCCATCGTGATCTGGATCGTCACCGACCAGATCCGCGGCATCCCTATGATCTGGACGAGGCCGCCCGGATGGAGGGCGCGTCGCAATTCACCATCATGACGCAAGCATCTGTCTGCCGCTGGCGATGCCCGGGGTGGCGGTCTCGGCGATATTCTCCTTCATCTTCTCGTGGAACGAGTTGATGTTCGGCCTGATCCTGACCCGGACCGAGGCGCAGTACCGCCCCGGCGATGGCCGTGTCCTTCATGGAAGGTTACGACCTGCCCTATGGCAAGATCATGGCCACCTCGACGCTGATCGTCATTCCGGTGCTGATCTTCGCGCTGCTCGCCTCCAAGCAACTGGTGCGCGGGTTGACCATGGGGGCGGTGAAGTAGCCGTGCGGTTTGACGGTTGCCATGTCGCGCGGCGTTCTACATCACGATCTGAACCATTAGCGGGAGCCGCATGTCGCGCAGCATCAAGACTGAACAGATCGACGTCGAAGAACAGCTTCTGGTGCGCCTCGCTTATGCCTGCGAGATCGAGGGGCTGACGCAGGCCGAGGCCGCCGAGCGGTTCGGCCTGACCCGTCTGCGCGTGAACAAGGGCCTGAGCGACCTGCGCCAGCGTGGCATCTTGCGTGTGTCGATCGACAGCGTCTATGCGGCCAGCGCCGAACTGGAATGGCGGCTGGCCGATCGGTTCGGACTGAAGCGCGCGGTGGTTGTGCCCAGCCCGGAAAAGCCCGCCTCGGTCACGCCACTGGTCAGCGCGGGCTTGGGCGGTCATCTGGGCACGTTGCTGCAAGATCCAGCAATGCGACGGTTCGGGATGTCATGGGGCAATACACTGAACCTTGCGACGCGGCACATGCAGCCGATCAACCGGCCCGATCTGGAAATCGTCTCGGTGATGGGCGGCATCCTGCGCGGATCGGACGTGAACGGCTACGAGATCACGACACGGCTGGCCGATCTGTGCAACGCGCAGCACAGTTTCTTTGTCGCGCCGGTTTATGCGGGCAGCGCGGCCAGTCGGCGGATGTTCATGGAACAAGACGTGATCGTCGAGGGGCTGGAGAAACTGCGCGGCTGCGATGCGGTGGCGCTGGCTGCGGGTGACCTGAGCAGTTCGCTTCTGGTGCGCGATGCGCTGCCGCGCGATGTGGATCTGGCCGAACTGGTGGCGCTGGGGGGCGTGGGCGATATCATCGGCCATATTCTGGATGCCGAAGGGCGGCTGGTCGATCACGACATCAACCGGCGGCTCGTGGGTCTGACGCTGGAGGATCTGCGCGCCATTCCCAACGTGATCCTTGCCAGGCGGGCGGGGTGCACAAGGTGCCGGTGATCTGCGCCGCCCTGCGCGCGGGCTTCGTCGATACGCTGGTGACGGATGAAGCGACGGCCGAGGCGGTGCTGGCCACCTGCGGTCAGGTGGCCGCGTAAAGCGCCTGCCATTCGCGGTGCGCCACGGCATAGGCGGCGCTGCGCCCGGCATCGAGGCCGGATCACCCTGCGCCACTGCAGGCTTCCCGAACAGCGCCGGATCACTAGCCCCCTGCCACCGCCGCTTGCGCCAGCCGCGCCGCGCCAAAAGCCGCGCCATATTCGCCGCGTTCGGGGATCAGCAGCGTCACGTCGCAGATATCGGCGATGATCTGCAGCCAGGCGCGCGACCGTGACCCACCGCCCACCGCATAGGCTTGATCAATTTTTGTGCCTGCCGCCGCCAAGGCATCGACGCAGTCCTTGAGCGCGAAACCCACGCCTTCCAGTACCGCCTGCACCAGATCGGCAGCATCCGTCTGCGCCGTCATGCCATGGAACGACGCCTGCACCATCGGGTCGTTGTGGGGCGTGCGCACACCCGTCAGGTAAGGCAGAAAGCGCACGGGCGACGGGCCGTCGATCCGCTCGGGCAGCAGTGCCAGCATCGCGGCCACATCGCGGCCCATGATCCGCGCCAGCCAGTCCAGACAACTGGCCGCGGCCAGGATCACCCCCATCTGGTGCCAAGTGCCGGGCACCGCGTGGCAAAAGGAATGGACGCCCTGTTTCGTGTTGGGCCGGAACGTCTTGGTCGGCGCAAAGACCACACCCGAGGTGCCAAGCGAGACAAAGGCCCCATCCTCCACGATGCCCATGCCGCAAGCCGCCGCCGCATTGTCGCCCGCCCCGCCCGCGACGATGGTGCCGGGGGCAAAGCCCCATGCCTCGCAAAGCGCGGCGCGCAGAGTGCCGCTGGCATCTGTCCCCTCCACCAGCCGGGGCATTTGCGCTTGCGTCAAACCAGTGGCCGTCAGCAACTCGGGCGACCAGACGCGCCCCGCCACATCCAGCCACAGCGTTCCCGCTGCATCAGACATTTCCGCGACATGATCGCCGGTGAGCCACAACCGGACGTAATCCTTGGGCAACAGCACGCGCGCAATCTTGTCAAAGATCTCGGGCTCATGGCGCTGCACCCACAGAAGTTTCGGCGCGGTGAAACCGGCCATCACCAGGTTGCCGCCGACGCCTTCGAAATCGGCCCGCGCGGTCAGATCAGTCACATTCCTGCGCCGCGCGCCCGTCGTTCCACATGATGCAGGGGCGCAGCACGCGGTCCTCAGCGTCAAGCAGAACCGCGCCATGCATGTGCCCCGACAGGCCGATGCCGCGAACCTGCCCCAGAAGCCCCGGATGCGCGCCCGCGATCTGCGCCAGCGCCTGTTCAATGGCCGCGATCCAGTCGGCGGGGTTCTGTTCGGACATGGGCGCGGGCAGCTTCAGGCTGGCGACCGGCGCATGCGCCTCGGCCACCACCGCCTGGCCGGTCATCCGTCACCAGCAGCTTGGCCCCCGAGGTGCCCAGATCGATTCCGAGGAACATTGCCGTCTCTCCCTGCCGCCGCCGCGCTTGACCTTGCGGATTACATTTGTAATCGTGATGATACTTATGGATCAATCCGGCGGCGGGCTCAACCGCGACACCATCGTCGCAAGCCGCGCGGCCGGATACAACAGGCAAGGCACCCCATCCCATGGCACGCGCCCTCGTTCTGGAAGAGACCCGCAGGCTGTCCCTGCGCGACATTGACCTGCCGCAGGCCCCCGGCGCAGGCGACGTGCGCATCGCCATCGACACGGTCGGCATCTGCGGCAGCGACGTGCATTACTACACCCATGGGCGGATCGGCCCCTTTGTGGTCGAGGCCCCCATGGTGCTGGGCCATGAGGCATCGGGCGTGGTGGTGGAATGCGGGCCGGGTGTCACCGGCCTTTCGGTCGGCGACCGGGTCTGCATGGAGCCGGGCATTCCCGATGGCAGTTCGAGGGCGTCTAAACTGGGGGTCTACAACGTCGACCCTTCGGTGCGCTTCTGGGCCACGCCGCCGATCCATGGTTGCCTGACGCCGCATGTGGTGCATCCGGCGGCCTTCACCTACCGCCTGCCCGACAACGTCAGCTTCGCCGAGGGCGCGATGGTGGAACCGCTCGCGATTGGGCTTCAAGCGGCGACCAAGGCGCGGATCAAGCCGGGCGATGTGGCGCTGGTGACGGGGGCGGGCCCCATCGGCATCCTGACGGCGCTGGCCGCATTGGCGGGCGGCTGCGCGCGGGTCTACATCAGCGATCTGGTCGATGCGAAACTGGGCGTGGCCACGCAATATGGCAATATCATCCCCCTCAACGTGACACGCGCGGATGCGGCCGCGCGCATCCGCGACGGAAACGGGCGGTTGGGGGGCCGATGTGGTGTTCGAATGCGCGGGTGCTGCGGCCTCGATCAATACCGCGCTTGAGACCGTGGCGCCCGCAGGCTGTGTTGTCTGGGTCGGAATGCCGGTCGATCCGGTGCCGGTCGATCTGGTGCTGGCGCAGTCAAAGGAAATCCGGATGGAGACCGTGTTCCGCTACGCCAACATGTATGACCGCGCTATCGCGCTGATGGGGTCGGGCAAGATCGACCTCAAGCCGCTGATCTCGGAAACCTTTGCCTTCGAGGACAGCATCAAGGCCTTCGACCGCGCGGTCGAGGCGCGGCCCACCGATGTGAAAATCCAGATCACCATGGGCCGGGCATGACCATGGACCTTGCCGACCGCCTGCTGGACGAATTGCGCCCCGGCCTTGCGCCCGGTGTGCTGGCCCAGCTTGGCCCGGTGGCCGAGACGCTGGCGCAGGCGGGCCACATCGCTTGCTACGGCGTCGGGCGCGAGGGGCTGATGATGAAGGCGCTGGCGATGCGCGCTTTACCACCTTGGCCTCAACGCCCATGTGGTCGGTGACATGACCGCGCCGCCGCTCGGGGCAGGCGATATCTTGATGGTCAGCGCGGGGCCGGGTGATTTCTCGACCGTGGCGGCTTTGGTTGATGTGGCGCAAGGGGCGGGCGCGCGCGGTCATCTGCGTGACGGCGGAACCGGACGGGCCGGTGCCGCAAGCGGCTGACGTGGTACTGCGCATCCCGGCGCAGACCATGGCCGCTGATCAGGGTGCGGCCGCCACCTCCATCCTGCCGATGGGTTCGCTTTACGAGGCGCTGATGTTTCTGGTCTTTGAACTTCTTGTGCTCGACCTGCGCGACCGGCTGGGCATCACGCCCGAGGCGATGCGCGCCAACCACACGAACCTAGAATGACCACGCCCGACTGGACCCGGCGTTTCAGCCTTGAGGGGCGCACGGCGCTGATCACCGGCGCATCCTCCGGCATCGGTCAGGCGATTGCCGAGGTCTTTGCCGATGCGGGCGCCGATATCCTTGGGCAAGGGCGCGATTTGGGTCGGCTGGCCGAGACGGGCGCGCGTGTGACGGCAAGGGGCGCCGCTTTGTGCCAATCACCGGCGATCTGGCCGATGCTGGCGAGACGCAAGCCATCGCCGCCCGCGCGCTGAGGCAGCGCCCCGCATCGACATTCTGGTGAATTCGGCGGGCATCGCCCTGACCGGGCCTGTGGTGGGATACAGCCTTTCCGATTGGCACCGCACGCTGGCCGTGAACCTGACTGCACCCTTTGTGCTGGCCCAAGCGCTGCTGCCCGGCATGATGGCGCGCAAGATGGGCAAGATCATCAACATCTCATCCCAGACCGGTGTCATCGCACTGCAGGACCACGCGGCCTATGCGACCTCCAAGGGCGGGCTGAACGCGCTGACCAAATCCCTGATGGTCGAGGCCGCGCCGCACAACGTGCAGGTCAACGCCATCTGCCCCACGGTGGTGCTGACCGAGATGGGCAAGACGCTCTGGTCCGCGCCCGACCGCCGCGATCCCTTCATCGCGCGCACGCCACTGGGCCGTTTCGGCGACCCGGTCGAGATTGCCGATCTGGCGCTCTACCTCGCCTCGCCCGCCTCGGACCTGATGAACGGTGAGATCGTGATGATCGAAGGGGGTATTCCAGCATATGAAGGGTTTTGGCGTTCACACCAGCATGTGGACCATGCGCTGGGATGCGGAAGGGGCCGCGCGCGCGATTGCGGCGGCCAAGGCCTCGGGCATGGATTTTCTGGAAATCGCGTTGCTTGACCCAAGCTCGACCGATGCCGCCTTGGGCCGCCGGTTGCTGGAACAGGCGGGCCTGCCTGCCGTCTGTTCGCTGGGCCTGCCGCAAGCGGTCTGGGCCTCGCACAACCCTGACGGCGCGATCGGTTTCCTGACGCTGGCGCTGGAGAAATGCGCGGGGCTGGGCGCCTTGGCCCTAACGGGCGTGACCTATGGCGGGATCGGCGAGCGGGTCGGGCCTGCCGCCGACCGCCACCGAACTCGACAACGTCGCCCGCGTGATCGAGGCTGCGGCGCGGATTGCGCGGGGGCATGGTCTGGCCTTCGGGATCGAACCGGTGAACCGCTACGAGACGCATCTGATCAACACCGCCGCCCAAGGGGTGGCGATGATCGAACGAGTGGGGGCCGACAACCTGTTCCTGCACCTCGACACCTACCACATGAACATCGAGGAAAAGGGCGCGGCCAACGGCATCATCGCGGGCCGCGACCACCTGCGCTACATCCACTTGTCGGAATCCGACCGGGGCACGCCGGGCGAGGGGACCTGCGACTGGGACGAGATCTTCGGCGCATTGGCGGCCATCGGGTTCGAAGGCGGTTTGGCGATGGAAAGCTTCGTCAACATGCCGCCGGAAATCGCCCATGGCCTGTCGGTCTGGCGGCCTGTCGCGGATAGCGCCGAGGAGGTGATCAGCCGCGGCCTGCCCTTCTTGCGCAACAAGGCGCGGCAATACGGGTTGATCGACCGGGAAAGGAGGGCTGAATGACGGGGCGGTTGCAAGGCAAGACGGCGGCGATCACCGGGTCGGCATCGGGCATCGGGCTGGCTTGCGCGCGGGCGATGCTGACCGAGGGGGCCGAGGTCATCTTGATCGACCGCAATGCCGATGCGCTGGCCACGCTGACCGCCGAGATGGGGGCGGGCGCGCATGCCGTAACGCTCGACCTTATGGACGGAGCAGCGGTGTCGGCGATGCTGCCCCGTCTTTTGGCCTGCACCGGGAGGCTCGACATCTTCCACGCCAATGCGGGCGCCTATGTCGGCGGCCCGGTGACCGAAGGCGACCCCGACCAATGGGACCGGGTTCTGACCCTCAACATCAACGCCGCCTTCCGGTCGGTCCATGCCGTGCTGCCCCATCTGGTGGCGCAGAAATCCGGCGATGTGATCTTCACCTCCTCCATCGCGGGTGTCGTGCCGGTCGTCTGGGAACCGATCTACACCGCCTCGAAATTCGCCGTGCAGGCTTTCGTCCATTCCACGCGGCGGCAACTGATCCCGCACAATGTCCGGATGGGCGCGGTCCTGCCCGGCCCTGTCATCACCGCGCTGCTCGATGACTGGCCGAAAGCCAAGATGGACGAAGCGCTGGCCAATCGCAGCCTGATGGAGGCGCGCGAGGTCGCGGACGCCGTGCTGTTCATGCTCACCCGCCCCGAGGGTGTGGTGATCCGCGACCTGACGATCCTGCCGCATGGGTGTGATCTGTGAGCGGCTCTCATGTCATCGGCGTCGATGTCGGCACCGGCAGCGCGCGGGCGGGGGTGTTCGACCTTGCGGGGCGGCTTCTGGGAACGGCCAAGCACGACATCACCCTGTTCCACGGCGACGGCCACCGGGTCGAACAAAGCTCGGCCGAGATCTGGGCGGCCGTCTGCATCGCCACGCGCAGCGCAGTGGCGGCAGCGGGGATCGATCCGGCGACGGTCGCGGGCATCGGGTTCGACGCGACCTGTTCGCTGGTGGTGCTGGGACCTGGCGGTGTGTCCCTGCCGGTCAGCCCCGGCGGCGATGCCGCACGCGACATCATCGTCTGGATGGACCACCGCGCCTTGGATCAGGCAGCGCGGATCAACGCGGGCGGCCATCCGGTGTTGCGCTATGTCGGCGGCGTCATCTCACCCGAAATGCAGATGCCCAAGCTCTTGTGGCTCAAGGAACAGAACCCCGAAAGCTACAGGGCAGCGTGGCAGTTCCTCGACCTGACCGATTTCCTGACATGGCGGGCGACCGGGTCGCTTTCGCGGTCGATCTGCACCGTCACCTGCAAATGGACCTATGTGGAAAAGGACGGCGGCTGGAACGCGGGATTTTTCCACGACGCAGGTCTGGGCGATCTGGCCGAGGATGCCTTTGCCCGGATCGGGACCGAGATTGTCGATGCCGGAACCGCCTTGGGCGCAGGGCTGACGCCCGAGGCGGCGGCCGACATGGGCTTGCCCGTGGGAACCTGCGTGGCGGCGGGGCTGATCGACGCGCATGCGGGCGGGCTTGGCACCGTCGGCGCGCCGGGGGCCGGGGCCGAGGAACGGATGGCCTATGTCTTCGGCACCTCGTCTTGCACCATGACCACCACCCGCGAACCGGTTTTCGTGCCGGGCGTCTGGGGTCCGTATTTCTCGGCCATGGTGCCCGGCATGTGGCTGAACGAGGGGGGGCAATCTGCGGCAGGGGCGGCCATCGCGCATCTCTTGCGCCACCACCCCGCCAGCGCTGAGGCCACCGCCGCCGCCAAGGCCGATGACCTGTCCCTGCCCGACTGGCTTGCGCGCCGTGCGATGGCCGGGGGCGACGCGCCAGCCACCATCTTGCGCCGCGCCGCCCGCTTGCATGTGGTGCCCGAATTCCTTGGCAACCGCGCCCCCTTTGCAGATCCCATGACGCGCGCCGTCGTCGCCGGGCTTGGGATGGAGGACAACATCGACAGCCTTGTCGATCTCTATCTCGCGGGCCTCTTGGGGCTGGCTTACGGGCTGCGCCAGATCATCGAAACACAGGCCCGCGCGGGCGCCGTGATCCGCTCCATCGTCATCAGCGGCGGCGCGGGTCGCAGCGATCTGGTGCGCCAGATCCTTGCCGATGCGACCGGCATTCCGGTCGAAGCACCCGAGACCGAAGAACCCGTATTGCTCGGCTCCGCCATTCTGGGCGCGATGGCGGCAGGGCTGTTTCCCCGATGGCGGATCGGCGATGGCGACGATGTCGCGTTGCGCACGCCGCCATGACCCCGCACCGGAAACCGCAACATGGCACGCCCGCCGTTTCGACCTGTTCGAACGGTTTCAGGCGCTCGCCCGCGAGGCCGCCCGGGACGCCTAAACCTGCGGCGTCCCGATGGCCTCGGCCCCGGCATCGGTCACCAGCACCGTGCGCAGGCTGTCCAGCGTGACCGCGTAATGGTCCGCCAAAAGCGCGCAGGCGCGCGCCGTGTCATGATCCAGCACCGCATCCAGGATGGCACTGTGTTCGGCCGCCGCCCCTTCGCGCCTGGCCTTGTTGGGGTTCGTGTTCATCGACAGGTTGCGGTAGCGCACCGCCTGATCCATCAGCGTGGAACAGAAATCCAGCAGCCAGGACGATCCGCAGCGTGCCAGAAGCAGCATATGGAAATCCTTGTGCCGCGCCTCCCATTCCTCGGATGTTTCGCGGCTGCTGTCGTCGGGCAACAGGCGCTGGGTGCGGGCCAGCCGGTGGAAACTGACCACCAGCTGTTCCTCCCATGCGTCGTCGTGGTTCTTCATCGACTCGGTCAGGGCCAGCGTTTCCAGCCAGATCCGCGTCTTCACCAGCTCTTCCAGCTCGGCCATGGAAATCGGCATCACGTTGAAGCCGCGATGGCTGCGCCGTTCCACCAGACCTTCCGACGACAGGCGGTTCAGCGCCTCGCGCACCGGCACCGCGCCGATGCCGTAGCGTTCGGAAATCGCCTCGATGTTCAGCTTGTCGCCGGGAAACAGATCACCTTGCAAGATATCGCGCCGGATCTGGTCATAGGCCTGTTCCGACAGGTTCCGCACACCGGAAACGGAGACAGAGGCACCCCCCATGTCAGCCGATCCCGCCGGGGGTTTGGGATTTGTTCCAGAAGACGAGACGACGCTGCAAGAAAACCACCATGAAATAGAGCGCGAGCCCCAGAAGACTGAGATAGAGGATCAGCGAGAAAACGCGCGGCGTGTCAAGCTGGCTGGCCGATTGCCGGATCAGCGCGCCGAACCCGCTGCCGCCGCCAAGGAATTCCCCGGTGATCGCCCCTGCCATGACGCCGACGGCGGCAATCTTGAGACCGGTGAAAATGTAGGGTAGCCCGTTGGGAAGCTTGAGCCGCACCAGCGTCTGCATCCGGGTGGCACCGATGGATTTGAACAGCATGCGTTCATTCTCGGACGCGGCATAAAGGCCCGCCGCCGTTGCGACCACGATGGGAAAGGTCGCGATGAAGGCGGCTAGCGCCACCTTGGACGCGATGTCGAACCCCAGCCATGCGATGAACAGCGGAGCAAAAGCCACCTTGGGCATGGTGTCGATGGCGACGAGGTATGGCATCACCGCCCGCTCGCCGAATTTCGTCTCGCCCACCAGAACGCCTAGTGAAAAGCCGATGCCGATGGCGATGGCAAAAGCGTAAAAGACCGTCCGCGTCGTGGTCCAAAGCGCCTCGAGCATGTAGCCACCGGAAAGCAGATTCTTGCCCACGAAGATCAGGTCATCGAGCGTTTCGCCCGGCGTGGGCAGGATGATGCGCGACACCCATTCCATGCGCGTCGCCAGATCCCAGATGCCCACGACCACGATGAACAGTGCCGTCATCGCCACCCAGCGCGGGATGCGGTCGATCAATGCTTCGTGTTCGACCCAGATCGTGTCTTCGCCGGTGTCGGGTGTGGTGTCGGTCATATATAGGCCTCCCGTCCAAGCAGGTCGCGGATATGGGCAACGATCTCGCCAAACTCGGGTGTGTTGATCATCTCGAGGGTTCGCGGACGCGGCAGGTCAATGCGGATATCCTCGACGATGCGACCGGGCCGGGCCTTCATCACAAGGATACGATCGGACAGGAACACCGCCTCTGCCAGTGAATGGGTGACCAGAAACGCGGTTGCGTGACGTTCGGAACAGATGCGCTGCAACTCCATGTTCATGAAATCGCGGGTCAGTTCGTCCAGCGCCGAAAACGGTTCATCCAGCAGCAACATCGCCGGGTCGCTGACCAGCATCCGGCAGATCGACGCGCGTTGCGCCATGCCGCCCGACAGTTCGCCGGGGTAGACATTGGCGAAATCGCCAAGGCCCACCAGCGTCAGCAGGTCCATGGCACGGCCCTGCGCAGCCCGCGCGGCGGCGCGCCCGTCGCGCATCTCGATGGGCAAAAGGATGTTTTCGATCGTGGTCTTCCATGGCAGCAAGGTTGCCTGCTGGAACATCATCCCGATGTCGCGCCTAGGCCCTACGACCGGCTCGCCTTCCAGAACGACGCGGCCCGTGGTCGGCGGCAAAAGTCCCGCCATGATCTTGAGCAGCGTTGATTTTCCGCAGCCCGACGACCCCACGACCGAGACGAATTCGCCCTTGTTGATCGTCAGATGCACATCGGACAGGGCCACCAGCTGGTTGCGGGCATAGGTCTTGGACAGCCGCGCGATCTGGTAGACCGGCCGCGTCTGAGACGCGGCCGGGACAGTTTTCAAGTGGCGGGGCTCGGACCGCATCCTCAGGCGTTCCAGCCTGCCACGAACTCGTTCGTGAAGGTGGCCGACAGATCATCCAGCGGGGCCGACAGAGCGCCCGAGGCAACGGCGCTGTCATGGATTGCCTGCCAATGCTCGGGCGGCTGGTAGCCAAAGCCCTGCGGCATGAAGGCGTCGGTGGGCGTCATCCGGTTCATAACGCCATCGAACAGCGAGGCGGCATAGTCCTGTTCGCCTTCCTGCGGGTTGCCGGTCGCGCAATGGGCAAGGCAGGCATCCTTGTTCGCCGGGTCCATCGCAAACCGTGTGCCGCGCACCAGCGCCCGGCCGAATTTCGGCGCAAGATCGGGCATGGCAGCCATCTGGCTTTCCAACATGGCGATGCCGTTGCCGAAAAAGCCCAGATAAGCCTCAGGGGTGATTTCCCGCAGGTTCATTCCGCGCGACGCAAGGATCGCCGCATCCGACACGGCGCCCGCATAGGCGGCAACGTCATCGCGCAGAAAGGCCACCGCCGCCGTGCCGCCATCGCCGATGGGCAGGTAGGTGAAATCGGTACCCGCCGTCAGGCCCAGGTCGGACATGATTGCGCTGGTGAACGATACTTCCGCGCCATCGGCCGTGCCCACACCGATCACGGTTCCGGCAAGATCGGCGGGGGTCTGGAACGTGCTCTCGTCCTTGACGAGGATGCCGAAGACCGACTTGGGGTAAAGGTTGTAGATGAACTTCACGTGTCGATGCCGCGCGCCCGCGCGCCCAGCGTCGGCCCCGGCCCCGGTGCGCCGATCTGCGCCTGCCCCAGCCGTCATCGCCTGCAGGACCGCCGACGAGCCGTCAATCGCCTCGAGCCGCAGGTCTAGGCCTTCTTCCGCGAAATAGCCTTCGCCGACCGCGACCCAGTAGGGCAGCCAGGTCAGCGCCGAGGGGTTGGGTACGGCGAATGTGATGGCCGTCTGCGCGCGCAGGATCGAGGGTGCGCCGAGCGTCGCAGCCGCGAAACCGCCGACCGCAAGCTGGCCGAACGTCCGGCGGGACAGTGTCCGAGTGGTCATGTTGTCTCCTCCCATGTGTCTTGGTTGACCCTGCGGCACGTCGGCATCGGAGGGCCTTTGCTTACGCTATATGATTCTTCGCCATTGGCAAAATAATATATGAAATGTCCGGAGTTGCCGTTTCATATCTTGATCTGCAGGGCGAACCGCTGAATGCTGGGGCGTCATGACTCGGTCTGTTGCGCAGTCGCGCAGTCCGGTCGCCCCAATGGAGGATTTTCCGCATGGTCGCTTTTGCCGTCACGCCGCCGCCGCAGGCGCATCTCGACATCACCGGCTCGGACGAGAAGTTTCCGGTGCGCCGCATCTATTGCATCGGCAAGAACTACGTCGCCCATATCATCGAGATGAACGCCGACCAGCGGGATCCGCCGGTGATCTTCATGAAGCCCGCCGACGCGCTGGTGAAAAACGGCGGCGAGATCCCCTACCCCGTCTTCACCAACAACTTCCACTACGAGTGCGAACTGGTCATCGCGCTGAAATCGGGCGGCTACAACATCCCCGAGGCTGAGGCGTCGAGCCATATCTTCGGCTATGCCGTTGGTCTCGACATGACCCGGCGTGATCATCAGGCCGCGGCGCTGGAAAAGGGCCTGCCGTGGGAAATCACGAAGTCCTTCGACCATTCCGCCCCCGTTGGGCCGATCACGCGGGTTGAGGATACCGGCGTGATGACCACGGGCCATGTGCGGCTCAAGGTGAACGGCCAGACGAAACAGGATGCCGATATCTCGCTTCTGATCTGGAAGATCGACGAGATCATCGCCAAGCTGTCGCAGCAGCGACGTTCACGGCGGGCGACATCATCATGACCGGCACGCCTGCGGGCGTGGGTGCGGTGGTGACGGGCGATGTTCTGGATTGCTCGGTCGACGGGCTCGAGCCGATGCAGGTGCGGATCGGCGGGCCTGCGGCCTGAATGGCGCGAAAAGGGGGACCAGATGACACGGATCGCGATTGCCGGCACGGGCCGGATGGGCACGGCCTATGCGAAACGGCTGATCGAGTGCGGCCATGACGTGACCGTGTGGAACCGGACGGCGGATCGGACCAAGGCGGCGGCCGAGGCGGGGGCAAGCGTTGCGACCGATGTCGCTAGCGCTGGCCGCGGCCGATGTCATTCTCGTCTCGCTGACCGATGCTACGGCGGTGGGGACCGTGATTGACGGCCTGATCACCACGGGTATCGGCGGGGAAACTGGTCGTGGACCTGTCCACGCTGTTGCCCGAGGAAACCCGCGCCATTGCCGCCCGCGTCACGGCGGCGGGGGCGGATTTCGTCGATTGCCCGGTCGGCGGAAACCGTCGCGCCGGCGCTCAAGGGGCAGCTTCTGGGGATGGCGGGGGTTCCGAGGCCGCGTTTGCTCGTGCGAAACCGGTGCTCGATCAGCTGTGCAAGCGGGTCGAACACCTTGGCCCGGCGGGCAACGGGTCGGCGATGAAACTGGCGGTGAACCTGCCGCTTGCGGTCTACTGGTCCACGCTGGCCGAGGCGATGGCGATGATTGAGGGCGCGGGCATCCCCGCTGATCTGACGGTGTCGCTTCTGGCAGACAGTTCGGGCGGGCCGAATGTGCTCAAGAACCGCGCGCAGGTGGTGGTCGACACGCTGAACGGCACCGACCAGCCCGGCACCTTCGACATCGCGGGGCTGGCCAAGGATCTGGCGCTGGCGTTGAAGCAGGCCGAGAGGGACGGCACGCCCTTGCCGCTGTCGCAAGATGCGCTGCAATCCTATCGTGCCGCGCTGGATGCGGGGCTTGGCCATTTCGACGGCTCCAGCCTGACGCGTCACCTTCTGGGCAAGCGCTGAGGTGGAGATCCTCAGCGATCCCGCAACGCTCTTGACCCTGATCGGCGCGCTGGCTCTGGCCGGCGCGTCGATCGGCTTTCTGGCGGGCCTGTTCGGCGTCGGCGGCGGGGCAATCTCCGTCCCGGTGTTCTTCGAGATCTTCCGTGCTGGGGCTACCTGCCGAGGTGGCCATGCCGCTGGCGGTCGGCACGTCGCTGGCCGTCATCATCCCGATCTCGGTCAATTCCGCGCTGGGTCACCGCAAGCGCGGAACGCTCGACATGGACACTTTGCGCATCTGGGCGCTGCCGATCCTTGTGGGTGTCAGCCTTGGTGCCGTGATCGCGCGCTTCGCGCCGCCCGCAGTATTCCAGATCGTCTTTGTACTGGTTGCCACCATCAACGCCACCAAGCTTTTGACCGGTGGCAAGGGCTGGCAGCTGGCCGAGACGCTGCCGGGCCGTTGGGCAATGCGCGCGGCGGGCGCGGTGATCGGTCTAGTTTCGGCGATCATGGGGATTGGTGGCGGGGCGGTGTCGAACCTGTATCTGACGTTGCATGGCGTGCCGATCCACCGGGCGATTTCCACCTCGGCGGGTGTCGGCGTGCTGATCGCGATCCCGGGAACCATCGGCTACATCCTCGCAGGTCTCGGGCAAGACGGGCTGCCACCCACCTCGCTGGGCTTCGTGTCGGGGGCCGCATTCGCGCTTACAATCCCGGCCTCGCTGTTGACCACGCGGCTGGGCGTGGCGCTGGCACACAAGTTGTCGCGCCGCAGCCTCGAGATTGCCTTCGGCAGTTTCCTTGCGCTGGTGGCGCTGCGCTTTGTCTACGCGCTGGTGTTCGGGGCGACCTAGGCCGCAACCGGCATTTTCAGCCCGAGGATGGCGCGCGCCTCTTGCCATGTGGCGACGGGGCGTTCGTTCTTGTCACAGATCTCTACCGCGCGGCGCACCAGCGCGGCGTTCGACGGCGCAAGCCGGTCGCGGTCGAGCCGCACGTTATCCTCAAGCCCTGTCCGCGCATGGCCGCCCGCGGCAATCGCCCATTCGTTCAGTGTCAGCTGCTGCGCACCGATCCCTGCCGCGCACCAGGGCGCATCGGGACCGAACAGGCGCTGGACGGTGCGGATGTAGAAGTCGAACACCTCACGATCCACCGGCATGGCGTTCTTCACGCCCATGACGAATTGCACATAGGGTGTGCCGGCAAGCTGCCCCTTGTCGACCATCTCGCGCGCCTTGAGAATATGGCTGAGGTCAAAGGCCTCGATCTCGGGTTTCACATCATGGGTCAGCATCTCGGCGGCCAACCAATCCACCAGGTCGGGCGGATTCTCGTAGACGCGGGTCGGGAAGTTGTTCGAGCCGACGGCCAGCGAGGCCATGTCGGGACGCAGCGACAGCATGCCCCCACGTTCACGGCCCGCGCCAGACCGGCCTCCGGTGGAGAACTGCGTGATCATGCCGGGGCAGTGTTTCTCGAGCCCCTCCTTCAGCCGCGCGAATTTCTCGGGGTCCGAGGACGGCGTCTGGTCGTCGTTCCTGACATGGGCATGCATGATGGAGGCGCCGGCCTCGAAAGCCTCGTGCGTCGACTCGATCTGTTCCGAAACCGTGATCGGAACCGCAGGATTGTTCGCTTTTGTAGGCAGAGAGCCGGTGATGGCGACGCAGATGATGCAAGGTTTGGTCATGTCAGATATCGAAAAAGACGGTCTCGTCTTCCCCCTGAATTTTGATGTCAAATCGATATACGGTCTGGCCGTCGCGGTCAGCCTGACGCGCGATCAGGGTAGGCCTGCGCTTTTCCCACTCGATCCCGTTCAGGACCGGATCGACGGCATTGGCAGCAGCCTCATCCTCGAAATAAAGCCGCGTGTGCAGGCCAAGGTTGATGCCGCGCGCGACGATCCAAAGGCTGATGTGCGGGGCTTGCACGGTGCCGTTCCGCCCCAGAACCGGGCCGGGTTTCACGGTGTCGAACCCCCATTCGCCGCTGTCGAAATCGGTGATGACTCGACCCCAGCCGCGAAAGCCGTCTTCGACCGGGCCGCCCCCTTCGGGGTGGGGATAATGGCCCGCGGCATTGGCCTGCCACGCCTCGAGCATAACGTCCTTGATCGGGCTGCCCGTGCCGTCGATCACCAGACCCTCGATGCGGATGCGCGCGCCCGCCGCGTTGGGCCCGGCGATGTCCCGGCCCAGTTCGGTCTCGTATATGTCGAAGCCTGCAGCGCCCGGCGCCAACCCGATGTGAACGTAAGGCCCAGCGGTCTGGGACGGTGTTTCCTTGAGATAGGGAAGGCGCGTCATCTCAGTTCCCCTCCAGCCGGTTTTCGAAAAGCGTCGACCGCCGCCCGCGCAGCACGATGTCAAAGCGGTAGGCAAGACTGTCGAGCGGGATGGATGCGTTCATGTCGAGCCGGGCGATCAGCGCATCGACGGCATCGGCATCCGGGATGGTCTGCACGATGGGGCAAAGCGGGATCAGCGGATCGCCTTCGAAATAGAGCTGCGTGATGAGCCGCTGGCTGAACGATGCGCCGAACACGCTGAGGTGGATATGGGCGGGCCGCCAGTGGTTGATCTGGTTGCGCCACGGGTAGGCGCCGGGCTTGATGGTGCGGAAGAAATAATAGCCGTCGGCATCGGTGATGGTGCGCCCGCAGCCGCCGAAATTGGGGTCGACGGGGGCAAGATAGGTATCCTTCTTATGGCGATAGCGCCCGCCCGCGTTGGCCTGCCACAATTCCACCAAGGTATGGGGCACGGGGCGCGCGTTTTCATCCAAGACCCGGCCATGCAAGATGATGCGCTCGCCGATGGGATCGCCGGTGGTGACGTAATTCTTGATCAGGTCATGATCCAGCGGGCCGATATCGGAATGACCGAAGGTGGGGCCAGTGATCTCGCTCACCGTCTGCTCAAGACTGATGCGCGCAAGCCGCGGGCTGCGCGCCACAGAGGTCTTGTAGGCGGGCGTCAGCGCGGGCGGGTGCCGGTTCGGGTCGCGCTGGTAGTATTCGGCGGGCGGTTTCATCGCTGATCCTCCATCTCGGCCAGTGTCGCCTTGGCCAGCTTGATCGCGTGGTTGGCCTTGGGCACGCCTGCGTAGATCGCAACATGCAAGAAGGCTTGCATGATGTCATCAGGGCTGGCCCCGGTGCGGGCTGTGGCGCGAATGTGCATCGGGATTTCCTCGAAATTGCCGGTCGCGGCCAGCAGCGCCAGCGTCAGCATCGACCGTTCGCGCAGGCTGATCGTGTCATCGGACCAGACCGTGCCCCACGCGCCTTCGGTGATCAAGGATTGGAAGGGCGTGTCGAAATCGGTGCGCGCGGCCTCGGCGCGGTCGACATGGGCATCGCCCAGCACCGCGCGGCGGGTGGCCATGCCTTGGATGTAGCGGTCGGTCATCGGCAGGGTCCTTTTTGTGGGCTCAATAGGGCAAACCGACATAGTTTTCGGCCATCGCCTGTTGGGCGGCGCGGTTGGAGCGCAGGAATTCCAGCTCGGCCACCTGAATGCGCAGATCGAAATCCGACTGGTCGGGATAGTGGTGCATCAGGCTGGAGAACCACCAGCTGAAGCGTTCCACTTTCCACACGCGGGCCAGCGCCTTTGCGGAATAGCTGTCGATGCCGTCAGTCGCGCCGGTCTCGTAGAATTGGCGCAGGCCCGTATAGAGGTAATGAACATCGGAGGCGGCCGTATTCAGCCCCTTGGCCCCTGTGGGCGGCACGATATGGGCGGCGTCGCCGCACAGGAACAAGCGGCCCCAGCGCATCGGTTCGGTCACGAAGGACCTGAGCGGCGCGATGGATTTCTCGATCGAGGGGCCAGTGACCAGATTGGCAGCCTGATCGGCGGGAATGCGGCGCTTGAGTTCTTGCCAGAACGCGTCATCGCTCCAGTCCTCGGCTTTGTCGGTAAGCGGACACTGGATGTAATAGCGGCTGAGCGTCGGGTTGCGCATGGAACACAGCGCAAAGCCGCGCGGGGAATTGGCGTAGATAAGCTCCTCGTTCACCGGCGGAGTTTCCGACAGGATGCCAAGCCAGCCGAAGGGATAGACCTTTTCATATTCGCGGCGCACATCGCGCGGGATGGTCTGGCGGCTGACGCCGTGAAACCCGTCGCATCCGGCGACGAAATCGCAATCGATGCGGCGCGCCTCGCCCGCGACACTATAGGTGACATGGGGCGTGTCGGTGTCGGCACCGTGGATCACCACATCATCAACATTGAATTCGATCGGGCCGCCCGACGCCTCGCGCGCGTCGTAAAGATCGCGGGTCACCTCGGTCTGGCCGTAGACCATGACGGGCGTGCCGGTCAGCTCGCTGAAACCGAGGCGGAACATCTCGTCACCATAAGAGATCAGCGTGCCGTGATGGGGGTGGCCTTGGGCATGCAGACGGTCGGCGCAACCGGCCTCGTCCATCAGGCGCACAAGGCCCTGTTCCAGAACGCCCGCGCGGATGCGCGACAGAACATAATCCTTGGTCTTGCGTTCCAGCATGACGCTGTCGATGCCACGCTTGTGCAACAGCTGCGCCAGCAACAGGCCAGAGGGCCCACCCCCGATGATGGCGACTTGCGTCTTCATGCTGTCCCTTCCCCCCCTAAGCGGCCTAAGCTTCGCATGTTGACTTGGGCAAGAAAAATGAAGATTTGTCGTTTTTGATTATCAAAATAGGCAAGTCATGGATCGGCGGATCAAGTTCCGGCATCTGGAGGCGTTTAGCGCCATCGCGCGGGCGGGCAGTCTGAAACAGGCGGCGGAGCAGTTGCACCTGACACAACCGGCGATGTCCAAGACGCTCAAGGAGCTGGAAGGCATTCTTGGCGTCAGTTTGATGGAACGAGGCCGCGCCGGGATTGCGCTGACCGAACAGGGCGGCATCTTTCTGCAATTCGCCGAACAAAGCACCGCCGCGCTGCGCCACGGGTTGCGCAGTGTGCGTGCGGGCGGGCCTGCGGGGTCGCGGCTGCGGATCGGGGGGTTGCCCAGCGTCGCATCGACCCTGTTACCTGCCGCCGTGCTGGCCTTTGTCCGCGACAATCCCGATACCGCGCTGGAACTGCACGAGGGCACGCATGAGGATATGACCGGGCGGCTCAGGTCAGGGCGGCTGGATCTGGTGGTCGGGCGGTTGGGGCGGCCGCAGACGATGCGGGGCTGGTGTTCCGCCAACTCTATTCCGAGGCGGTGGTGGTGGTGACGGCCCCGGGCGGTCTGGCTGCAAGCGTCACCCGGTTCGAGGATCTGGATCGGTTTCGCGTGCTCTATCCGCCTGCCGATGCCGCCATCCGGCCGCTGGTCGCGCGCATGTTGATCGCGCGCGGCGTGCCCTTGTTCGGGAACCGGATCGAGACGGCCTCCGCCGCGATCGGGCGGGCGCTTGTGCTGGCCGATCAAGCGACGGTCTGGATCATCAGCGCGGTGTGGTGGCGCAAGATCTGGCCGAGGGGCGTCTGGTCGCGCTCGACATCGACACGGCGCCGACATTGGGCGCGGTGGGTGTGATGAGCCTTGCCGACGAGGTGCCATCGGCCGCCGCGCGGGCCTTCAGCCGCGCGCTGGACCGGGTGGCAACGGATCAAAAGCACTTCACCGGCGGATAGCGCCTTGCGCCATCACATTGTGGTGCATCGCGCAAAGGTGGATGGACGGGCCGGGTACGGTCAGGCTCAGATCGGGGCACATCCCTTGGACCCGAGCCATGACACGCGACCGAAATTCCATCGCCGATCTTGCGCTCGACCGGATCGGGCGGCGGCTGGCGCGCAGGCTCAATGATCCGGTTTCGGGGTATCGGCCCTACACGCCCTCGGATTTTCCGACGCTGTGCCGCGTGCTGCGCCCCGGTGATGTGGTGCTGGTCGAAGGCGGGGCCAAGATCTCGACGGCGATCAAGTATCTGACGCAATCGACGTGGTCGCATGCAGCGATGTATGTGGGCGGAGGGTCAGGGGCCTGTGACGGAAGCGGGCGGCACGATCTGGTCGAGGTCAATCTGGGCGAGGGCTGCGTTTCTGCCCCGCTGTCCAAATACGCCAGCTACAACACCCGCATCTGCCGCCCCGTGGGCCTGTCCGATGCGGAACGGGCGGCGGTCGCGAGCTTCATGGTCGCGCGGATCGGTGTCCGATATGATATGCGCAACATCTTTGACCTGATGCGGTATTTCCTGCCCCAGCCCCCAGTGCCTGTGCGCTGGCGGCGGCGGATGCTGGCCTTCGGCTCGGGCGATCCGACGCGCGCGATCTGTTCGTCGCTCATCGCGCAGGCCTTTCAATCCGTGCGCTACCCGATCTTGCCCGATGTCACCACCATCGAGACTGGAACCGGGTCGCGCGCGACCCGGGCCGAAGTGCTCCACATCCGGCACCATTCGCTGTTCGCGCCGCGCGATTTCGACCTGTCGCCGTATTTCGAAATCGTGAAGCCGCATATCGCAGGCGGGTTCGATCATCGCGCGCTGGTCTGGGCCTCAGCGGCGGATCAGCCGCAAGGCAAAGACGGTCAGCACGATGGTGGCCGACCCAGCGATGCCGAACCAGCCGAAATACCACATGCGCCCGGCCAGCGCGTCCTCGGCGAAAGAGGCGCTGAAGGCCTGCTTGCCCCATACAGCACTGAGCGATGACAAGGTCAGCGTCAGCGCCGCGACAAGGCCGATGGGGACGGCACGCAGGCCGGTGAACCGCAGCACCGCGTACAGGACAAGACCGCCGCCCGCGCCGATCAGGCCGGTCTGGACCGCCCACCACGGATGCGCGCCCAGCGCTTGAGCAGCCCCCGCAAGCGTGGCCGCGCCAAGGATGAGACCGGCGCCGACAGTGATGGCGATCTCGGCCCAGAAGGCTGGAATGGGGGTCATGGCGGTCAGTTCCCCAGCATCCAGCGCCCATCCGGATGAAAGGCGTGAAAGGCAAAGGCAAAGGGGATGTCATGCGCCACATCGCGCCCCGCGCGGTCGCGCACTCGGACATTCCCGACCTCGCGCCCCTCCCCGATGGCCGTTGTATCGAGCGCAGAGGCCTGGCCTTCGGTCCAGGTCAGGGTCACGCCTGCCTCGGTGATCGTGCCCACCCGGGAAAGCCGCGTCATGGGCCATGCACGGTCGCCCACACGCACCACGCGTTCGAGCGGGGGGATGCCATGCGGCGGGTCTTCGCCGGAATAGAGGAAGGGGCGGGTGGTATCGTAGTTACGGTAGGGGTTGGTGCCATGGGCGCGGCGCCAGTCAGGCTCCCGCATCACCAGCCCGTCGGGATGGGCTGTGCGAAAGGCGGCCCAGCTTTCCATCCATGCGGGCAACTGAGTCAACTCGCCCCCCGTCATGGCGCCCGCGATGCCCTGCCCCGTCGCCTGTTGCCACCAGCTTTCCGTCTGGTGGTCATACATGATCATGTCGGAATGGCGCAAAAGGCCCGAGACGCCAAAGGTATGCGCCTGTCCGTCCAGCCGCGCGTCGAAGACCATGCCGGTGTTGCACAAAGGGCAGAATGTGACGGCGATGGGCAGGCCGTCGACCACGTCATTCACGATCTCATGCCACATCAGGTAGCGGATCGGATAGGCGCGGGCCGGGCCATTCGCGGGCTGGTAGGTCATCACCGGCTCGCGGTCGTCAAGGCCACGCTCGCGGCTTGCAGGGCCGAAGCTCGGGTCCATGATCGCGGGGATGCCGTCGCGCGGCGGGCCGCCCGAGATGACCTCGGACAGATCGGACGGGAAAGGCGGGGTGAAATCGGTCTGCGGCCAGTCCCCGGCGAAGCGGTTGGTCTGCGCCGGGGCGGCGGTGGCCGCCAGCGACAGGGCCAGCGCAAGGACGGCGAGGGACAGCGTGACCTTGCGGCCGCGAGCGTTTGTGAACATGGGCGATCCTCCTGCGCGGGGAGAACAGCGGTGGTTGCTGCGCGCAGGGCGGGCCCGGTTTCGCAGCTCCGGTCTCGGGCAGGTGTGACGCCCCGTGAGGTCGCGTTATTGCAAGGTCGCATCGACCTCGATCACGGTGCGGCCATCATCACCAGGTGACGCCCGCGACGATCTTGGCGTTGGTGATGCCCCGGCCCGAGAATTCGATCGAGCGTTCCAGCAGATCATCGGCGCCCTGATCGATGGGAAAGCCCCCGTCGCGCAGCGCCGCTTCCCATGTCTCGAACAGGGCGTCGACATCGGCACCCGTTGAAAACGAGAACATGCGAACGGTCGACCCGATCTCCCGATCGGTCAGCAAGATGGCATCGGCAGGCACCTCGAGGATCGTGGGAACCCAATCCTGCGTCCATGCCTCGATCCGGTCCTGTGCGTGAAGCAGGGCTGTGGCGGAAAACACGAGTATGGCGGCCAAGACCGCGTCGCGCCGTGGGAAGGCAGGAGGCGGCGGATCGTGAGGCGACAGCGCGGGGAACGGGTGGGCGGGTGTGGCAAGGGCATATGTCATGCTGCATAGGCTAACCCGTCGCCGGCTGAGGTCAAACCGCTCGGCGAAGTCTTGCCCGTCGCGGCAGCATTCAGCGCATCAAGACAACAGCACCTGCGTGACCGGACCATTT
Organism: Roseicyclus sp.; assembly: GCA_018401055.1. The sequence continues at coordinate 101,030 of JAGYLB010000114.1, forward strand.
CGCCGGTCGAGCCGATCACAAGGCTCCGGATGCGCGAATGGCCATAGGCGCCCATCACCAGCATGTCGAAGCCGTCACCGTACCGACCAGCTTGCCCAGCGCCGTTCATCGGGCCGACTCGCGGACAGGACCGAGGTGTCCGGCGATCGGTACACCGGCGGCGCTGCCCGAGGCAGCGCCCGCGCATCCTCCAGCCCCTTGCGGGTCTCGGGGGTGTCGGCGCCGACAGTCACCACCGTCACCGACAGGCCCGCGAACAATGGGCTACGGGCGATATGGTCGACCGCCTTCATCGCGGAACGGCCGCCATCATAGGCGACCAGCACCTTTTCGATGGGCCGGAAGGCGCGCGAGGCGACGAAAACCGGCCGGTGAGCGGCGCGCACGATGCGTTCGAGGTTGGAGCCAAGGTGGCCGGTGGCGAAATCCGCATCCTCGCCGCGCTTGCCGATCAAGATGACGCGGGCGTCCTCCTCGATCTCGGCGATGGCTTCGACCACGTCGCCATGGCGCAGGCGGGTGGTGATTTCGGTCACGCCGTCCTGATCGACGATGGCGCGCGCATCTTCAAGGATGGCGCGGCCCCGCTGGCCCACGAGCTTGGCGCGCTGCGCGTCCAGCTCGGCCAGTTCTTCCATGCAGCTGCGTGCGCGCGCCCAGCCGGATCGCGCCCGAGAGGTCAGTGCTTCTCCGTGCCCTCGCGCCTCGGCCCAGCACATGGATCAATTCCGACCGGCGTGCTCGCGTGCGCTGCGCGATCCAGGCGGCGTGGTGGCAGACGCTTTCGGAATAGATGGAGCCGTCCACAAGGGCGATGATCTTGTCCGTCATGGGTTCGTTCCTCCACTCAATGGCCCATCAGCTTGTCCATGGCGCCCGGCTTGTCATGGATGGCAAGCTTGTCGACCAGCGTTTCCGTGGCTTCGTTCATGCCCACCACCTCGACCTCGGCGCCGTCGCGGCGGAATTTCAGGATCGCCATGTCAAGCGCCTGCACCGAACTGAAATATCCCAGATATGGGCCGCGGCTGACGTCGATCACGACATGCTCGGGCGCCTCCTTGAAGTCGAAGGCATTCATGAAATCCTCGACCGAGCCGTAAAAAAGCTGCCCCTCGACATGGTAGGTGCGCAGGCGGCCGTCGGGGCTGATCTCGGTCCGAACGGTGAAAAGCTGCGCGATCTTTCCGGCAAAGAAGATGCCGGACAGCAGCACGCCAACCAGCACCCCGATGGCGAGGTTGTGGGTCCAGACCACGGTGGCGACTGTCGCCAGCATCACGATGGAAGACGATCGCGGATGCACCGCAAGGTTCGTGATCGAGGACCATGAGAAGGTGCCGATCGAGACCATGATCATGATCGCCACCAGCGCGGGCATGGGGATGATGCTGACCAGATCGCCCAGATCCCACGACGAGGATCAGCAGGAACACCCCGGCGACAAAGCACGACAGCCGCCCGCGCCCACCCGATTTCACGTTGATGATCGACTGCCCGATCATGGCGCAGCCCGCCATGCCGCCGATGAAGCCGGTGGCGGTGTTGGCCAGCCCCTGGCCGATGCATTCCTGATTGCGGTTCGATTTCGTGTCGGTCAGGTCGTCGACGATGTTCTGCGTCATCAGGCTTTCCAGCAGGCCCACGACGGCGACCGCGACCGAATAGGGCAAGATGATCTGCAGCGTCTCGAAATTCAGCGGGATGTCGGGGATCAGGAAGACCGGCAGCGTGTCGGGCAGCGCGCCCATGTCGCCCACGGTGCGCACGTCTAGGCCCATGGCGACGGTCAGCGCGGTCAGCACGACGATGGTGACGAGCGGCGAGGGGATCGCCTTGGTGAGCAGCGGAAACAGGTAGATGATGGCAAGACCTGCCGCGACGAGGACATAGGTCAGCCATGTGACGTTGCGGGGGTCAAGCTCGGGCAGTTGCGCCATGAAGATCAGGATGGCGAGCGCGTTGACGAACCCCGTCATGACGGATTTCGAGACGTAGCGCATCACGAAGCCAAGCCTCAGCAGCCCCATGGCGATCTGCAACAGCCCCGCGAGCACCGTGGCGGCCAGCAGGTATTGCAGCCCGTGATCGCGCACCAGCGTCACCATCAA
>JAGYLB010000115.1 GCA_018401055.1 Roseicyclus sp.
GGGGGGCATGTCGCTGCAAGATTTTCATCAGTGGCTAACATCATCATCGGGGTCAACCTCTTCGCGGCCTACAGCGCCGTGACTACGTTTCCGGCATGGAGGTGGACAGCGGCGCGCGACGACCAGACCTTCGACGACCGCCGTTTCGCGCAAGGGCGCTGGGCTGGACCGCCAGCGTCGAGATCCCCGGCGATGGCACGCTGCAGTCTTGCGTCTGGTCGATGCCGAGGGCCAACCGGTGGTCGCCTGCCGAACTGACCGCGGCTCCTGACGCGCCCGACGCGGCGCATCGGCTTGGGAGGGATCCAGGAGCTTGCGTTGACCCGTGTCAACGGATGCGTTCGTGGCGCCCGCCTCGGTGGGCGACGGGCAGTGGCGCCTACGCCTGACCGGCAGCGCGCGCGACGGGACCGAATATCGCCACAACATCACCTTTCGCCACTTCAACTAGGGTCGGCCCATGACCGCCACCTTCGAGCATGTCCGCCCTTCGGCCTGTCCGGCCTGCAACGCCGCGCCCGCGGCCGAGCATCTGGCGGAATTGCCGAAGGATGCGACGCTGATGCTGTCCCTGCCGGGTATCCATTGCGCGGGCTGCATCTCGGGGGTGGAACGGGCGCTGATGAAGGTGCCCGGCGTGCATGAGGCGCGGGTGAACCTGACCTTGCGACGTGCCGCCGTGCAGGCCGGGCCGGAGGTGACGGCCGAGGCGCTGGCGGAGGTGCTGGAACGCGCGGGTTACGAGGCGCATGAGCTGGACCCCGGGGTGCTGGCCACCACCGCTGCCGACCGCGCGGGGCGCGACCTCTTGATGCGGCTGGCGGTGGCGTTCTTCGCGATGATGAACGTCATGCTCCTGTCGGTCGCCGTCTGGTCTGGGGCCGATGGCGTGACCCGCGACATGATGCACTGGATCAGCGCGGCCATCGCCATTCCCGCCGTGATCTTTTCGGGGCGGCCTTTCTATGTGTCCGCATGGGGCGCGCTCAGGGCGCGGCGGCTGAACATGGATGTGCCGATCACGCTGGCCATCGCGCTGGCGATGGTCACCTCGTCCTACGAGACGATCCTATTCCGGTCATCACGCCTATTTCGATGCCGCCGTGATGCTGTGCTTCTTTCTGCTCGCGGGGCGCTACCTCGATCACCGCACCCGCGCCTCGGCCCGGTCGGCGGCGAAGGAACTAGCCGCGCTGGAGGTGCCGCGGGCGATCCGGCTGGGCGAGACGGGCGAGGAAACGGTTTCGGTGGCCGAGCTTGTCGTGGGCGACGTGGTGCGGGTGAAACCGGGCGGGCGGGTTCCTGTCGACGGGCTTGTTCTGTCGGGCCAGTCGGAGATCGACCGCAGCCTGATGACGGGCGAAAGCCTGCCCGCCTTCTTAGCCGCGAGGGAAGCCATGTCAGCGCGGGCGAGGTGAACCTGACCGGCCCCCTGACCGTGCAGGTCTGGCGGCGGGCCGCGACACCGCGCTGCACCGGATCGCCGATCTGGTGGCGGTGGCGGAATCCGGCCGCGCCAATTACCACTCGCTCGCCGATCAGGCGGCCAAGCTTTATGCGCCTTTCGTCCATATCCTGTCGGCCGTGGCCGCCGTGGGCTGGTGGCTTTACACCCAAGATTTGCGGATCGCGCTGAACATCGCGGCGGCTGTCTTGATCATCACCTGCCCCTGTGCGCTCGGTCTGGCCGTGCCTGCCGTGACCACCGCCGCCTCGGGGCGGTTGTTCCGCAAAGGGCTTTTGATCAAGGATGCCACCGCGCTGGAACTGGCTGGCCGAGGCCGACACGGTCGTTTTCGACAAGACCGGAACGCTGACCAATGGCGCCCCGACGCCGCTGGATCTGGACGGGCTGCCGGGGGATGCGGCCCGCGTTGCGCTGGCACTGGCGCAAGGATCGTCGCGGGGTATCCGCTGGCCGTCAGCTCCTGCCAAGGCGCTGACGGGGCAGGGTGTGCGCCCGGCCCATGTCGAGGGGCTGCGCGAAGTGCCGGGCCACGGGGTCGAGGGCATGTGGCAAGGCCAGGTCGTGCGGGTGGGTCGCGCGGCGTGGGTCTGGGCCGAAGCGCCAGCCGAGACCGCCACATTCCTGAAGATCGGTGACAGCGCGCCCCTGACGCTGCGCTTTGCCGACACGTTGCGCGAGGGTGCGCGGATGTCGTGGCCGCGCTGGTGATGGGGCAGAGGCGAAGCGGGTGATCGCGAGTCTCGGGTGACACGACGGCCGCCGTGACGCTCTTCGCGCGCAGACATCGGTATCGACGAGGTCATCGCCGAGGCGCTGCCGCAGGAAAAGGCTGCACTGGTGGCTGATCTGACCGCGCAGGGTGCCAAGGTGCTGATGGTGGGCGACGGGCTGAACGATACCGCGGCGCTGGCAGCGGCGCATGTCTCGATCTCGCCCGCCTCGGCGCTCGATGCCGCCCGCGCGGCCTCGGACATGGTGCTGATGGGCCGAAGCCTTGCGCCGATCGCGGATGCGGTCCGCACGTCCGTGTCGGCGCGCGCGCGGATCCGGGAGAATTTCACCATCGCCACGGTCTACAACGTGCTGGCTGTGCCGCTTGCGGTCGCAGGGCTGTGTTCGCCGCTGATCGCGGCCTTGGCCATGTCGCTGTCGTCGATTACGGTATCGCTCAACGCCCTGCGGCTGAAGTGAGACGCTGATGGATATCCTTGGCCTTTTGATCCCCGTCAGCCTGTTTCTGGGGGCTGTGGGGCTGGGGGCCTTCTGGTGGATGCTGCGCAAGGGTCAGTTCGAGGACCCCGATGGCGACGCCCATCGCATCTTGCGCGACGACTACGACGACAAGCCCAAGTCTTGAGGGTGGGTCACGCCCGACCCTGTTCCTTGGCCCGCGTGCGCAAGAGCGTGAAGATGCCTGCCGCCACCACCAGCGCGGCGCCGATGGCCACGTTCCATTCCAGCCGCTCATCGAACACCGTGATGCCCATGGTCGTGGCAAAGACCAGCTGCAGGTAGGCGAAGGGCTGCACTGCGCTTGCTTCGGCGACGTCATAGACCTTGATCAGGAGCCAATGCCCGAACGCCCCGCTGACGCAGAGCAGCGCCATCCATGCCCAGTCGGGTGCGGTCATCGGTTCCCAGAACCAGATTCCTACAGCCGTCATCACCACGCAGCCCGCCGTGCCGGTGTAGAAAAAGCTGGTCGCCGTGCTGTCGCGACGCGCGGCATAGCGCGTCATCAGGCCATAGAGCGCGAACATCAGGGCTGCAGCCAAAGGCACCAGTGCCTCGACCTGAAAGACGCGGAACCCCGGTTGCAAGATGATCAGCACGCCGACAAACCCCACCCCGATGGCCGTCCAGCGCCGCCAGCCGACCTGTTCGCCCAGGATCGGGCCGGATAGCGCGGCGATGAGCAGCGGGTATGAGGTGAAGACCGCGTGGCTTTCCACCAGCCCCAGAAGGACGAAGCCCATCACCATCACGCAGATCTCGAGGGCCAGAAGCACGCCGCGAAAGATCTGCACACCCGGCTGGCTGGTCGCGGCGGCGGCGCGCAGACCACCGGCCTTGCGCGCTGCGATGGCCATGACGAAGGCGGCAAAGAACCAGTAGCGGATCATCACCACCATCAGCACATTGTATTCGCCAGCAAGGTGACGGCTGATCCCGTCTTGCATGGCAAAGACAAAGGTCGTGGCGACCATCAGCCAGATGCCGAGTTTGGTGTTCTGTACGCTCACGTCATCCGCCCAACCGTCATGTGCCGTTTGCGCCCGTAGCCCGGCACACGGGTGACGGCAAAGCCTGCGTCCGACAGCGTCGCGCGCACATGCCCCGCCGCGGAATAGGTCGCAACGCTGCCCCCCGGCAAGGTATGATCCGCAACCGCTTGCAGCAGCGCGGGTTCCCAAAGCTCGGGGTTCCGCGCGGGCGCGAAGCCGTCAAGAAACCACGCGTCCGCCATGCCGTCCCACGCGGGAACGGTCTGGCGGGCGTCGCCGATGATGATCCGGGCCGAGAGGGTGGGCGTCTCGATCCGCCCGTCACGGTCGAGCGCCTGCGCGATGGCCTCCGTCAGCGGCGCTGCCTCGGGAAAGGCCGCGAGTGCGGCGCCGGCGTCATGGGATGACAGGGGAAAGGCCTCGAAACTGGTAAAGGTGAGTGGGCCGGGGATGCCCGCCGCCACCCAGGCAAGGGTTGCCGCCACAAGGTTCAGCCCGGTCCCGAAGCCCAGTTCGGCGATGTGAAAGCCGGGGCGGAACCTTGCAGGCAGGTCGTTGCCCGTAAGGAACACATGCCGTGTTTCGGTCAGCCCGTTGTCGAGCGAATAGAACGGATCGTCAAAACGCCGCGACACGGGCACGCGCGGGCCCGCGCCCGTGTCGCGCCAGTCGATCTGATGTCTTGGCTGGTCCATGCCCTGCGGCTCGTCTAAATCCTGCTCGGCGCGGGCGGACACTGCTGCACGCCAAGGGGAATGGCAATGGCCGAGATCAGGGTGTTCGGGGCGGGGATTTTCGGCCTGTCCGTCGCATGGGACTGTGCCCGGCGCGGGGCGCTGGTCGAGGTGGTGGACCCCTACGGGATCGGCGCGGGGTCGTCGGGCGGGCTGGTCGGTGCCCTTGCCCCGCATGTGCCGGAAAACTGGAATTCGAAGAAACAGGTGCAGTTCGACGCGCTCGACATGGCTGAAGAGTTCTGGGCCGAGGTGGCCGAGGTCGGCGGCACCGATCCGGGTTACGGGCGCACGGGGCGGTTGCAACCCATCGCGGACGCCCCCGCGCTGGAGCTTGCGCGTGCCCGCGCCGTCACGGCGCAGGAGTTGTGGCAAGGCCGCTACCACTGGCAGGTGGTCGAGGCGCAGGCCTTTCCCGGCTTGCTCGACAGCCCCACGGGCTGGCTGATCCACGATACGCTCACCGCCCGGCTGCACCCCGCCGCGCCTGTGCCGCGCTGGCCGCCGCAATCGGGGCGCGCGGTGGGCAGATCAGAGCGGAGGCGACGGCAAAGCCCATGATCGAGGTTTGGGCAACGGGTGCCGCCGGTCTGTCCGAGGTCTCGGAGGCGTTGGGCCGGACAGTCGGGACGGGCGTGAAGGGGCAGGCGGCGCTCTTCCACGCCAACCTACCCGATGCCCCCCAGCTGTTCGCCGAGGCGCTGCATATCGTTCCCCATGCGGATGGCACGGTCGCCGTCGGTTCTACATCGGAACGTGACTACACCGACCCGGCCAGCACCGACGCGCAGCTTGATGCGTTGATCGACACAGCGCGCCGCCTTTGTCCCGCCCTGCGCGATGCGCCTGTGATGGAACGCTGGGCCGGCATCCGACCGCGCGCCCGATCCCGCGCGCCGATGCTCGGGGCGCATCCTGCGCACCCCGGCGCCTTCATTGCCAATGGCGGCTTCAAGATCGGTTTCGGCATGGCGCCCATGGTGGCGCGTCTGATGGCCGACCTGATCCTTGAGGGGCGCGACACCATCCCCGGGGAGTTCCGCCCCGAGGCCAGCCTTTAGACGGCTGACTTGCGCAACTCCGCCATCAATTCCGTCAAGAGCTTCACCGGCATCTCGTTCACCAGACGGCCCTGTTCGTCGAATTCGCGGTCGGGGGCCGCGATGAACACCTCGGGTCCCTGCAAGATGCGCGGGCGAAAGGCCATCATCGCATGGCGCAGCGTCATCTGCGTGCGCTCGCCGCCCGCGCGCCCTGCCGCCGCCGACAAGATCGCCACCGGCTTGTCGCGCCAGACGCTCCCCGGCACGCGGCTGACCCAGTCGAGCGCGTTCTTCAGCACACCCGACATCGCCTTGTTGTATTCGGGCCCCGCGATCACCACCGCATCGGCGGCCTTGATCCTGATCGGCGAGCCTCTGCACCTCTGCCGGTATCCCCTGCGCCTCTAGATCGCCATCGTAAAGCGGCAGGCGCAGGTTGCCGTCGATGAACTCCGCCGGGTCGAAGATCCGCGCGGCCTCCAGCATCAGCTTGCGGTTCCAAGACGCCGCGCGCAGCGATCCGCAGATCCCGAGCAGTCTCAAGCTGGACATTCCCTGTTCCCTTCGGTCAAACCATGCCCGAGCGACCTATAGCGGGAGAGCGGCATGTCCAAGCGTCACGGGGGAAAAATCCTCGCCGATCAACTGGCGATCAACGGGGTGCGCCGCGTGTTCTCGGTGCCGGGGGAAAGCTTTCTTGCCGCGCTTGACGGGCTGTATGACCACGACATCGAAAACATCGTCTGCCGTCAGGAAGGCGGGGCGGCGATGATGGCCGAGGCGACGGCCAAGCTGACCGGCAAGCCCGGTGTGCTCTTCGTCACGCGCGGTCCGGGGGCCACCAATGCCGCCTCGGGCCTGCACGTGGCGATGCAGGACAGCACGCCCATGGTGGTCTTCGTGGGGCAGGTGGCGCTGCGCGACCGTGACCGCGGCGCCTTTCAGGAGGTGGATTATCGCCGCTTCTTTTCACCGTTGGTCAAATGGGCCGCCGAGGTGGAGACGACCGCGCGCCTGCCCGAATATATCGCCCGCGCCTTTCATGTCGCGCAGTCGGGCCGCCCCGGACCCGTCGTGCTGGCGCTCCCCGAAGATATCTTGTCGGCCGAGGCCGATGTGCTCGATCTTGGGCCAGCGCAGGTGCCCCATCAGCCGGTCGACCCCGCCACGGCGCGCGGCCTGCTTGACCGCTTGCTCGCCCATGACCGCCCGATGATCGTGGCGGGCGGCCCGGGCTGGAGCCATGAGGCGCAGGCCGATCTGCAGGCGCTGGCCGAGGCCACCGGCCTGCCCGTCGCCGTCACCTTCCGGCGGCAGGATTATTTCGACAACGCCCATCCCAATTACATCGGCGATCTGGGTGTGGGGATGAACCCCAAGCTTGGCCAACGCCTGCGCGACGCCGATGCGCTGCTGATCCTCGGCGCGCGGATGGGCGAGACGGCGACCAACGGCTACACGCTGATGGACCCGGGCGCGCCGGGCAAGACGATCCTGCATGTCCACCCCGACCCCGACGAGATCGGCACCGTCTACCAGCCGACCGCCAGCCTCGCTGCCCCCGCCCCGGCGGTCCTTGCGGCGCTGCGTGGTGCGAACGGGCGGATCAAGGATGCCAGTTGGACGCCAAAGGGCCGCGCCGATTACGAGGCGTGGCAGGTGCCGCAAGAAACCCCCGGCGCGGTCAAGATGGAACAGGTCGTGCGCCTGATTTCCGACCGCTACGATGGCCGGGCGCTCTATACCAATGGCGCGGGCAATTACGCCGCTTTCGTCCACCGCTACGCCCGCTATCGGGGCTACAAGACCCAAGTTGCGCCCACCTCCGGCTCCATGGGTTACGGTCTGCCCGCTGCTATCGCCGCGAAACTGGAACATCCCGACCGCCCGGTGATCTGCTTCGCGGGCGACGGCTGTCTGCAGATGACGCTTCAGGAACTCTCCACCGCGCGCCAATTCGGTGCCGACATCATCGTGATCATCGCCAACAACGGGCGCTACGGCACGATCCGCATGCATCAGGAAAACCACTACCCCGGCCGGGTCTCGGGGACAGAGCTGTTCAACCCCGACTATGTCCAGCTCGCGCAATCCTATGGCGGCACCGGCCATCTGGTCACCGAGATGGCCCATCTCGGCCCCGCGCTCGATGCCGCCGACACAGGTGGGCTTCACCTGATCGAATTGCGCCTCGACCCCATGATGCTCAGCACGACCCGTAACCTGCCTACTCTGATCTTCTCTGTTTTCCAAATATCCCGGGGGAGACGCGCCAAGCGGCGCGGCGGGGCAGAGCCCCCATCTTGCGAAAGGGAATGCGCCGCATACGCACTGCCAGATCACGCCCTTGCGCCGATGCGCGCGCGCCAGTAGATCAAGGCACATGATCGGGTTTTTCGACATATCAGATCGCGCGCGCCTGCCTTGGCGCTTTTGGCGCGCGCCGGTCTCGGCTCGGCGGGCTATGATCCGCCGCTCTTCCGTCCACCCCTGACATTCCCGCGACCGAGGATAGAAATCCGATGACCGGCAAGACGCTCTACGACAAGATCTGGGATGCCCATCTCGTGCATGAGGCCGCGGATGGCACCTCGCTGCTCTACATCGACCGCCATCTGGTGCACGAAGTCACCAGCCCGCAGGCCTTTGAAGGGCTGCGCATGACCGGCCGCAAGGTCCATGCCCCCGACAAGACCATCGCCGTGCCCGATCACAATGTGCCCACCACCGCGGGCCGCGAAGACCCTGCGAACATGACCGAGGACAGCCGCATTCAGGTGGCAGCCCTTGACACCAATGCGCGCGAGTTTGGCATCCATTATTACCCCGTCAGCGACATTCGGCAGGGCATCGTGCATATCGTCGGCCCCGAACAGGGCTGGACGCTGCCGGGCATGACGGTCGTCTGCGGCGACAGCCACACCGCGACCCATGGCGCCTTTGGCGCGCTGGCGCATGGCATCGGTACCTCCGAGGTGGAGCATGTGCTGGCGACGCAAACGCTGATCCAGCGTCGGGCCAAGAACATGAAGGTCGAGATCACCGGGCAGTTGCTGCCGGGCGTCACGGCCAAGGACATCACGCTGTCGGTCATCGGTCATACCGGCACGGCGGGCGGCACGGGCTATGTGATCGAGTACTGCGGCGAGGCGATCCGGGCGCTGTCGATGGAAGGCCGGATGACGGTCTGCAACATGGCGATCGAGGGTGGCGCGCGCGCGGGCCTGATCGCGCCGGATGAAAAGACCTATGAGTATGTAAAGGGCCGCCCCCATGCGCCGAAAGGCGCACAGTGGGAGGCCGCGCTGGCCTGGTGGAAGACGCTCTATTCCGACGATGACGCGCAGTGGGACAAGGTCGTGACGATCCGCGGCGAGGATATCGCCCCCGTGGTCACCTGGGGCACCTCGCCCGAGGATGTGCTGCCGATCACGGCATCGGTGCCTGCGCCCGAGGATTTCAAGGGCGGCAAGGTCGATGCGGCCAAGCGCTCGCTCGATTACATGGGCCTCGAGCCCGGCACGCGGCTGCAGGATGTGGAGATCGACACGGTTTTCATCGGGTCCTGCACCAACGGCCGGATCGAGGATCTGCGCGCCGCCGCCGCCATCCTGAAGGGCAAGAAGATCGCCGTGAAGCGTGCGATGGTCGTGCCGGGTTCCGGCCTTGTGCGCGCGCAGGCCGAGGAAGAGGGGCTGGCCGACATCTTCCGCGACGCCGGTTTCGAATGGCGTCTGGCGGGCTGTTCCATGTGCCTTGCCATGAACCCCGACCAGTTGGCGCCGGGCGAGCGCTGCGCCGCCACCTCGAACCGCAATTTCGAGGGCCGTCAAGGCCGGGGCGGCCGCACCCATCTGATGAGCCCCGCGATGGCTGCTGCCGCGGCGGTGACCGGACGGCTGACGGATGTGCGCGAGCTGATGTGACGCGGATTGGGCCGGGGTGCGGATCGGGTTTCGCGCGCCGCCCCGGCCTCGGGTCCCATGTCTGTGCGCCCGGATACGGAAACCCGCCATTGACCTCTGGCGACTGTTTCCCAACGCGCCACAGATCCCTTTTTCTGCAGGGTTTTCGTTGTCCCTAGCGCACAAATGCGCCGCAAACTCGCCAAAAAAATTGGCTGACACTTTTGGATTCGTGGTCAGCGAAAGTTGGTCATCTTTTGACACAACGTGCCAAACAATTGGAGCGAATTGATGTTTCAGAAATCCCTGCTGGCGGCTGCGATGCTCGTCGGCATTTCCTTCTCGGCCCAGGCCACCACGGTCTCGCCGACCGGCGGCGCCCTTCCTGTAGGCGTTTCGGTGATCGGGGGCGTCGTGTTCGACGGCGTCGGCCTGAACAGCAACCGTCTTGTGACCCAGACAGCGGCGAGCAGCCTGTTCGATGGAGGTACCCGCTCTTCCATCACGATCGGGTCTCAGCTCGGATTTTCGCCGGCGCTGTTGAGCCAGCTTGGTGGCGGCTTCTCCAGCGTGTCGATCCGGATCACCCTGTTCGACGGTGACAACCAGACCGGTAACTTCGATGAAGACGACAACCTTCGGACCGTGAACAATCTGAACTTCGGAAATTTCTCCGACGTCGCGACCACCCGGACAAACAGCACGGGTGGGTTCTTGAGCAGCGGGCTCGGTTTCGGCAACCAAACACTGGACACGGGCTTTTTCACGGTGACGGACGCGGGCATCCTGGAGTCGCTGTTCACCTCGCTCAGCTCGACGGGTACAGCGGTCTATGGCCTGACCAAGCTCGACAACGACTTCCAGAACTATGACTTCACGCAGGGCCTCGACGGTACGCTGATCAACATCGGCACCCCCCCTGTCGTGACGCCGCCGACGAACCCGACGAACCCGACGAACCCGATTCCGCTTCCGGCCGCTGGCTGGATGCTGATTGCAGGCATTGGCGGTCTTGCCGCAATGCGTCGCCGCAAGGCTCGCGCCGCGCCTGATCGGTTCCGGACCATGATGGAAAGGCCCCGCTTTGGCGGGGCCTTTTTGTTGCGGGCGCGGACCGAGGGCGCAGATCAGGGCGCGCGGGCCAGCCGCCGCATCACCCCGACCATCGCCAGCGAAAGGCCGAGGCACCACAGCGCCATCACGCCCGCCTGATCCGGCACGGGGATGCCCATATCGATGATCACCCCCGCAACCCCCGGACCCAGCGCCGTGGAGACGACGATCACCGCACTGGCCACCGCGCGCACCGATCCGATGTGATCGGTGCCGTAGACCGCGGGCAACAGCGTGCCCCAGAGTGTGTTCGACATGCCTTGTGTCAGCCCGACCATCCCGATCGCCGCGATCCAGACCAGCGGGCTCTCGGCCACGCCGATCAGGAATATCCCCAGCGCGAGCGGCACCACGACGAAGGGCAAGAGCCGCGTGGGCCCGATCCGGTCACAGAGCCAGCCTGCCGCGAAACTGGCCGCGACCTCCGACAATGCCCAAGCTGCATAGGCGGGCGCCATGGCGGTCAGTGTCCAGCCCTTGATCTCGGAGATATGGACCTGGTGGAAGAAAACCACGGTACCGATATAGCCCGGCGTCAGCATCAGCGGCACCAGCGCCCAGAAGAGCCAGTGTCGCGTTGCCTCCCGCCTGCGCCAATGCCGACCGCCAAGGCCCGGCGCGCCGTTTGTCGACCCGGTGCTGCCTTTTGGCGCGCGGTCCTGCGCCAGAAGCCACATGAGCAGGGGCAGGATGACAAAGAGCAGAAGGCCCGCGACCACCCCCAGCTCGCCTGCCAGCCGATCCACCCCATCAAAAGCACCGCAGGCAGGGGCAACAGCACTTGCCCGCTGGTGTAGCCAAGGTTGGCGATGGCGATGGCGCGACCGCGCGTGGCCACGAACCAGCGCGCCATGGCGGTCATCTGGATATGGCTGAACATGCCCTGACCACAAAATCGCAGCAGGAACACCGCGATACCCAGCGTCCAGACCGACCAGCCGAGCGCCATCAGCGCAGCGGCGCCTGCGAAGATCACCGCCACCATCGGGGCCAGCCGCGACAGCGGCACCGTATCGGCCAGCGAGCCGCGCCCGAACAGCAGCGCCGCCGAGGCCAGCGTGGCGGCCGTGTAGAGCAGGCCCCATTGCCCGTCGCTGAGCCCGTAATCGGCCCGGATCTCGCCCGCGAAAAGCGAGATGAACCATGTCTGGCCAAGGCAGGACCCGAAGGCGAGCAGCAGGCCTGTGGCCAGCCAGCGGCGATTTTCGGTGATGAAGCGCCACATCGGAAAGCCTTCCCGCGACACGGTTTTTCCGGTGATAAGCCGCGCCTGCGGGAATGGCCAGAGAGGGCATGGCGGTCGCCATCTTGCCGCCCGCCGCCCGAGCGGCTAAAGCGGGAACTGCCCGCCAGAGGAGAGGAAACATGGAAAAATTCACCAAGCTCAGCGCTGTCGCAGCACCCATGCCGCTGGTCAACATCGACACGGACATGATCATCCCCAAGCAGTTCCTCAAGACGATCCAGCGGTCGGGCCTTGGCAAGAACCTGTTCGATGAAATGCGCTACACCCCGATGGCGCAGAGATCCCCGATTTCGTGCTGAACAAGCCGCAATACCGGGGCGCGCAGATCATCGTTGCGGGCGACAATTTCGGCTGCGGGTCGTCGCGCGAACATGCGCCCTGGGCGCTTCTTGATTTCGGCATCCGCTGCGTGATCTCGACGAGTTTCGCCGATATTTTCTACAACAACTGCTTCAAGAACGGCATCTTGCCCATCGTCTTGCCGCAAGAAGATGTCGACAAGCTGATGGATGACGCGCAGCGCGGCGCCAATGCCGTGGTGAGTGTCGATCTGGAAACCCAGACCATCACCGGTCCCGATGGCGGCACGATCAGTTTCGAGGTCGATGCCTTCCGCAAGCATTGCCTGATGAACGGGCTGGACGACATCGGCCTTACGCTGGAGAAATCGGCGGCCATTGACGCCTTCGAGGCGCAGGCCGCGCAAAGCCGTCCCTGGGTCTGAAGGGCCCGAAGGCCGGGCGCATGCGCGGCCGGTGATGCAAACTGGCGACACCCGCCCCGGGAATGGGGCGGAAATGTGTCAAAAGATCGTCGAGATTATTGCGACTTCATCCAGCTTTGGGCACCTTCCTGCCCTAAGAATGCTTTGTCTGCGTGCGTTTATATCGGACGAGGCGATAATGACGGGGATCAGCCCTGTCTGGATTGAGGTAGTGGCAGTGCTGTCAAAGCTCATTGGTGCTTTGCTGCGGGCAACCCTTGTGGTGGTGGTTGTGGCGACGCCGTCGCTGCTTATCCCCGGCACCACCGAGGAAAGCGCGCAGATGGTGACGCTGATCGCGTTGGCGCTTGGCGTGTTCACGGCGATCGAATACGGCGCGACCTTTCCGGCCCTGATCGAGTTCCGGGACGCACCGCCGTTCAACCGCGTGCGCATCCTGTCGTTGCTGATCATGCTGGTGGTTCTGAGCCTTGTGGCGGGCGGCGGGGCGCCGACCAGCCTGATCCTTGTGCTGAACGCATTGGGACTGTTGATCGGACATGCGCTGGAATTCCCCTGGAGCCCGATGTCGGTGGTGCTGGGGCATTTGCCTGTCGACGCGCCGCCGGTGTCGGAAATCCAGGTCAAGGTGATGGCCGGGCTTGCGATCTTCACTACGCTGGGCGCGCTTGTCACCTTCTCCCTGTTCTTGCGTTTGCAGCACTGGCCAAGCCGGACGCAGCCCTTCAACGTCTGGGTGAACCTGCCCACCTTCGATCCGACCACGGGCGGCGATGTCGTCACGCGGCTGATCCGGGATGCCCGCGTTAACGTTATCTTAGGTCTTACGACCACATTCATCCTTCCGGTGGTCGGGTTGAAGATCGCAGATCATTTCGATCTGCAACTGCTCAACTCGCCGCAGGCGATGGTCTGGGGAATCGCGCTTTGGATGTTCTTGCCGTTGAGCATGTTCATGCGCGGTCTGGCCATGGCGCGGATCGCCGACATGATCCGCGAACGCCGGGCGCGGCTGGTCGCCTCGGTTTCGGCCGACACGCCGCTGCGCGCCTGATCCTTGTTGTCGGGCTGGGCCTTCTGGCTCTGCCCGCTGTGGCCGAGACGCTCAGGATCGCCACCTTCCACACCCAATTGTCGCGCGCGGGCCCGGGTCTTTTGCTGCGCGATATCTTGCGGGGGGAGGATGCGCAGGTGGCGGCCACGGTGGCCGTGATCGCTGTGGCGGATGCCGATGTGATCGTCTTGCAGGATCTGGATTTCGACGCGGGCGGCGCGGCGCTGACGGCGCTGGCCGACCTTCTGGCACAAGAAGGCGTGGATTACCCGCACCGGCTCGCGCTGAGGCCCAATACGGGAATGCCCACGGGCGTCGATATCGACGGCGACGGGCGCAGTTGGCGGGCGCGCGACGCGCAGGGCTATGGGCGGTTCAACGGGCAGGGCGGCATGGCTGTCCTGTCGCGCATCCCGCTGGGGGCGGTGCGGGATTTCTCGGGGTTTTTGTGGGCCGACCTGCCGGGCAGCGCCGCGCCGTCAGTCCTGCCCGATGCGGCCTTGGAGGTGCTGCGGCTGTCTACGGTCGCGGCTTGGGATGTGGCGCTGGAGGTGCCGGGTGGGCCGTTGCACCTGCTGGCCCTGCATGCCGGACCTCCAGTTTTTGACGGGCCAGAGGATCGCAATGGCTGGCGCAATGCCGATGAATTGCGATTCTGGGCGCTGTATCTGGACGGCTGGACGCCTGAGGGTGCGCCCTTTGCCGCCGAGCGTTTCGCGGTGATCGGCACGTTCAACGTCGATCCCGAGGGTGGCGAGGGGCGGCCGAGGGCTGCGCGCACTTCTGGATCATCCGCGCCTGCAAGACGTGGTGCCGCGCAGGCCCGGGGGGGGGACGCAGACCGCGGATTGGCCCGAGCCTGTTCCGGGCGATCTGCGGGTCGATTACATCCTGCCCGCTGCCGGGATGAGGGTTGTGGGCGCGGGTGTCTTGTGGCCCGAGGGGGAGGAGGGGGGGCTGCCGGCCTCGGTCGCCGCTCTGGCATCCGACCACCGGCTGGTCTGGGTCGATCTGGCGATGGGCGCGGAATGAGCGGGCTTGCTTGACGCCCCGTCACGCCTTGGCTAGGCCGTTGCGACCAATCCAGCCAAGGGACACGACACCATGACAAACCGCACGCTCTTGATCCTTCCCGGCGACGGGATCGGCCCCGAAGTCATGGCCGAGGTGCGCAAGGTCATCGACTGGTTCGGGACCCGTGGCATTGCCTTTGACGTGTCAGAGGATCTGGTGGGCGGCTGCGCCTATGACGCGCATGGCACGCCGCTGACGGATGCCACGATGGCACGCGCGCAGGAGGTCGATGCGGTGCTTCTGGGGGCCGTGGGCGGGCCGAAGTATGACGTGCTGGATTTCAGCGTAAAGCCCGAGCGGGGTTTGTTGCGCCTGCGCAAGGAGATGGACCTTTATGCCAACCTGCGCCCGGCGCAGTGTTTCGACGCGCTGGCCGATTTCTCGTCGCTGAAAAAGGATGTGGTCGCGGGTCTGGACATCATGATCATCCGCGAGCTGACCAGCGGCGTCTATTTCGGCGAGCCGCGCGGTATCTTCAAGGAAGGCAATGAGCGCGTGGGCATCAACACCCAGCGCTACACGGAGAGCGAGATCGCCCGCGTGGCACGCTCCGCCTTTGAGTTGGCGCGCAAGCGGGGCAACAAGGTCTGCTCGATGGAAAAGGCCAATGTGATGGAATCGGGCGTGTTGTGGCGCGACGTGGTGCAGGAAATCCACGACGCCGAATACCCCGATGTGGAGCTGTCGCACATGTATGCCGACGCGGGCGCGATGCAGTTGACGCGCTGGCCCAAGCAGTTCGACGTGATCGTGACCGACAACCTCTTCGGCGATCTGTTGTCGGATCTGGCCGCGATGCTGACCGGTAGCTTGGGCATGCTGCCCTCCGCCAGCCTTGGGGCGCCGATGGCCAATGGTCGGCCCAAGGCGCTGTATGAGCCAGTGCACGGCTCCGCCCCCGATATCGCGGGCCAAGGCAAGGCCAATCCCGATCGCATGCATCCTGAGCTTTGCCATGGCGCTGCGCTATTCCTTCGATCTGGGGGCGGAGGCCAAGCGGCTGGAGACGGCCGTCAACGCCGTGCTGGCCGACGGACTGCGGACCGCCGACCTGATGGGGCCGGAGGGCGGATCGCCGGTGTCCACCGCACAGATGGGCGATGCCATCGTCGCCAAGCTGGCCGCGAGCGTCTGAGCATGAAGACCGCGCTGGTCACCGGGGCGGCGCGGGGCATCGGGTTGGCCACCACGCGGCTGTTTGTCGAGGAGGGATGGCGCGTGGTGATGGTCGACCGCGACGCCCCCGCGCTGGCCGAGGCGGCGGGCGCGGTGCAGGCGCAACCCGTCCGCGCCGACGTGTCGATCCCCGAGGATGTGGCGCGGATCGTCTCAGAGGCGGGGCTCGACGGGGCTTGCACGCGCTGGTCAACAACGCGGGTGTGGCTGATTTCGGGCCCATCGAGGAGACGGATTTCACCCGCTGGCGCACCGTGATGGAGACCAACCTGGATGGCGTTTTCCTGATGACGCAGGCGCTGACGCCTGCGTTGCGCGCGGCCAAGGGGGCCATCGTCAATATCGCCTCCATCTCTGGACTGCGCGCCTCGACGCTGCGGGTCGCCTATGGCACGTCCAAGGCGGCGGTGATCCAGTTGACGCGGCAACAGGCGGTGGAACTGGGCGAGCACGGGGTGCGGGCCAATTGCATCTGCCCGGGCCCGGTGCGCACGAAACTCGCCATGGCCGTTCATACCCAAGACATCATCGACGCCTATCACGACGCCATTCCGCTGAACCGCTACGGGTCGGAACGCGAGATCGCCGAGGCCATCACCTTCCTGTGTTCGGATCGCGCCAGCTACATCACCGGGCAGGTGCTGGCCGTCGATGGCGGGTTCGAGGCGACCGGCGTGGGATTGCCCGCGCTCAGACAATAACGCACCTCGCGGGTCTTGCGCCCTGCGGTCAGGCTGGTATCGCTAACGGCAGACCCGGATCAAAGAGGCTCCGATGTCCTCCGAGAACGCGACCCAATTGCGCGGCGTGGCGCTGGCGCTGGCGGCCTTCGGGATCTTCGCCACCCATGACGTGCTGATCAAGTATCTGGGCGGCAGCTATTCGCCGTTCCAGATCGTGTTCTTCAGCGTCTTGTTCGGCTTTCCGATGGTCACGCTGTTGATGATGCGGGACGCAAAGGAATCGAACCTGCGCCCGGTCTATCCGCTGTGGACGGGCCTGCGCACGGCGGCCACCGTCATTACGGCGGCAACGGCGTTCTATGCCTTCAGCGTACTGCCCTTGGCGCAAACCTATGCGATCTTGTTCGCCGCGCCCCTGCTCATCACGCTGCTGGCCATTCCGATGCTGGGTGAGCGGGTCGGCATAAGACGTGGCGCGGCGGTTCTGGTGGGTTTGTGCGGCGTTCTGATCGTGCTGCGACCGGGCGCGACGGACCTGACTTGGGGGCATCTGGCGGCGTTGGTGGCGGCTGTTACCGGAGCTTTCGGCGCGGTCATCATGCGCAAGATCGGGCAACAGGAACGCTCGGTCGTGCTGATCCTCTATCCGATGATGGCGAACGTCGTGGTGATGGGGACGGCGTTGCCCTTTGTCTACCAGCCGATGCCGGGCCAGGACATGCTGGCGCTGGCGGTGATCGCGGCCTTTGCGTTGATCGCCACGACGCTTCTGATCTTTGCCTATCGGCTGGCACCGCCGCGACCGTCGCCCCGATGCAGTATTCGCAGATCATCTGGGCCACGGTCTACGGATTGATCTTTTTCGACGAGGGGCTGGAATGGGCGACCGTGATCGGCACGGGCGTCATCGTCGCCTCGGGGGTCTATATCGTGTTCCGCGAGGATCGGGGCGGCACCTCGACCACCACGCCGGTGCTGCGCACGCGGTCGCGGGTCGGATCGCCCTCGGTGCCGCGGGTCGCGTCCTTGCTGCCCAAGGGGCTGCGCGGGCCGCAACATTCGCAAGACCCCGATGGGGCGGATGACTGAGAGCGCGCGCAAGCCCCTGCCAAGCCTCTGCCCCTTGGCTATGCCGCCCCCCACGGTCGGAGTGTGGCGCAGCCTGGTAGCGCACCTGCTTCGGGAGCAGGGGGTCGGAGGTTCGAATCCTCTCACTCCGACCAGTTTTCAGACATCCCTGTGCTTTCAATCGCCGCGCCCTGCAGGGGCCTGCGCGGTTTTTGAGCCTGTCGACCATTGATGCGGCATGGTGCAAGATACGGTCAGGCCGGGGTCGGGCAGGGGCCGGACCCGCGCGACAAAGGTGTTTGCATGAAGGTCAACGGCATTCCCTACCGCTCCATCTGGCTTGGGTCCGACGGGCGCACGGTGCAGATCATCGACCAGACGCGCCTGCCGCACGCGTTTCCGGTGGTCGATCTGACCTCGATGGAGCAGGCGGCGGTGGCGATCCGCGACATGTGGGTGCGCGGCGCGCCGCTGATCGGGGCGACGGCGGCTTATGGCATGGCCTTGCAGATGGCGGCGGATGCCAGTGATGCCGCACTGGCCCGCGCCTATGACGTTTTGCATGCCACGCGGCCGACCGCGATCAATCTACGCTGGGCGCTCGATGACATGCGTGGGCATTTGGCGCCCCTGCCGTCCGGCGACCGGGCCACGGCCGCCTATGCACGCGCCGCCGCGATCTGCGACGAGGATGTGGAGATCAACCGCAGGATCGGGGAACACGGGGTGGCGTTGATCGAGGCGATTGCCGCGCGGAAATCCGGGCCGGTCAACATCTTGACCCATTGCAATGCCGGGTGGCTGGCGACGGTGGATTGGGGCACTGCGACCTCGCCGATCTATCAGGCGGTGGCGCGTGGCATCGACGTGCACGTCTGGGTGGACGAGACGCGGCCCCGCAATCAGGGTGCGCATCTGACCGCTTGGGAAATGGCTGGCCACGGCATCCCCCACCATCTGATCGTGGACAATGCGGGCGGGCATCTGATGCAGCGCGGGCAGGTCGATATCTGCATCGTCGGCACTGACCGGACGACGGCCAATGGCGATGTCTGCAACAAGATAGGCACCTATCTCAAGGCGTTGGCGGCCCATGACACCGGCGTGCCTTTCTATGTCGCGCTGCCGTCCCCCACCATCGACTGGCGGGTGCGCGACGGGCTGCGCGAGATCCCGATCGAGGAACGGTCAGGCGATGAGGTGACGAAGGTCTGGGGCCGCGACCCCGAGGGGCGCGTGACGCAAGTACAGATCGCGCCCGATGCGACGCCGGGGGCGAACCCCGCCTTTGACGTGACGCCTGCGCGGCTGGTCACGGGGTTGATCACCGAACGCGGCATTGCGCCCGCCAGTGCCGAGGGGCTGGCCGCGATGTTCCCCGAGCATGCGGCGCAGGTGACAAAATGAGCGAGGCGCGGCTACGTGACCAGATCGTCGCGTGCTGCCGGGAACTGGATGCGCACGGCCTGAACCGGGGTGCGTCGGGCAATGTCTCGGCCCGGATGGGGGAGGTGATGCTGATCACGCCCTCGGCCGTGCCCTATGCAGAGCTTGAGCCCGGGATGATCGCGTTGATGCCGCTGATGGCCGAGGATGGCGCGTGGGAGGGGCCGCGCAAGCCGTCGTCCGAATGGCGCTTTCACCGCGACCTGATGCGCGCTCGGCCCGATATCGGCGCGGTCGTGCACACCCATGCGCCGTTTTCCACGATCCTTGCCATCGCGCGCAAGCCGATCCCGGCTATCCATTACATGATCGCGGCGTTCGGCGGCATGCAGATCCCCGTGTGCGACTACGCCTGCTACGGCACACCGGAGCTGTCGGCGGCCATCGTGCGTGCGCTAGGCGACAAGAACGGTTGCCTGATGGCCAATCACGGGATGCTGACCGTCGGCCCCGACCTGACGCGGGCGACATGGCTCGCCTTCGAGCTTGAGGCTTTGGCGCATCAGTATTGGCATGTGCTGCAGATCGGCGGCGGCCATGTGCTGAGCGAGGCCGAGATCGCCATGGTCGCCAAGGGTTTTGCCAGCTACGGGGTGCAGGCGAAAGACTAGCCATCGTGCCTTGCCCCTTGACGCGCCGCCCGGTCGCATGGGCTGATGGCGGCGACGCATCCGGCCCCTTGGCCGCAATTTGCCCCGAGGGTCGGCCATGGTCTTTCGCTTCCTCCATTCCAGCGACCTGCATCTGGGACGCCGCTTCGCCAATATCGCCGAGCCGCCCGACGGCAACCTGCGCGGCCGGTTGATGGAGGCGCGCTTTGCCAAGATCCGGGCGCTGGCGGGGGCCGCCAAGGCGCAGGGCGCGGGGCACTGTGCTGCTGGCGGGCGACACCTTCGACAGCGCCACGCCCTCGCCGCAGGTGTTGCGGCAGGCGTTGACCGCGATGGGCGAGGCGCCGGGGGTGGAATGGTGGCTCTTGCCGGGCAACCACGACAATCTGCGCCATGCCGAACCCGTCTGGGACGAAATCGCGCGCGACGGTCCCGCCAATGTTCATGCCCTGCGTGATGCCACGCCGGTCGAGATCGCGCCGGGGGTGATGCTGCTGCCCTGCCCGGTGCCGGTGCGCGCAACGGGGCGCGACCTGACCGAAGGCTTGCCGGGGATCGCCACGCCCGAGGGGGCGCTGCGCATCGGGCTGGCCCATGGCGGGGTCGTCGACTTCACCGAGAGCGGCGAACAGATCCCGCCCGACCGGGATCGGAGCGCGGGGCTGGACTATCTGGGGCTGGGCGATTGGCACGGGCGGCTCGCGGTCTCGGCGCGCACGCAGTACCCCGGCACGCCCGAACAGGACCGGTTCAAGCATGGATTGCGGGGGGGCTGCCTTGCGGTGACGCTGGCGGGGGCTGGCGCAGTGCCCGAGGTGGCCAGAGGTCGAGACGGGCGATTTCCTGTGGTCCGATCTGTCCCTGACGTTGCATGAGGGCGAGGATGCAGGCGCGGCGCTGGCGGCGCTTTTGCCCGCGTCAGGGCGGCGACACGCTTTGCGGATCAGGGCCAGCGGTTGGGGGTCGCTTGCCGGTCATGCGGCTTTGCGGGCGGCGGTGGCGCGGCAGGGACCGGACTTTGCGATGTTGGATCTTGTGACCGAGGGCTTGGGCACTTTGTACGACGTCACCGATCTTGACGCCATCGATCATGCAGGTGCGATGCGGCTGGCGGCCGACCGGCTGATGGAGGCCGCCCGCGATGCCGCCCAGTCGGAGGAGGACCGCGAGATCGCGGCGGCCGCGCTGAACCGGCTTTACGCCTATGCGACGGAAGCGCCGCGATGAAGCTGCGCGCCATCACCCTCAAGGACGTGCGCCGGTTTACCGATCCGGTGCGGATCGACGGGATCGCCGATGGTGTGAACGTCTTGAGCGCGCCCAATGAATTCGGCAAATCCACCGTCTTTGACGCGCTCAGGGCGCTGTTTTTCGTACCCTATGGCTCGCGCGGCAAGGAGATCGGGCAGTTGCGCCCGCATGCCGGGGGCGCGCCCGAGGTCTCGGTCGAGATCGAGACGGCGGAGGGCAGGTTCGTTCTGTCCAAGCGCTGGTTCTCCAAGCCCGAGGCGCGGGTGATGCGGGGCGGTGTCTTGGTGGCGCAGGCCGATGAGGCCGAGGCATGGATCGCGCGGCTTTTGGGTGGTGGCGATGGGGGTCCATCGGGGCTTTTGTGGGTGCGGCAAGGGGCTGACCCTGCTACGGAGGGCAGCGCCGGGCGAGCAGAGGGCGGCGCTTGCAGCGCGGCGCGACCTGCTGTCGTCGGTCACCGGCGAGGTGGAGGCTATGACGGGCGGGCGGCGCATGGATGCGGCGCTGGCGCGCTGCCGCGAGGAATTGGGCCGCTATGCCACCGGCACCGGGCGGCCGCGTGTGGGCGGTCCATGGGCCGAGGCCGCGCAGGAGGTGGAGGCGCTGACGGCTGAACGGGACGTCTTTGCTGCCCGTGTCGCCAGCTTGCAAGAGGCGCTGGGCGAGCGCGGGCGCATGCCGGCGCGCGCTGGCCGAGATCGATGCGCCCGGGCCCGGGCCGAGCGTGCCGCAAGACTGGCCGCGGCGACCGAGGCGCATGCGGCGGCAGAGCTCATGCCACGCAGGGTGACAGCCGCCGAGGCGGCGTTGCAGGTTGCCACGACCGAGGCCGGACGCGCAGGCGAAGATCTAGCCGCCCTGCGCCGGGCGGTGGCCAGATCACACCGGGCACTGCGCCGGACACGGAGGCCGTCGCGCAGGCGGAGGTGCCGGGTCGACGCTTGCAGCCGCCAGAGACCCGCTGGCTGCGACGCCTATGGCGGATCACGACAGGGCAGAAGCCGCACGCGCCAGAGCGCGGAGGGGTTCTGCGTCTTGTGCAGGGGCGCGCGGCGGCCATGGCGCGCAGGATCGGCGGGCCGATCTGGAGGATCGTCTGGCCAAGGCCTGGCCGCGCGGCAGGCGCGGTGGAATCGGCAAAGGCTGTGGCCTCGGTCGGGCCTGATGATACGGCGATGGAAAGGTTGCGCCGTTTGGGGGCGGCCCTGACCACGGCGCGCGCGCTGCGCGACAGCACCGCCACGCGCGTGACGATGCACTACGTGTCCGGGCAGGTAGGTGGGGCGATGATCGGGGATGTGCCGCTGGAGCAGGATACGGTCTTGCCGATCCATGCAGAGACGGTGATCCGTCTGGCGGGCTTTGGCGCTCTGACGGTGCATCCGGGCGCAGGCCCCGAAGGGCTGGCGGATGTCGCCGGGGCCGAGGGCGCGCTGGCCAAGGCGCTGGCCGCGCTGGGGATGGCGTCGATGGAGGCAGCGGGGCGGGCGCACCGTGTGCGCAAGGAGGAGCGGCTGGGCGGTTGACCGCCGTAGCGGCGGAACTGGCAGCGCTGGCCCCTGGGGATCGAGGGATTTGCAACGCCAGCTTGCCGCTTTGCCCGGAGCGGTGAGCGGTGATGCGGACCTGCCCTCGCCGGCAGAGGCCGAGGCTGTCTCGCAATCTGCCCGCGCCACGGCGGCGGAACAGTCGGCGCGGCGCGAGGTCTTGCGCGAGCGTCGGGATGCGGCTCGCACCGCACAGGCCGAGGCGGCTGTCCGCCGGGAAGCCGCCACCGAACGGCTGCAGGCGGCCCGCGCCGCACTGGACCGGCTGGCGGTGCAGGACGAGGCCGATCTTGCGGCGCGCGCGGACGGGGTCGAGATTGCCCGGGCTCAGGCCGAGGCTGTCTTGGCGGGTTTGCGCGCCGCCGCCCCCGATCTGCGGCCAGCGCGGCGACGTTGGCCCGCGCCAGATCCATCGAGGAGGCCGCGCGCAAGCAGATCGAGGATTTGCGCCCGGCGATTGCGGCGCTCACGCGAACGGATCGCGGGCAATTCCGGCGAAGCGGTCGAGGAACGTTTGCAAGAGACCGCGGAAAAGCTGGAGGTGGCCGCCGCGCGGCTGGCACGGATCGCGCGCGAGGTGCGGGTGCTGCAACGCCTGCAAGGCGCGCTGGAGGCCGCGCGGTCCGAGGCGCGCGACCGCTATTTTGCCCCTGTCGCGGGGGAATTGCGGCCGCTGCTGCATCTGCTTTGGCCCGAGGCGGAGCTGGATTGGGCCGATAACACGCTCTTGCCGCAGTCGCTGATCCGCAACGGCACGGTGGAGGCCATCGACATCTTGTCGGGCGGCACGCAAGAACAGATCGCCTTTCTGGTGCGTCTGGCCTTTGCCCGGCTGCTGGCCCGCGGCGGGCGGCATGCGCCGGTGATCTTGGATGATGCGCTGGTCTTTACCGATGACGACCGGATCGAGCGGATGTTCGACGCGTTGCACCGGCAGGCGGGCGATCTGCAGATCATCGTGCTGAGCTGCCGCCAAAGGGCATTCCGCGATCTGGGCGGCACGGTGCTGACCATCGCGGCAGGGGGCTGAGCCTATCGGTCAGGCACCCGCCCCGCGACAGCCATTGCCCCTGCCGGGCCAAGCCAATAGGGATGGCCGCGCTTGTCCGGGCGCTGTGGGCAATGTGCTCAGAGGCCGCCCGACGCAACGCAGATTTGCACGGCCCGGATGCAGGTTGCGCCCTGTTTCGGGCGCTCTGTCACACGGCTGGAGGAGGCGACATGACACTGGACCCCAACATCATCGACACGCTCAAGGGCGTTTCGACCGCGACGCTGACCACGATCTTGCTCAAGAAGGGGTTGCGCAACGTCTGGCTGCGCGGGTCGATCCCGATCCGTCCCGGGCAGCCGCGCCTTGTGGGCCGCGCCTTTACCCTGCGCTTCGTGCCCGCGCGCGAGGATCTGGCCACGCCCGCAAGCTGGGGTGCGCCGATTTCCACCCGCGCCGCGATCGAGGCGATGCCCGAGGGGTGCATCGCGGTGGCTGATGCGATGGGCGTGACGGATGCGGGGATTTTCGGCGACATCTTGTGCAACCGCATGGTGAGCCGCAAGGTTGCGGCGCTGATCACCGATGGCGTGGTGCGGGATGCGGCGGGTGTGCTGTCGACCGGGTTGCCGATCTGGTGCCGGGGCGTGGCCGCGCCGCCTTCGGTCGCGGGCCTGACCTTTGTCGGCTGGCAAGAGCCCATCGCCTGCGGTGGCGTGGCGGTGTTTCCTGACGATGTGATCGTGGTCGATGACGATGGCGCGGTGCTGATCCCGCAGGCGTTTCTGGACGAGGTCGTGGCCGAGGCCCCCGAGCAGGAGCGCATGGAGGGCTGGATCATGACCGAGGTCGATCGTGGCGTGCCCCTTCCGGGGCTTTACCCGATGAACGACGAGACCAAGGCGCGCTACCTGGCGTGGAAGGCCGCGCAGTAAGAGGCAAGGGCTGACCCCTGCGCCCGGTCGCGGCGCAGGGGGTGCGTATCATGCCGCGCGCACTTCATGCAGGCTTGGCGGCAGGCTGCGCCCGCGGGAGAAGGGGCGGGCCTTTGCGCCAAAGACGGTTTCAACCGATTCCGTGAACAGATCCGGGAACAGAAGGCGCAATTCGTCCCGCGCCGGATCGCTAAGAGCGGCCAGTGCCATCGCGCCCGGATAGAAGCTTTCGGAGGGCGCGCCGTTGGCAAAGACGATCTGGTGGGCGTCGAACATAAGGTGGATATAGGTCACCTTTCGGATGCCCTTGGCCACGCGCGCCTTCGCGCCCGGCCGCCGGGCCAGATGGATGGCGCGCACGAGCGTTTCATCGCCGTTGTCGCTGCGCAGCAGGACGCCGTGCTGCGGCGAGACCAGCAGCGGCGCGTCGGCGCCGATCAGTTGGGGCTGGATCAGGACCGGGCGGAGCCGGTCGTTCGCCCGCAGTTCAGCCGCTTCGATGTGGCGCTGGGCCAACCATTGCAGGGTCTGCACGCCGTTGTCGCGGGTCACGATCCTGTCGCCGGGGCGCAGATCCTCCACGGGGCATTCGCCGGTTTCCGTCAGGATCAGCGTGCCAGGAGTGAAGCAGATGACGCCGGTGTTTTCTTGCGTGAAGCTGTTGCCATCGGGCGTCTGACCAAGGAACACGATCCCGTCGCCCGGGGCGAACTGGGTGTTGTTGGTGTAATCGACGGTCTGACCCCAGACGGTGTTGCCCACGTTGGACTGGTTGAGGATGCCGTCGTCGGCGTAGTCGTCTTGCAACTCGGCGATGTTGTCGTAGAAGCCGGACAGGTCGATGAAATCGTTGTTGGTGAGATCGCCGTCATCCAGCGTGCCGGTGTTGCCGGTGTTGAAATCGGTGATCGTGTCGAGCCCGTCGCCGACGCTGTAGACGAAGGTGTCGTTGCCGGCCCCACCGGTGAGCAGGTCATCGCCCGCGCCGCCCGTGATCAGGTCGTCACCTGCGCCGCCGTCGAGGACATCATTCTCGAATGGCGTGGTCAGGACCTGGAAATTGTCGAGGCCATAGCTGAGGTTGTCGGTGCCGACCCCGATGCGGAAGACATCGGCGGGGTCGTCGACCGTAACGCTGACCTCGAACAGCTGGTCGTAGTAGAACGCGGTTCCCGGGCCGGGCGAGGTGACGGTGAAGCTGCCACCGCTAAACGTGCCTTCGGTTACCGTGCTAAGCCGGTGCGGGAACCTCGAAGCTGAGGATGGCGACGCCGTCGACGTAGACCGTGACCATCCGCGGCCCGGCCACCATCTCGCCCGGATCGGTGGCGAGGATGTCGAAGTTGACCGTTGCTGCCCCGGCATCCGCAGGGGTGGTGACGTTGGTGCTGACCCATTCCTGGCCAAGGCCCGGAAATGTCCCCAGATAGGTGCCATCTGGCGAGATCTGGCCGCCCGTGATCGCCGCGCCGTTGGAGGGGACGAACCAACCCTCGATCGTGCCCTCGAAATCGTCGAAGCGGATCTGGGTCGGGACACTCGCCGCGCCACCGCCATCGAGCGTGTCGTTGTTAAGCGCCGCCCTGCAGCGTGTCGTTGCCTTCGCCGCCGGTGATCAGGTCGTCGTCGTTGCCGCCATCGAGGCTGTCGTTGCCTGCGCCGCCGTCGAGGGTGTCGTTGTCGTCTTGTCCGAAGATCGTGTCGTTGCCCGCGCCGCCCAGAGGCTGTCGCCGTTGTTGGTGGGCGCAAGGTCGGTGCCGTCATTGGGCAGGTCATAGGGGGCGAAGAGCGGGTAGTCGGGGTTGTCGGGCGAGACGTCGCCGTAGATCAGGTCGTCGCCTAAGCCACCGTCGATGGTGTCGTTGCCCTCGTTCCCCTCGATCGTATCGCTGCCTGCGCCGCCCGATACGCTGTCGTCGTCAAAGCCCGCGTCGATGCTGTCGTCGCCGTCGCCGCCGTCGATCAGATCGTTGTCGTCGCCCGACAGGATGGTGTCGTTGCCCGCGTCGCCGAAGACGGTGTCGCGGTCGTTGAACGCGTCGGGGTCGCCGGGATAAAACAAGGGGTTGCCCGATGCGCCGTAGCCAATGTCGGGCAGTCCGGTGCCCGGGTCGGTGCGGGTGTTGATGAAATCGTCGCCATCGCCGCCCGCGACGCTGTCGCTGCCTGCGCCGCCGAAGATGGTGTCGTTGCCATCGCCGCCCGCGACCACGTCATCGCCGCCCTCGCCATCGATCCGGTCGCTGCCTGCGCCGCCAAAGATCGTGTCGTTGCCGTTGCCGCCGGTGATCGTGTCGTTGCCGGCATGGACGGCGAAGGCGTCGGCGATATCGAAGGCCGACCCGTTGTCGTGGAAGACATCGAAGCTTTGCGTGTTGCCATTGGCATAGGTCAGCGTGACGAGGTGGTTGCCCGGCGCGATCTCGGTGACGGTCGAGGATGTCCAGGTCTCAGCAGTCGCGATCCAGTCGTTGCCGTAGTCGAAGGCTTCGATCCGCAGGCTTGCGCCGTCGCCGGTGTCGGTGACGAAGACAACGTCGCGGACATCGTCACCGTCATTGGCCGTGCCCGCGCCGTCGTCGAGGATGATGGTCGCACTTGTGCCCGCCGCGCCGTCGAAGACGAAGCTGTCTTGCGCAGTGCCGCCAAAAACTGCCGCGCCATCCACGACAGCCGCACCGCCGACCGCATAGTCGCCCGACAGCAGATCATCCCCTTCGCCGCCCACGATGGAATCGTCGTCGAAGCCGCCGTTGACGGTGTCGTTGCCGCCCTCGCCCTGAAGGGTGTCGTTGCCTTCCTGACCATAGATCTCGTCGTTGCCGTCTCCGCCCGTGGCAAGGTCGTCGCCGGTACCCAGCCACAGCGTGTCGTCGCCAGTGCCACCGGTGAAGGTGTCGTTGCCCTCGCCATTGGGGTCGAAGGCATGGTCGTCATAGACCGCGCCGCCATCCGCGCCGGTCAGGCTGTCGTTGCCGCCGCGCGTTTCGACATAGGTGCTGCCATCGTCCAGCGTCGCATCCACGATGTCGTCGTGGTCGGTCAGGACCAGATGCTGGATGTTCTCGAAGGTCATCACCTCGCCGGTCACCCGGTCGGTGATGGTGCCAGCGCCGGGGCCGGTGAACACGACCTCGACCCCGTTGGGCAGGCCGTTGAGGGCGATCAGGTCGAAATCGAAGCCACCGTCGATATGCGTGCCGCCGAAGCCCGCGCCGACGACGAAGGTGTCCGCGCCGTCCTGACCCTGCACGACATCCGCGCCGCCGTTCAGCACGATGGTGTCGTTGCCTGCGCCGCCCTCGATCCAGTCGTCGCCTGCGCCGGAGGTGATCAGATCATCGCCCGCGTCGCCCATCAGCTGATGGTTGTAGCCGCCACCGGTGCCGACATCGCCGCCGGTCAGGGTGTCGTTGCCGCCGCCTGTGCGAAGGTTGGTGGTGCCGTCATCCAGCGTCGCGTCCACCAGATCGT
Source organism: Roseicyclus sp. (assembly GCA_018401055.1). Next base: position 27,769 of record JAGYLB010000115.1, read on the forward strand.
TGTGATCGGTCAGGATCAGGCTTTCGATGCCCGAGAAGGTGATCACATCGCCGGTGACGAAATCGGTGATCGTGCCTGCGCCCGGTCCGGTGAAGACCACCACGACCGGGTTGGACAGGGCCGACAGGTTGATGGTGTCATAGTTCTGGCCGGTGGTGACGTCGTCGCCGCCGATGATGGTGTCGTTGCCGAAGCCGTCCTCGATGATGAAGGTATCCGCATCTGCGCCGCCCATCAGGCTGTCGTTGCCCGTGCCGCCGATCAGCGTGTCATTGCCCGCGCCGGCATCAATCGTGGTTCCGACCGTGGTGGCCGAGGCATCGACCGCATCATTGCCGGAGCCCAGACGGATTTCCTCGATCTGCGAGAAGGTCGCGCTGTCAGCACCGGTCACCATCGTCCCGGCCTCGTTGGCGGTAAAGGTGACGCTGGTGTTGCCGGTCAGCGCCGATGCGTCGATCACATCCCAGTCGTCGCCGGTTTCGCCGCCGACGATCGTGTCGGCGCCATGGCCATCGGCCAGCAAGAACGTATCGCGGTCGGCCTCGCCGAACATCTGGTCATTGCCCGCGCCGCCAACGATCGTGTCGTTGCCCGCGCCGCCGTAGATCGTATCGTTACCCGCCCCGCCGTCGACACTGTCGTTGCCTTGAAAGGCCGAGACGCTGTCATTGCCCGACGACCCGATGACCGTGTCGTCACCCGCATAGGTCAGGACGGTCATGCCCTGGGTGCTGGCCGACAGATCGATCAGGTCGTTGCCGGAATCGGTCTGCAAGTTCTCGATTTCGAAGAATGTGGTGGTGCCGCCGCTGAAGGTCGCAACCCCCTGTTCATCCCCCGTGGCGATGACGGTGATCGGACCCGCGCTGGTGATGTTGAGGATGTCGCCAAGCGGACCTTCGCCACCTTCGCCACCATAGACCGTGTCATTTCCCGCCGAAGCATGGAACACATCGCGCCCGGTGCCGCCGTAGGCGAGGTTGTTGCCCGCGCCCATGATGACTTCGTCATCGCCATCGCCAAGATGGATCTCGTTCTGACCGGTCCCGGTGAAAACAATGTCATTACCCGCTTCACCATGGAGGGTGTCATTGCCGGTCCCCCCAAAGATCCGGTCAGCCCCGTCGCCGCCAAAGACAAGGTCATTGCCGGCATCACCATAGAGGTGGTCATCGCCCTCGCCGCCATACACCGTGTCAGCGCCCGCGCCCGCCCGCACGGTGTCATTGCCCGCGCCTGCGTCGATCACGTCGTCGTTGGACCCGTCGGCGGCGTCATTGGCATCCACCCTGTCACCATCCGGGTCGCCGGTGTAGGCGGCGTCGATCAGGTCGTTGCCGGCCGTTCCGCTGACGATGAAGTTCGCAGCCGGGATGCCCAACGCCGCCAGCCAAGCGGGATTGTCTGCCGTCGCAGGCGAAATGCCCACCAGCGTCAGGCTCTCGCCATTCGGGAAGCTCAGGATCGCGTCGCCCGTGCCATCCCCATTGGTATCGGTGACCGTGACATCAGCGGTGTTGACCGGATAGCCACCTGCATCGGTCAGGCCCGACACATCCAGCAGATCCACGCCGGTAAAGGTGCCGTCGCCGTTGTCGATGGGCGCGTCCAGACCGGTGATCGTGTCGCTGCCGTCGCCATTCGATAAGCGGATCACATCCGCCTCGCCGTCATTGCCGAGGGTGATCAGGTCATCGCCCGCGCCGCCTTCGACCGTGTCTGCGCCGGTTCCTGCAGTGATTGTGTCGTTGCCCGTGCCGCCGAGGATGCTGTCATCGTCCGCGCCCGCGTCGATCATCAGGCCGAGGCCTGCGGCGCTGGCGTCGATCGTGTCGGCGAAGGCCGTGGCCGTGAACGCTTCGACCTCGGAGAAGGTGATCGTGTCGGTGCCATCGGTGATCGTCCCGGCCTCGTCGCCGGTCAAGGTGAGGGTGACACCGGTCGTGACCGCGCTGAGGTCGATGGTGTCGAGATCCACGCCCGTAGTGAACGTCTCGCCCCCGATGATCGTGTCCTGTCCGAAACCATCCTCGATGATGAAGGTATCGGCGTCAGCGCCGCCCATCAGGCTGTCGTTTCCGACCCCGCCGAAGATCGTATCATTGCCGGCCCCGCCGTCGATCGTGTCGCCCGACGGCAAGGGTTGGCCATCGACTTGCACAAGGTCCGCATATTCAAGCCCGGTCGTGTCTGCAAAGATCGGCGACTGCACAACGGGGTCGTTCGACGAGGTCCAGATGATCTGATCGCCGTCGCTCACCGCGATGTCATAGGCAAAATAGAGGTGGCCCGTCATGTCGGGGCCGATCTGGATCAGCCATGCATTGCCGGTCTCGCCCGTGGTCTGGTTGACGATATCGGATTGCGCAACGGCGTGAATTTCGGTGCCGACCGGGTAGGTGACGCCGTTGATCGTGATCTCGTTGGTCAGAACCTGTGGCGCGCCAGCGTCTTGCGTGCTGCCGCCGCTGGAGTTCAGATCCTCGAACGCGCTTTCGTCGTCGGTCACCTGAACCGTGGTGCTCGGGGCAGCCGGCGTTGAAGCTGAAGGTGCCGTTGATCAAGATGCCCGAGGTGCCGATCTGGCCCGAACTGTCGACGGCGAAAAGGCCGAAGGTGCCGCCGCCGACGAGGCTCTGCTCGTCACCAAAGATCAGGTCGTCGCCATCGCCCCCGTCGAGGGAGTCCGCCCCTGCACCGCCGATCAGCGTGTCGTTGCCGTCTCCACCAAAGACGAGGTCATTTCCACTGCCTGCGCTGAGAGAATCAGCGCCCGCGCCGCACGTCGATCGTGTCGTTGCCGTCGCCGCCGTTGATGCTGTCGTTGCCGTCACCGCCATACAGAAGGTCCGCACCCGACCCGCCCAGAACCGAATCGTCGCCGCCCTGGGCCAGAATCTCCACGCCGTTCGTGTCCGCCCCGGCATCGATGGTATCTGCGGCCGAACTGCCCCAGATCACCTCGATATTGGAGAACGTACCGGACGCGCTGCCAGTCACAGCCGTGTAGACCCCGCCGTCATCGGTGTTGAAGATGACGGAGAACCCATTGACGGTCGTGTCGAAATCCAGCGTATCGTTGCCGTTTCCGCCGTCGATGGTGCTGGTGCCGTCGGTTTCGTCGACGATGAAGAAGTCGTTGCCGTCACCGCCGAGCAGCGTGTCAAAGCCGCTTCCGGCCTCGATCGTATCGTCTCCGGCACCGCCATCGGCAAGGTCATCGCCGGTGCCCACGTTGAGGTAGTCGTTGCCGTCTTCCCCGAAGATCGTATCATCCCCTGACCGGCCGAACACGGTGTCGTTTTCGGTTCCCGCAAGGACGCTGTCGTTACCGGTGCCCGCGTCCAGGTAATCGGCGCCGTCCCCACCTTCGATCGTGTCGTTGCCTGCGCCCCCCGCGAGCGTGTCGTCGCCCTCTCCGCCTGACAGGCTGTCATTGCCCGATCCGCCGGTGATGCTGTCGGCGCCACCTGCCGCGATGATGTCGATGCCCGCGCCGTTGGCCGTGGCGTCGACCACGTCGGAATTCTCGTTCAGGATCAGCGCTTCGATCCCCGAGAAGGTGAGGCTGACGCCGGTGACGGTGTCGGTGATCGTGCCCGCCCCGTTGCCGGTGAACAGGATCGTGACCGGGTTCGTCATGCCGGACAGGTCGATGGTGTCGTAGTTCACGCCGGTCGTGACATCGTCGCCGCCGGTGATTGTGGCAGTGCCGAAGCCGTCGGTGACGATGAAGGTATCCGCGTCGGCCTGACCTTCGAGCAGGTCGGCGCCGCCGCTGGTGTGCATCACATCGTCGCTAGCCTCGCCCCAGAAGCGGTCGTTGCCTGCGCCGCCGGTGAAGGTGTCATTGCCGTCCAGACCCGTGAAGTTCGACCCTGATGCAGAGGCGACGAAAACGTCGTCGAAGCTTGAGCCGATGACCTGTTCGATGTTCACCAGCGTATCGCCTTCGGCGTGGCCGCCGCTTTCGGCCAGCGTGTCGCTGAAGTTGATGGTGACGGCGGCATCGCTGCCCGAGTAGTCCACGATATCCCAAAACGCGGTGCCGCCGTCGATGCTGTCGGCGCCCACCGATCCGATGAACCGGTCGTTGCCGTCGCCGCCGATCAGCGTGTCATTGCCCGCACCACCATCGAGCGTGTCCGAGCCGGTGCCGCCGAGGATGCTGTCGTCGCCATCGCCGCCCCGCACGCTGTCATTGCCACTTCCGGCCAGGATGACGTCCGCGCCGGTGCCGCCGTCGATGGTGTCATTGCCGAATTGGCCGCGGATCGTGTCGTCGCCGTCGCCGCCTTCGATGCTGTCGGCCAGCCCCTCGGCACCATAGGTCACCGTCTGGTTCGCCGCGCCCTCGATCAGTTCAAGGTAGTAGCCCTCTTCGTCGCGCAAGATCCAGTTGTGATCTTCGAAGGTCGGCTGGATGCTGGTTTCGCCGGGCTGGATCGTTGCGTAGAACTGGAGCGTGCCGGTCTGGTCGATCCACCAAAGCTGGATCGGGCCATCGGCGCCGTTGGTCACCGTCAGGTTGGTGGCGGGGCCGTTTGAGGTGCTGGCGTAGTCTGACGGCGTGTACCACTGGCCGTCGCCGAGGATGAAATCGTTGCCAGCGCCGCCCGACAGGCTGTCGCCGCCCTGGCCGCCCTGGATCTGGTCGGCGCCATCGCCGCCGTCGATCGTGTCGGCCCCGGCATTGCCGGAGAGAACGTCATTGCCCGCGCCGCCTGCGATGCTGTCGGCACCGTCGCCGCCCCATGCAGTGTCATCGCCAAGGCCGCCGTCGATGGTGTCGTCGCCCGCGCCGCCCAGCAGCACGTCATCGCCCGCCGCATTCGCGATGTCGATCGTGGTGTCGTTGGTCGACACGATGGTCAGGTTGTCGATGCCGAAGGATTCGTCGGCCAGTTCCTGATCCGTGGTCGAGCCGAAGCCGATGGTGATCTGGTCGGCGGTGTAGTTGTCGGCCTCAAGCCGCACGCGCCAGACCTGATCGCCCCACTCGCTGGCGAACCCGAGTTCCTCGTTCTGGGTCTGGACGAAACTGTAGGTATAGGTGACCCCGTCAAGCGTGAGCGTGCCGCTCCGGGTGGCGTCGAAGGCGGGGTCGTTCCACGCGAACAGTTCGTTGGCGACCTGCTGTCCATTGATGTAGAGTTGGAAGGCATCGCGGTCGGGGCCGACCGAGAACATGGTGGCGCCATCCCAGCTGTCGATGATCAGCAGGTCGAATTCGATGACGACCGCGTTGTACCCGTCGGCAAGCTCGAGAAGCTGCGTTGCAGTCAGCGGGCCGCCGCTGCTGTCGCCATCGGTGCCCTCGAACCGGCCGAGAGACTTCAGCCGAATGAGCGCCGCTCTCGGTAGGGTGTTGTTTATGGTCCAGCCGGTTCGCGCCGCAACGGCAGAAATCCTCATAAGCGACGACAACTGGCATCGACCTGCAGCACCGGCCACGTCGCCGATGATCAGGTCATCGCGGTCTGCCTCGCGTCGATGTCTGTCTTGCCGCCGCCGCCCCGATCGTGTCGTTGCCGGAGCCGCGCCGGCGCATGTCATGGCTGATCGCGATCCCGCGACTGATCTCTGTCTGCGCGCGGCGCTTCACCGTCGATCGTGTCGTTCCCGGCGCCACCCATCAGGTCGTCGGCGCCGTCGCCGCCGATGAGGCTGTCGTCGCCGCCCTCGGCCTCTGCCGCGGCGTACATCTGCACGTTGTCGAGCGAGACCCCGATGCCATCCGCGTTCCCGATGCCCGCGAAGGTCAGCGTGTTCGACCCGTCGCCCGAGCCGCCGATCAGATGGAATTCGTAATTTGTCCAGCTGCCGTCGGATGGGTTGATCGTGGCGACGACCTCGCCGTTCCAGATCACCTGCAGCTGGTTGTCGAGCACAGTGCCGTCGTTGGCGTCTGCGACGTCGCCGGCGTCGAAACTCAGGACATAGACCTGACCGTCCTGCACGCCCGCGATGGTTTGGCTGACGACCATGTTCTGGCCGGGATTGGCCTCGAGGTCGAGCCAGTTGGTGCCATCGGTCGCGGTCAGCCCGCCACGTCCGTCGCTGTGAAACTCGAGCGCGAAGCCATTGGCATCGGTCCAGCCGGGGGCGGTGCCGCCGGTGCCCGAGACACCGAACCATGTCGTCGTCATCCCCGTCGTGTCTTCGAAGGACCCGTTGACGATCAGGTTCGGCCCGGTGGCGACGAAATCGTCGCCTGCGATCGTGTCGTTGCCGGTGCCGCCATCGACAGTGTCGTCGCCGCGTAAAGCCAGCCGACGTCATTGCCGCCATAGGCGAAAATCAGGTCATCGTCATTCCCGGCAAGGTTGTCGGTGTTGTCGACCCTGTCACCCTCCGGATCGCCGGCATAGCTGCCGTCGATCAGGTCGGCGTTTTCCGTGCCCTCGACCGTGCCGTCCTTGACGTCGAGCACATAACGGTCGGCGAACATGTTGTAGACGTTGGTTCCGTTCGCGGGTGCCGCGGTGCCCAGCGTGACCGAGGCGATGGGCTTTGCCTCCAGCGCGTCGGTATAGGTGTTCGGGCCGGTGGACGAGGGGATGAGGTAGATCCGCCCGTCGGTGTCTTGCATGATCAGCGCATTGACGGTGGCGGTGGTGCCGTCGGTATAGGTGATGACCGTGTTGTTGTAGGTCATCAGCACGTCGAAGGTGCGCGGCGCGCCGCCGTCGATCAGGAACTGCTCGTTGGCGATGGCGTTGTCGGCGTTGTAGCTGGTGGCGTCGCCATCGGTGCCGGGCCCTGGCGTGGCGGGTGACAGGGTGCGCAGGTCATATAGCGACAGGGTCTGGTCGCGCTGCGAGCTCAGGCCGTTGAGAGCATTGTGGTTTTCCGAGGTGACGTTGCCCTCGGTGGTGTCGATGAACGGGGCAAAGCCAAGCTCGAAAACAAAAAACGTCGTTGGCATGCGTCGTCGCCCCTTTAACCCATCTACCGTCGGCTGCGGGCGATCTGCCGCCCCGTGCCAGACACCGGCGCGAACACGGCACGCGGTGACACATGTTAAACGGCACGTGACAGATGAATTTCAGGTTGAAACGGGGATTTTTCGTGGCTTTGCCAACAAGTAATGGCAAGATTTTGCCACAAACTTGCGACGGCCTGTCAGCCGCGTCTGCCATAGTAGAGGCCGACGACATGCTCGGCTTCGGCAAAGAACAGCCAGCGCGACGCGGCGATGCCCGTCGCATGGCTGAGCACCGCAAGCCCGCCAAGGACATGGCCCGCGCCCGGGATCAGCACGAGGGTGAGCGGCACGAGATAGCCCAGCGTCAAGGCCACTCCCCGCAGTTTGCGGGCGTGCTTGCGACCGATCACATGCACCATCTCGCGCAAGAGGTAGTTGGTGCCCGTGTGCGGGGCCTCGAAGGCGCGGATGCGCCCGGGTTGCCCCAGACCTGTGGCGGTGGCCAGCGTGTGCCCGGCCTCGGCGAAGCGGGTGTCGCCGAGGCGCCAATGGCCGATCTGGATCATGCCCGCGACCAGAAGCAGCACGGAGGCCACGGTCAGCTGCCCGGCCAGAAGCGCGCCCCCCGCCAGCGCGACGGATCCGAAATGCAGCGGCGTCAGGATCTGGTTCCAGCGTGGCACGGTCTTGAGCTGGGTGTAGATCATCGCTGTGGCGATCACGGTCGCCAGCGAGAGCGCCGCGCCCAATCCGCCCAGGGCAGCGGATGCGCAGGCCGAAGAACACCGCCGGTGCCGCGAAGAGGCCCACTGACCACCAGCGCCGCGACCGCCGCCCATGCCTCGCGGCTGAGCCAGCTGGTCTGCCATTGGGTGAAGGCCTTGAGCGCGCGTTCGGGATGGCCGAGGTGAAAGGCCGAGGCCATGAGCCCGCCTACGGCAAGCACATAGGCGATCAGAAAGAACCAGAACGCCGTCCAGCCGGTGACGGGGGGCAGGCCGAGGCCAAGGAAGATCAACAGACCGAAGCCGAGGCCCGAGAGCGTGGTGAAGAGGATGACGGACGGTGCCGGATGCATGTCAGAGCCGGTCCAGCGCGCGGTCGAGCCAGCCGAGGAAGCCTTGCGGCGTCTCGGATACAGGGGTCAGGAAGGGGGCGAGGATGTCGGTTTGCTCGAGCTGGTCCTTGGGGCGCGGCGGCAGGTATTTGTTGACGGGTTTGGTGCCCATGCTCGGGCATCAGGTCGATGCCGCCGCGCGTCTGCCACGAGTTGGCTCACGTCGCTCTCCGGATCGCCCAGATCGCCGAAATGGCGCGCGCCCGAGGGGCAGGTGCGCACGCAGGCCGGTTCGCGGTCGCGCTCGGGCAGGTTCTCGTTGTAGATGCGGTCGACACAGAGCGTGCATTTCTTCATCACGCCCGCCGCCGCGTCCATCTCGCGCGCGCCATAGGGGCAGGCCCAGGCGCAGAGCCCGCAGCCGATGCAGTCGGTCTCGTTGACCAGCACGATGCCGTCCTCCACGCGCTTGTAGCTGGCGCCTGTGGGGCAGACGGTGACGCAGGGCGCGTCTTCGCAATGCAGGCAGGATTTGGGGAAATGCACCAGTTGTGCCGGGCCGGTCTCGGGCGTGACCTCGTAGCTGTGGACGCGGTTGAGGAAGGTGCCCGAGGGGTCGGCGCCGTAGGCGTCGATGATCCGACAAGCGGCGCGCCGTAGGCTTCGGTGTTCCAGCCCTTGCAGGCGATCACGCAGGCATGACAGCCGACGCAGGTGTCAAGGTCGATGACAAGCCCGAGCTTGCGGGTGGTCGCGGCGGGAAGCTGGGTCATGGGGCGGGCCCGGACAGGGCGGCGGTGGAAGGTGCGCGAGGTCGGCGGCGAAACGGTCAGGAGGCGCCGAGGAAAGGCGCGTGGCCGATGCGCTCGTAGCCGATGAAACGGCCATCGGGCATCAGGTCGGCCGCGACGCGCCCGGTCTCATGGGCGACGACGCGGTCGGCGAGGCCGTGGATGACGAGGCCGGGACAGGTCATCGCGGTATAGGTCGGCCGCAGGTCGAGATCGGCGGCGAAGAGCGCGCGGCGGGCGTGCGCAGGGCAGAGCATGTTGACGCCGACGAGTTCCGCGTAGGTGGTGCGGTCGAGCGGATCGGTGGTGCAGCCTTCGACGAAGCGGGCGGTGGCGTGCAGGCGGCGCGGCAGGTCGTCGGTGTAGAGATCGCGGTCGAGACCGGGAGGCGGGGCCGACCATCCAGTCCTCGCGCGCGCGGCCGATGGCGAGGATGCCGCCCGCCAGCACGACGCCCGCCAGATGCGCGGCGCCATGGGTGGCGAGATGTGCAGCTTAATGACGCGGCTGCCGTAGGACCAGCCGACGAAAGTTGGGGCGGTGAAGGTCTGCGGCCGCGATGACGGCAGCGATGTCATCGCCCCAAAGCGCTGCACGTCGGTATAGGCGGCGGGGTCTCAGGCTTGTCCGAGGCGCCATGGCCGCGCAGGTCGAGGGTGACGAGGTGGAAACGGTCGGCCAGCCGGTCGAGGGTCGGCTGCCAGCAGGTGGAAACCTGCGACCAGCAAAATGAATGAGCAGGATCGGAGGATGACGGGGGGCGTAGAAGCGGTGAGTGAAGGCAGGCGGGTGCCGTCCGGTCGAGGTGGCGAAATGGGTGGTCATGGGTGGCGGTCTGGGGTCTTTACCCAGTGGGATTTCGTCACCTGCAGCGCCGACCAGCCGGGGCTCTGCCCCCCGGACCCCGACAGAGGGGCTGTCTGCCCTGCACACCCCCGAGGATATTTGGAAAACAGAGAAGGGATGGCGCAGTCATCGGCCGATCTTCCAGGCGAGGGGATTTCGGGCCGCGGCCCACGGGTGAGGCGAGCGTCGGGAAGGCGGGATGCGCCTCGCGCGGCGGCGTGGCGACCTTTTCGATCCGCACGCGCAGATCGAACCAGGCGGCCTGTCCGGTAATGGGATCGGAATTGGCCCAGCGGTGGCCGTCACCCTTGGGCGGCAGAAGCTCGTGGATCAGGTGGTTGAGGAGGAAGCCGCGCGTCGCCTCCGGCGCGCCGGGGTCGAGCGCCCAGGCGCCTTTACGTTTGCCGATGGCGTTCCAGGTCCAGACGGTGTTGTCGTTGAGCGCGCCATGCGCGCCACCGGCACCGTGATCGTCGCCATGGGCCGAGCTGACCCGCGCCCAGTCGCCGTCCTGCAAGCCATGTTTCCTCCACAGACTTCGTCGGCAGGTAGAGGGGGTTTTCGCCGTGGATCTGCCTCAGCCAGGCGTTCTGGCTGCCCCAGGAATGATACATCGCCATCGGGCGTTGGGTCAGCGCGTGGACCGGGAATTCCATCGGGTCGACGCCGGTCGTTCTCGAACGGCGCGATACCAGATCGGCAGCGGGTCCATCGGTGCTTGATGCGGTCGCGCAGGTGATCGGGCGGCTGGCGCGTCGCCATGCCCTTCGGCGGCCAGCTGGAACTTGCGCATCGGTTCGCACGTCAGAGCTGGAAGATCGTAGGTCGGGGCGCGTCATAGAGCCCGATCTCGACGGCCCAATCCTGATAGGCCTTGTTCCACGGTTTGTAGAACTAGGCCTTCCTCGGGAATGTGGCCGATCCAGAACCCGCCATTCGGCGATGTAGCTGTCGATCTGCGTCGCGTTGGGCGTCGCCGCGCCCGCTCGTGTCAGCCCGTCTTCGCCCACGCGCCAGCCCGCGAGCGGGCCAATGCCGGGGCGGCGTTCGTGGTTGGTGATGTAATCGGCGTAATCGGCATAGGTCGGGCTGCCGTCCTGCGTCGACGAAGCCCGGCAGGCCCAGCTTGTGCGCCAAGCTCGCAGCAGGACCGACTGGAAGCCGCGCACATCGCGGTCGGGTTCAACCACCGGCCAGCGGATCGCGTCCGCCGCGGCATCCGGCCTCGCAGATCGGGCGGTCGAGCAGCGAGATGCAGTCGTGCCGTTCCAGATAGGTCGTGTCGGGCAGGATCAGGTCGGCATAGGCCACCATTTCCGACGAATAGGCATCGGAGTAGATGATGATGCGGGATGACGTACTCGCCGTTCTCGTCGGTGTCGGTCAGCATCGTCGATGACTGCCGACGTGTTCATCGACGAGTTCCACGCCATGTTCGCCATGTAGAGGAACAGCGTGTCGATCTTGTAGGGATCGCCCGCATGGGCGTTGGAGATCACCATGTGCATCAGCCCGTGGGCGGACATCGGGTTTTCCCAGGTGAAGGCCTTGTCGATGCGTTGTGGGCGAGTGCCGTCTTCCTCGAGCAGCCAGGTCCTCCGGGCCCATGGACGAAGCCCAGGTGCGGGCCGTCGAGCGGCTTGCCGGGGTCGCGCTTGCAATGCGGCCTCGGGTGCGCTCTCGGCCGGTTTGGGATAGGGCGGCTTGAACCGGAAGCCGCCGGGCACTCTCGACCGTGCCCAGCAGGATCTGCAACACATGCAGCGCGCGGCAGGTCTGAAAGCCGTTGGAATGGGCCGAGATACCGCGCATGGCGTGCATGGCGACGGGGCGGCCGATCATTGTCTCGTGCCGCTCGCCGCGGAAGTCGGTCCAAGGTTGGGCAATCTCGATGGCCTCGTCGAAGGCCACGCGGGCAAGCTCGGCGGCCAGCGCGTGGATCTGCGCGGCGCCGGGATGCCGCAGCGTGTCGGCGACAGCCTCGGGGGCGTAATCCGCCGACAGGTATCGGTCTGCGAGGATCTGGAACACGGGGCGATGCGTGATGCCCGCCCGCCTGTAGCCATGCGCCAGCCCCGGTTTCACACCCGGTGCGTCGAAGGCCGTGGGCAGGCCGGTCTTGCGATCCAGCACCAGCGGCTTGCCGCGCGCATCGCGCAGGAAGAGGCCGTTTTCCGGGCTGGCGGGGTCTTCGTTCACCAGCACAGGCGCATTGGTGAAGCGGGTGAGATAGTCGAGATCGATCTTGCCTGCCTTGAGCAGGCAATGGATCAGCGACAGGATCAACAGGCCATCGGTGCCCGGCGTGATGCCGATCCAGTCATCGGCCACCGCGTTGTAGCCGGTGCGGATCGGGTTGATGCCGATCACCCGTGCGCCGCGCGCCTTGAGCTGGCCCAGCCCCATCTTGATCGGGTTGCTGTCGTGATCCTCGGCCACGCCGAACAGGAGCAACAGCTTGGTGCGTTCCCAGTCGGGCTGGCCGAATTCCCAAAACGCGCCCCCCATCGTGGTGATGCCGGCGGCGGCCATGTTGACGGAGCAGAACCCGCCATGTGCCGCGTAGTTGGGCGTGCCGAAATTCTGCGCCCAGCAGCCGGTGAAGCGACTGCGACTGGTCGCGTCCGGTGAAGAAGGCGAGTTTTTCGGCGCGGTGCCGCGCGAGCGGCGCCATCCAGTCCACTGCCGTTTGCAGCGCCTCGTCCCAGCTGATTTCCTCGAACTGGCCCGAACCGCGCGGGCCAACCCGCTTGCAGGGGCGCGCGCAGGCGCGAGGGCGCGTTGACCTGCATGATGCCGGCCGATCCCTTGGCGCAGAGCACGCCCTTGTTGACCGGGTGGTCGCGGTTGCCTTCGATATAGGCGACGCGCCCCGCCTTCAGGTGCACGTCGATGCCGCAACGGCAGGCGCACATGTAGCAGGTGGTCTTGCGGATCTCGTCCGAGACCTTAGGCGACAGGTCGAGATGTGGTTCAGGGTGACCCATCCGCCCTCCCCGCGGTCGAGTTGTCCGAATGCAAGGTTTGGCCGGGTGCGCGCCGGGATGCAATGGCCCGCGGGGCGATCCGCGAAGAATGGGCGCAGTGTAAACATAAGTTGACAGTTTGGGGGCGTGCTCCGATAGTGGGGACTGCTCACGAACCGGACCCGCCCATGCCCAAGGATCATTCCCCGCCCGGTCTGACCGTGCCTGCCCTGACAGGGGCCGCCCGGCCCGGTCTGTGCACCGATTGCGGCGTCAGCCGCATGGGCGATGGGCGCGCCTGTGGGCGGGCCTGCCAGTTCATCCAGCCCGATTACGAGGGGCTCGAGGCGCGGGTGCATGGCCGCGTGGCCGATCCCGCGCAAGGCGAGGAGGCGTTTTTCGGCGTGACGCAGAGCATGATCCGCGCCCGCCTCACGCCGCCTGCCGATGGCGCGCAATGGACCGGCATCACCACGGCCTTGGCCGCCCGGCTGCTGGAGCAAGGTGCTGTCGATGCGGTGCTGGCCGTCCGCCCCCACCCCGAGGACAAATGGCGCCCCGAGCCCGTCATCGTGACCGAGCCCTCTGCGCTGGCGCAGTGTCGCGGCATGCGCATGGGCTATGCGCCCACGCTGGCTGCTCTGGAACCGGCCGCCGCCGCGGGGCACAGGCGCATCGCGGTGATCGGCATTCCCTGTCAGGTCTATGCCCTGCGCGCGCTGGAGGCGGAACTGGGCTTCGAGCAGATCCTCGTGATCGGAACGCCGTGTTCCGACAACACCACGACCGAGAATTTCCACGAATTCCTTGCCCTTCTCGACGAACGCCCCGACACGATCTCCTACCTCGAGTTCCGCGCGGATTTCCGGGTCGAGCTGCGCTTCGACGATGGCCGCCCGACGCGGACGGTGCCCTTCCTCAAGCTGCCGATCTCGAAATTGCGGGCGGATTTCTTTCCGATGACCTGCAAGACCTGCGTCGATTACACCAACCGGCTGGCTGATATCACGGTGGGCTACATGGGCGGCGATGGCGACCAATGGGTGATCGCACGCAATGCGCGTGGCGCCGCGATGCTGGCTGCGATCGAGGAACGGTTGAGCGTCGCGCCCCTGACCGACAAGGGCAAGCGCGGCGGCGCGGTCAAGGGGTTCCTGACCAACACCGAACGCGCGGCGGGTGGTCTGCCGCTGCGGTCCATGCCCGACTGGGCGCGACCGATCGTGAGCTTCCTGCAACCAAGGATCGGGCCGCGGGGCCTCGAATTCGCCCGTGCCCGGGTCGAGATGAAGGCGATCGAGACGATCTTGCACCTGCGCCGTGCCCATCCCGCGCGGATCAAGAACATGGTGCCTGAACATGTCTGGCGGGTCGCCGCGCGCTACGGCCTCGTCCCCGCCGCGGGCGAGACGCGGGAGGATGCCGAGACGGTCACCCCGAAGGTAAACGAATCGTAAAGAGCCTTCTCTGTTTCGAAAATATCCCGGGGGAGTCGCGCTTGCGCGACGGGGCAGAGCCCCCGCCGACATCGGCCAAGGGACGCGCCTCTGGTCAGTGAATGACCATCAGCCCTTCGCGCACCAGCCGACGCACCAGCACCGAGCTTGCCCGCGTCATCCAGATCGCCGGGCAGGTCGCCGACCCTGACATCACGCGCGGTCACCGCGAAGCCGAGCGTTTCGCGGGCGAAATCCGGCAATACGATTTCCGTGCCCTGACACACGAGGCGCACGGTGCTCTCTTCCTCGAAATGCGTCATGTCGTGGATCAGATGGGGCCGGGCGCCCACGCGGCTGTCGATGCCGAGATCCCTGAGCTTGACCAGCTGGGCCATCTGCCCCTCGACGCGCGGCACGCGGCCGGTGAGGAAATCTTGTTTGAAGCTTTCCATCAGCTTGCCCAGCGGCGCACTTTTGGCGATCAGCTCCAGCATCTGTTCGAAATCCTGCTGATGCGCGGTGAAGTCATACCCGGGGCTGGCGTAGCCCGGCGGCAGGGCGCGGCGCAGTCGCGGCTCGCGGTGGGCCATGATGTTGACCGCCTCGACCAGCACATCGGCCCAGGTCCGGCACATCAGCCCCGTGGTGATGTGCAGCGACGGCTCGCCTGTGGCGACCGCGTCATGGGCCAGACCGCGCGGCACATAGAGCATGTCGCCCGGCTGCAACACGAAGCGCTCGGTTTCCGCGCCCACCTGCACGAGGCTGGGGTCGAACCCCTGCGAGGTCAGCGGCAGTTCGACGGGCGTATCGTAGAACCGCCATTCCTTGCTGCCTGCGATCTGCAGCACGATCACGTCGTGATCGTCGTAATGCGCGTTGAAGCCCTGGCTTTGCGCCTGGGTCATGTAGATGTTGGTCTGCACCCGGCTGGAAAACACCGCCTCCAGCGCGCGGCAAAAGCGGGCAAGCTTGGGCAGGCGTTCGTGCAGGCCCGACAAGATCACGGTAGACCCGTCGGCGAAGAGCTGGTTCACGCGCACCGGGTCGACGAAACCGGATTCATAGGCGTAATCGGCGGGCGTGATGTCGCCTGCGGACCGCGTCACGGTGATCTCGGGCACGGACAGACCCATCGTCGTGACCACCCGGTCGATGTCGTCGAAGCTCAAGAGATCGCCATAATAGCCCGGATCGTTCCGGGCGACCCGCAGGGGCTTTTTCTCGAAATGCTCGGCGAAGAAGGTTGCGGGGGTGAACGGGGCGATGGTCCAGTCGAAGCTGTAGTCTTGGGATGTCATGGGCGCTCACGGAAACGGAATGGGTTGGCTTGCACTGTGACAGTCTGAACACGGCAAAGGGCAGGCGTCCATCCCCGGCGGATGCGGGGAAAAGCCGAGATTGACCGGGCCATGGGCCTCTGCGAAGGTCGGGGAGGGACCAAGCAAGACAGCGGGCAACAGGAGACACGTGCCATGTCCAGCGATGACAAGAAGATACCGAAGACGCTGACGGACAGCGACATCAAGACCGAACACCAGTCGGGCCGCCGCACTTTCCTCGGCCTGATGGCTGTCGAGGTGCCGCCGGTGCCGCTGCCGCCTCGACCGGCGGGCAGGCGCAGGCGCAGGCGACCGACGTGGACAACGGCAACTGGACCGACCGGGGTGGTTGCGGGCGTGGCGGCGGCGGCCTTTACAGCGGGCGGACCGATGCCGACAACGGCAACATCACGGACCAGGCGGGCTATGGACGGGGCGCGCCCTACTGCTGGAGGCGCTGACCTGACGATTATCGGAAAACGCGGCCTTTGGAGGCCGCGTTTTTCGTTTCCGGCCCTTTGGCTCAGATCATCTTGATGACGTCCTTGTCGATGGCCAGAACATAGCCCTTGCGGGCGATGTTCTTGATCAACAGCTCGCTTACGATCTGGTTGCCCAGCGTGTCGCGCAGGCGCTTAATTCGGGTGGCGCCCGCGGCCTCGTCGGCATCGGTCTCGTGCTTGCCCGACACCATCGCCTCGATCTGCGCGCCCGACAGCACTTCGTCGTCCAGCCGCGCCTCGGCCAGCACCGACAGGGTTTCCATGGCGGCATCGGTCAGCTTGAATTCGAGGTTGTTGATCAAGACCACGCGTTCCTCGCGGCTGAGGATCAGCGACGAGACCGTTATTCCCTGCCGCTCGATCTGGCCGATGCGGCGGTTGAGTGTCACGATGGTGACGAGGAACACGAGGCAGGCGACCAGCAGCGCCGTGGCGAACACCATCAGCACGAAGATCACCGCGCGGTAGCTTTCCAGCACCTTGGCAAACGAGGTGCCGGTTTGCGCCAGCACCTCCAGCACGCGGGTGGCGTCGGGGTTGCGCACATCGTTGAGCACGAAGACCTCGGCCACCGCGGCGTTGAAGGCATCGGCATCCGGCAGGTTCAGGAACAACAGCACCGCCGACGTCGCGAGGACCGCGACAACCGCCAGAACACCCAGTTGGACCACGCGCGTCGAGGCGATTCGCGTCTCAGAAACGGAGGAAGAATTCTCCGGCATCGGCCCTCCTCGGGGTGAGGCCCGATTGATCGAAGACCGACACCACCTGCAACAATTCCCAGCCGCCCTGCGCGATGCGCGCCGCGATCAGGGGCGTGGCGGCCCCGACCGAACAGGCATCGGCAGGCAGTTCGATCACACCGTAGTGCAGTCTGAGGGGGTTATCCATCTTTGCGCGATAGTCGGCGTAACACTCGGCCAGGGCGGGTCCGGCGACAAGGCTGGCGGCTGCGGCGATAAACAGGGTGCGGATGTAGGTCATGGCATGCTCGATCAGTGAAACGGGGTCCCTGTGCCGGGACATCTGCAACCAGACATGCCGTGGACGCGACCTGTCATGCAATGACGGCGTCGGTTTCTGGTCCGTTATCCGATAACAGCCCGCCGATGTTGAGCGGCGGGCCCCGATGCGGCGGGGTGGTGTCATCGCGGTCCCCGATGGGGTCGGCCCATGATCCCGAAGCAGGAGACGCGCCATGTTCCAAACGCTTCGTACGACCCTTTCCGCTGCCGCGCTAAGCGCGGTGCTCGCCCTTGGTGCCATCGGCGCCAGCACCGCGCCAGCCCATGCCGACAGCCGCGATGCGGCCGCCGTTCTGGGCGGCATCATTGCCCTCTATGCGCTTGGGCGGGCGCTGGACAACGGCAACACCCGTCATGTTCCGAGCCAGAACTACTACAACCCCGCCCGTCCGGCGCCGCAGGTCCACGTCCCGCATCGCCCCAACCAGATGGTCGCGCCCGCGCATTGCTACCGCGAGTTCCAGACCCGCGATGGTTATTTCCGGGGCTATTCCGGACCCTGTCTGCAGCGCAATGTGCAGTTCGGGTTGCCCGATGCCTGCGCGCGGGAATACCGCACTGACCGTGGCCCGCAGCTGTTCTTCGGCGGGCGTTGCATGGCGCAATACGGCTGGGTGTCCGAACGGCGCCGTCACTGACCGCAACCAACCCTTTTCGAGCAGGCGACAGGGCGGTCCCCATCGGGGGTCGCCCGTTCTTGTATCCGGGCAGGCCGCGTGGGATGACGCGGGCATGGCCCGGACCTTTCCTGATCTGACCGCTGAGACTGCCTTGGGCGGGCGCGTCTGCGGCGTGGACGAGGCTGGGCGCGGCCCGCTGGCGGGACCGGTTGCGGCGGCCGCCGTGGTGCTCGACCCCGCGAACATCCCCGAAGGGCTTAATGATTCCAAGGTGCTGAGCGCCGGGCGCCGGGCGGCGCTGTTCGACCAGATCCACGCCCGGGCCGAGGTCAGTCTGGCCTGGGCCAGCGTCGAGGAGATCGACCGGCTCAACATACGCGCGGCGTCCCTTCTGGCGATGCGGCGGGCGGTGGAGGGCTTGGGTTTCGTGCCCGATGCGGCGTTGATCGACGGCAATGCCTGCCCCGAAGGGTTGCCCTGCCGGGGTGTCACGCTGGTCAAGGGCGACGCGAAAAGCCTGTCGGTCGCGGCTGCCTCGATCATTGCAAAGGTGGCGCGCGACCGGGTGATGACAGCGCTGGCCGTCGAGTGCCCCGGCTATGGCTGGGAGGTCAACGCAGGCTATCCCACGGCGGTCCACCGCGCCGCCCTACTAGATCTGGGGGTCACCCCCCACCATAGACGGTCGTTCCGGCCCGTGCACAACATCTTGCTGTCTGCCCACGAACAACACATTGATTCCAATAAATAAATTGACGTCGAATCAGTTTTGGGCGACTCTGCCTGCATGACCCGCGAAGGCCCGTCAGAGGCGCGGACAAGAGGCAGAGATGACAACAAAGACAAAATCCAAGGCAGCGCCCGCGCTGCCGCGCAATACCATTCTGGCCGGCGACTGCATCGAGGTGATGCGCGGGCTTCCCGAGGCGTCGGTCGACCTGATCTTTGCCGACCCGCCCTATAACCTGCAACTCAAGGGCAGCTTGCACCGGCCCAACAACACCTTGGTCGATGCCTGCGATGATGCCTGGGACCAGTTCGACAGTTTCGCGGCCTATGATGCCTTTACCAAGGCGTGGCTGGCCGAGGCACGGCGGCTCTTGAAGCCCGATGGCGCGATCTGGGTGATCGGCAGCTATCACAACATCTTTCGCGTGGGCGCCGAGTTGCAGAACCAAGGCTACTGGATTTTGAACGACGTGATCTGGCGCAAGGCCAACCCGATGCCGAATTTCCGCGGCATGCGGCTGACCAATGCCCATGAGACGATGATCTGGGCGACCCGGACCGAAGGCGCGAAATACACCTTCAACTACGAGGCGCTGAAATCGCTGAACGAAGGCGTGCAGATGCGCTCGGACTGGGTGATCCCGATCTGCAACGGCGGCGAGCGGCTGAAGGACGAGAAGGGCGACAAGGCCCACCCGACGCAAAAACCCGAGGCGCTGTTGCACCGTATTCTGGTGGGCACGACCAATCCTGGCGACGTTGTGCTGGACCCGTTCTTCGGCACGGGGACGACCGGAGCTGTGGCCAAGATGCTGGGCCGCGACTGGATCGGGATCGAGCGCGAGGAAAGCTATCGCCAGATCGCCGAGGCCCGGCTGGGCGATGTGCGGCGGCTGGACAGCGGCGCTCTGGAGGTCGCGACCTCGAAACGGCAGGAGGTGCGGGTGCCCTTTGGTCAGCTGGTCGAACGCGGCATGCTGCGGCCGGGCGAGATGCTGACCAATGCGCGCGGGCAAAGCGCCAAGGTGCGGGTCGATGGCACGTTGATTGCCGATGACGTGAAGGGGTCGATCCATCAGGTCGGCGCGAAACTGGAAGGCGCGCCCTCGTGCAACGGATGGACCTACTGGCATTTCCGCCGCGACGGGCAAAGCGTGCCGATCGATGTCTTGCGCCAGCAGTTGCGCGCCGAGATGGGCACCTGACACAAGGATGAACCGCGGGCACGCGCGATGATCCGCGCCTGGCCCGGGACTTGCCTCCGCCGATGCCCAAGCCCGGCGGGGGTTTTTCATTTGCGGTGCGTCAACGCGCTTTGCGCGTCGACGCGTGCGAGGGGCTGTCTGCCTCCTCGGTCGCCATTGTCACTCGGACCAATGGCGTTCCAACGGCGACCACCGAGGATATTTTGAAACAGAGAATGGGACGGTCGGCGTCAGCTGCGCGGGGCCGCTGCCCGGCGCAAGCGATCGTTGATGGCGCGGCCGAGGCCCTGTTCCGGGATCTCGGAGACGCGGATCGCGGGTGCGGCGCGCGCGGCAGCGAGTGCGTCGGCGGTGTGGAGAGCCGCAAAGAGGTTGGACGCGGCCTCGGAAAAATCGGCCGTGGGCGACAGGTTCAGGTCGCAGGGCATCGCGCCGAAGCCCAGTGTGATCTCGCCGGGCTGCGCGGCACCGCCAAGGATGAGGCGCGTCTCGGGGGCGTAGTGGCTGGCCAACTGTCCCGGCGCTTCGAGCCGCGCGCCGGGGGTGGTGTCGGCGATGAGGGGGCCTGTCAGATGTTCGATCGCCTCGCGTGGGAGGCCGCCTTCGCGCAGGAGCCGCGTGCCGCCGGGCGCAGGGGCGAGGATGGTGGATTCGACGCCGACCGTGCAGGGACCCGCATCGAGGATTGCCGCAATGCGGTCGCCCAGCCCTGCGAGGACATGCGTGAGCGTGGTCGCGGTGATCTTGCCCGAGGGGTTGGCCGACGGGGCGGCAAGTGGGCAGCCGGTGGCGCGCAGGACGGCCTGCATGGATGCATGGGCCGGCACGCGGATGGCAACAGTCGGCAGGTTTAGCCGTGACCCGCGGCGACAGGCCGTGGTCAGGCTTCAAGGGCAGGACAAGCGTCAGGGGGCCGGGCCAGAAGGCATGGGCGAGCGCCCGGGCCGGATCGGGAAAGGCGGCGATGCGTTCTGCGGCGGCCAGGTCGGGGACATGCACGATCAGGGGATTGTGGCCGGGCCGTCCCTTGGCGGCATAGATCGAAGCCACGGCCACGTCATCGGTGGCGTCGGCGGCCAGCCCGTAGACCGTTTCCGTCGGCAGCGCGACAAGCCCGCCTTGCCGGAGCAGGGTCGCGGCGCGGGCATGGCCTGCGGCGGTATCGGGCAGGATTTCGGGTGCGGCCATGGCTCTGACGTGACGTTGCGGTTGATCAGGGCGGGGATGCGCCCCTAGCCTTGGGGCGACAGGGCCGAGGGGGTAGCGCGGTTTGCGCCTCCGTGCAATGACAGGGCCCGCGACCTGAGGAAAGCCCCCCATGCCCTACCGCGCCCCCATCGCCGAGTTCGAGTTCCTGCTGGCTCATGTCGCAGGCTTCGACCGTGTCGCAGCGCAAGAGCGCTACGCCGAGGCGACGCCTGACACGGTGCGCGCGCTGCTGACCGAGGCGGGGCGTATCTGCGAGGAGGTTCTGGCGCCGCTGAACCGGGTGGGCGACCGGCAGCCGACGCGGCTGGAAAATGGCGTGGTGCGAACGCCGCCGGGCTATGCGGAGGGGTATCGCGCCATGGCCGAGGCCGGGATGACGGCGATCTCGGCCCATCCCGATCATGGGGGGCTGGGTCTGCCGATCACGGTCACGGCTTGCGTCAACGACATAGCGGGGGCGGCCTGTCTTGCGCTGCAGATGAACCCGCTGATGACCCAAGGCCAGATCGAGGCGCTGGAACATCACGCGAGCGAGGCGATCAAGGCGCTGTATCTGCCGCGGCTGACGAGCGGGGAATGGTCGAGCACGATGAACCTGACCGAACCGCAGGCGGGCTCGGACGTGGGCGCGCTGACGACGAAGGCCGAGCCCGCGGGCGGCGGCACCTACCGCATCACCGGGCAGAAGATCTACATCTCTTGGGGTGACAATGATTTCACCGAGAATGTGGTGCATCTGGTGCTGGCGCGGCTGGACGGGGCGCCCAAGGGGACCAAGGGCATATCGCTGTTCCTTGTCCCCAAGCTGATCCCCGATGCGCAGGGCAATCCCGGCGTGGCCAATAGCTTGAAGGTCGTGAGTCTGGAGCACAAGCTGGGCCTGCATGGCTCGCCAACCTGTGTGATGCAATATGATGGCGCGACCGGCTGGCTGATCGGGGAGGAAAACCGGGGCATGGCCGCGATGTTCACGATGATGAACAATGCGCGGTTGGGCGTGGCGCTGCATGGCGTATCCATCGCGGATGCCGCGACGCAAGCGGCTGTGGCCTATGCGGCAGGGCGCAAGCAGGGGCAGCCGCTGATCGCGGGGGGCACCGGCACGATCCTTGACCATGCCGATGTGCGCCGCATGCTGATGGAGATGAAGGCCGAGACCTTTGCCGCCCGGGCGCTGGCGCTGGATCTGGCGGTGTCGATCGACCTTGGCCATGCGGGCGACGAGGGTCAGGTCGCGCGGGCTGCCGTTTTGACACCCATCGCAAAGGCTTATGGGACGGAGATGGGTCTGAAGGTCGCCAATATCGGCATTCAGGTTCATGGCGGCATGGGCTTCATCGAGGAAACAGGTGTGGCGCAATTCGCGCGCGACGTGCGGGTGGCCGCGATCTACGAAGGCACCAACGGCATTCAGGCAATGGACCTTGTGGGCCGCAAGATGGTCGATGGCGGGTCGTCGATCCGTATGCTGATCGACGCGGTGGAGGCCGAGGCGGCAGATCACCCGATGGGCGCGCCTGTGGGTGCCATGGCGGGCACGCTTCGGGATGCCACTGACACGCTGCTGGCGATGGACCTCAACAACCGCTTCGGTGGCGCGGTGCCCTACCTTATGGGCTTCGCCCGGGTCATGGGCGCGCTCTACCATCTGCGGGCGGCTGCGGCGGGCGATGCCGCGCGCGGGGCGCTGGCGCGGTTCTACATCGACCGTCTGCTGCCCGAGGCGCATGGTCTTTTCGCGCAGGCCCGCCACGGGGCGGCTGGCCTCTATGATCTCTCGCCGGACGATCTGGCGGCGTGACGGCCGATTTGGGCTTCCGCTGGACTGTCCGGCGCGGCGAGGTGCTGGTCACCCACCATGGCCGCCCCGCCGCGACGCTGAGGGGTGAGGTCGCGGCCGCGTTCCTGTCCCACGCCGACCCCGACGCGCCGGAAGATGTGCAGGAAGACCTCGCGCGGTTGACGGGCAACTACAAGCGGGGCAATGAACGCAACGCCAGATCGCACCCCGGAACCGCAGATGATCCATACCCCCATCGAAACGGCCCCTGCGCCGGGCGAGGCCACCGAGGTCGCCGAGGGCGTGCTGTGGCTGCGGATTGCGCTGCCGATGGTGCTGGACCATGTCAACGCCTATGCGCTGCGCGACGGCGATGGCTGGACGCTGGTGGATACCGGGCTTGATACCAAGAAGACCCGCGCGATCTGGGAGGCGGCGCTGGCCGGACCGCTGAAGGGTCTGCCGGTGCGGCGCCTGATCGTGACGCACCACCACCCTGATCATGTGGGACTGGCTGGCTGGTTTCAGGCGCAAGGCGCCGAATTGTGGATGACGCGCACCGCCTGGCTGATGGCGCGGATGCTGACCCTGGACGAGCAGCCGCTGCCCGCGCCCGAGACGCTGGAGTTTTGGCGCAGTGCCGGGATGGAGGCGGCGGTGTTCGAGGCGCGGCGGTCTGAGCGCCCGTTCAATTTCGCCGATATCGTGCATCCGATGCCTCTGGGGTTTTCTAGACTTGTGGAGGGTGGAACGTTCCAGATGGGCGGGCGCGTCTGGGATATCCGGTTTGGGCAAGGGCATGCGCCCGATCACGCGACCTTCTGGAGCCGCGAGGATGATCTTGTCATCGGCGGCGATCAATTGTTGTCGACGATTTCGCCCAATCTGGGCGTCTATGCGACTGAACCCGGAGCCGATCCAGTGGGCGAATGGCTGGACGCCTGCGCCGCGCTGGAGCCCCATGCCCGCGACGCGCATCTTGTGCTGCCCGGCCACAAGCTGCCCTTCACCGGCCTGCCGGATCGGTTGCGACAGATGATCGGCAACCATCACGGGGCGCTCGACCGGCTGCGGACGCATCTGGCCTCGGGGCCCAGAACCGCGGCGGAGTGCTTTGCGCCGCTGTTCAAGCGGCAGATCGACAGCGGCACCTACGGCCTTGCGCTGGTCGAGGCGGTGGCGCATCTGAACCACCTGCATGCCCTTGGCGCCGTGACCCGTGACCGGCGCGCGGATGGTGCGTGGCTCTATTGCCTCAGCCCCGGACCCTGCGGCGCGATGCCCCTACGCCCAAAGGGCTGACAGGCAGCATGGAATGCGGTATTCCCCGTCCGACCGCGAACAAGACACCCCGGACCGGAGGGAACGACATGGCCGAGAACAAGCACAAGCAAGGCGAGATGGATATCACCGAGCAGGAAAAGACCTTTGCCGGTTTCATGCGCATGAGCGTGAATGTCGGGATCGTCTGCATCGCCATCGTCGTCTTCCTGGCGCTTTTCGCAAGATGAAACGACTGCTTCGGGTCTGTGTCGCGCTGGTGCTAGCCGGCGCGCTGACTGGCTGTGCCGCGGAAAGTGTCTGGGCACCCGAAGAGACGGTGCAACGTGCGGCCTACAGGCCGGGCGGCGTGCCGACCGTGACGCTGATGACCATGGTCTCGAATTCCAATGGGACAGGCGGGCATTCGGCGCTGATCATCGACGGCGCGCAACGTCTGGTTTTTGATCCGGCGGGCAGCTGGCACCATCCGCTGGTGCCCGAGCGCAACGATGTGCTTTACGGCATGGGCGAGCCCTTCATGGGGTTCTATGTCGATTACCATGCGCGCGAGACTTACCATGTCGTGATGCAGGAGATCGACGTCACGCCCGAGACGGCGGCGGCGCTGTCGGCGGCGGTGCAGAGCTATGGCGCGGTGCCGCAGGCGCAGTGCTCCCTTTCGATCAGCCGGGTCCTGAGCCAGACGCCCGGCTTCGAATCCGTGGGGACAAGCTGGTTTCCATTGCGTACGATGCAGCGTTTCGGCGCGCTGCCCGGCGTGCGTGAGCGGCAGATCTTCGACGATGATTCGGACAACAATCTCGAACTGCTTCAGGCGCAGGCGCGTGCGGCACAGGTGCAGGCGTTGGCCGCGGACATCGCAGCGGCGAACTGAGCCACCTACACGAAGGGCCAACGCGGCACTCCGGTTTCCGAAAAAGCAAAACCCCCGGGCCATGGGCGCGGGGGTTTATCTTTCAACGGCTCACGAACCGATCAAAGGCGTTCAGAGAAGCCCTTCGCGCTGCAATTTCTTGCGCGCCAGCTTGCGGGCGCGGCGGATGCCTTCCGCCTTTTCGCGCGCTTTCTTCTCCGAGGGCTTTTCGTAATGTTGCTTGAGCTTCATTTCACGGAAAACCCCTTCGCGCTGAAGTTTTTTCTTCAGGGCACGGAGCGCTTGATCGACATTGTTGTCGCGAACACTGACCTGCATTCTGGTGTCACCACCTTCCTAAGTTAGAGTTGCGTTTGAAAGCAGGAAGTGGCCGTATAGCAAAGGCCCCCTATCTTGTCTACTGTCTGAGAAAACCGGGAACCATGGGGGTCCGCGATGACCGACGGTCTTGAAAACACCACCGAAACCGCAGCCGATCCCAAGGCCCGGCTGATCGAGGCGGCCTTGATGCATGTGCCCTTCGACGGCTGGTCGGAGGCCAGTTTCCGCGCAGCCAGCGTGGATGCCGGATTGACCGCCGCCGAGGCGCGGGCATTGTTTCGCGCGGGGCGGTGGACCTGGCGCTGGCCTTTCACGCGCAGGGCGATGCGGCGATGGTCGCGGCGCTGAAGGCGTCGGACCTGTCGGCGCTGCGCTACAGTGATCGGGTTGGCCATGCGATCCGCACAAGGCTGGATCTGGTCGAGAACGACAAGGAAGCTGTGCGGCGCGGCCTGACGCTGTTCGCGCTGCCGATCCATGCCGCCGATGGGGCGCGTGCATTGTGGCAGACGGCAGACGCGATCTGGACCGCGCTGGGCGATACTTCGGATGATCTGAACTGGTATACCAAGCGCGCGACGCTGTCGGGGGTCTATTCCTCGACCGTGCTCTATTGGTTGGGCGATCAATCCATGGACCATGCCGCGACCTGGGCCTTTCTGGAGCGGCGGATCGATGATGTGATGCGGATCGAACGGGCGAAAAAGGCCGTGCGCGAGAACCGATTGCTCAAGCCCCTGATGGCAGGGCCTGAATGGCTGGCGAGCAAGATAAAGGCACCGGGGCTGCACCCGCCAACCTTCCGGGCCGCTGGCGTTTGTAGGGCGCGGCATAACCGCCCTTGCCCCTCGGCCGCCTGTCCGTCAAGCCTTGGGCAAGATGGACCGGACGGAGGCCCCCATGTCTGAGACAATGCGCGCGATCGAGATCACCAAACCCGGTGGCCCCGAGGTTTTGCAAGCAACGACGCGGCCCGTGCCGGTGCCCGGCTCAGGGCAAATCCTGATCGCGGTCGATCATGCCGGCGTGAACCGACCCGATGCGCTGCAACGCGCGGGCAGCTATGCCCCCCCGCCCGGCGCCTCCGATCTGCCGGGGTTGGAGGCTGCGGGATCGTGGCCGCCGTGGGGCCGGATGTGACGCGCTGGAAGGTGGGCGAGGCGGTCTGTGCGCTATTGCCCGGCGGCGGCTATGCCGAATTTGCGCTGACGCATCAAGATCATGCGCTGCCGGTGCCCGCCGACCTGTCGATGGCGCAGGCGGCGGCGCTGTGCGAGACGTTCTTCACCGTCTGGTCAAATGTCTTTGTCCGTGGCCGGCTCAAGGCGGGCGAGCGGTTCCTGGTGCATGGTGGATCGTCGGGTATCGGGACGACGGCGATCCAGCTGGCGCATGTCATGGGCGCGCGCGTGTTCACCACCGCCGGATCGGCCGAGAAATGTGCCGCTTGCGAGCAGCTTGGGGCGGAGCGCGCGATAAACTACCGCGAGGCGGATTTCGTCGACGTGCTGCGCGCCGAAGGCGGGGCTGATCTGATCCTCGACATGGTGGGCGGGTCCTACCTGCCGCGCAATGTGCAGGCGCTGGCCAATGACGGGCGCTTGGTGCAAATCGCTTTTTTGGAAGGGCCGAAGGTGGAGTTGAACTTCGCGCAGGTGATGATGCGGCGGCTGACGATCACGGGCTCGACGCTGCGCCCGCAATCGGATGCGGCCAAGGCCGATATCGCGGCCGATCTGGCGGCCAATGTCTGGCCGCTGATCACGGCGGGGCGCATCGCACCCGTGATGGATCAGGTGTTCGCGCTGGAGGAGGCGGCTGCGGCTCATGCCCGGATGGAAAGCAGCGCCCATATCGGGAAGATTGTGCTGAAGGTGTGAGTGCTGCGGAAAACGCGTGTTTTCCCACGTGTTTTGTTGCAGCAATACGCCTAGCTGTCGCCGAAGGCCCGCCAGCCAGCCGCAAAGCGCGTGATCCCCGTGATCGTCGCCGCTGCCGCAAAGACCAGCGCAAGCACCGGGAACCACGCCGGAAACAGGCAAAAGGCGGCAAAGACCGCGATGGTTTCGGCCCCTTCGGTCAATCCGCCGAGGTAGTAGATGCCCTTGCTGGGATAGGCCGCCGCTGTCATGCCGCGCCGGGCCGCGACGCTGGCGAAAGCCAAAAAGGACGTGCCCGAGATCACGAAACTGGCGATCAGAACCGCACCGGGCAGCGCGTTGGCGGCAGGGTCGGCCAGCACGAAGCCCAGCGGAAAGGCCGCGTAGAAGACGAAATCGAGCGCGATATCGAGAAACGCCCCCCGGTCGGTCGGGCCGGTCACGCGCGCCACGGCCCCGTCGAGACCATCCGCGAGCCGGTTCAGCAGCAGCCCCGCCAACGCGATCCAGTACAGCTCCAGCGCCGCCGCCCCCGCCGCCGCAAGACCCACCAGACAGCCCGCGATGGTCAGGTGATCGGCGCGCAGGCCGCGCGCCGCCAGCCAGACGCCCGGGGGTGTCAGCAGGCGGCGTTGCAGCGGCAAGATGGCGGCGTCGATCATGGCGCAGGTTTGCCGGGACGGCGCGCCCCGGTCAATCGCGCGCCGGTCACGCCTGCGTCACCGCTCAAGATCAACTATCAACCCGGGCAGACCGCCCAGATCGGCGATCTCGTGGAACCGGGCGTGCCCTTCGGGCGCTTCTGCATGTTCCAGTTCCCAGGTCAGGCCGTGAGGCACGAAGACGCCCCAGGCCCCGGCCTCCAGCGCCGGGCGCACGTCGGATTTCATCGAATTACCCACCATCATCGCGCGACCCGCGCCATCGCCATGGCGGGCAAAGGCGCGGTCATAGGTGGCGGGCGTCTTGTTCGACACGATCTCGACGGCGTGAAACATCTCGCCCAGCCCGGATTGCGCCAGCTTGCGTTCCTGATCCAAGAGATCGCCCTTGGTGATCAGCACCAGCCGGTAGCGCCCGGCGAGCCGCTCGACCACTTCGCCCGCATGCGGCAACAGCTCGATCGGGTGGGACAGCATCTCTTGGCCCGTAGCCAGGATTTCGCCGATCACCGGGGCGGGCACGCGGCCTTCGGTCACTTCGATCGCGGTCTCGATCATCGACAGCATGAAGCCCTTGATCCCGAATCCGTAATGGCCAAGGTTGCGCCGTTCGGCGGCCAGAAGGCGCTCGTGCAGGTGGTCGCGCTCGGCATGGTCGGCCAAAAGCTCGGCGAAGCGGTCTTGGGTCAGGCGAAAGAAGGTCTCGTTTTGCCACAGCGTGTCGTCGGCATCGAAGCCGATGGTGGTCAGCGCGCCGGTCATTGGCATACCCCTCTTTTCTGCAGGCCCCGTTGTCTTATATACTCGCATCTAGCATGGGACAGCAGGCACAGGCTTGCCGAGTGGAGACGCGATGCAGATCGACACCTGGCAGATGATGGCGGACAAGCCGAAGACCGACGGCGAGGCCGACCTCATCACCAAGACAAAACCGAAGACGCAGCGCCCGCCGATGTACAAGGTGCTGCTTCTGAACGACGATTATACGCCGATGGAATTCGTCGTGCACGTTCTGGAACGGTTCTTCGGCGTGTCCCATTCGCAGGCCGTGGAAATCATGCTGACCGTCCACAAAAAAGGCGTTGCCGTGGTCGGCGTCTTTTCCTACGAGATCGCGGAAACCAAGGTGGCGCAGGTGATGGATTTCGCCCGGCGCAACCAGCACCCGCTGCAATGCACGATGGAGAAAGAGGACTGACCGGTCCTCAACACCCCCATGACCCCTGACAGATGGACCCTTGCGCTGGAGGCGGGCGAGCTTTCCCTGCCCCAAGGCCCGGTATTGGCGCTGCGCGCGCAAGGCGATGGCGATTACGCAAGCCTTGGCGATGTAACCTGCGTGCAGGGCTTCGCGCCCGACCATGACCGGCTGGCCGCGCGGGGGCTGACCGTGTCGCCCGAGATGCCGGAGGATCAAGTGTTTTCGGCGGCCTTGGTGCAGATCGTCAAGGCGCGCGCGGGTACGATGGCCAGCATCGCCGAGGCGCTGCTGGTGCTCAGGCCCGGTGGCCTGTTGATGGTCGACGGCCAGAAGGAAGAGGGGATCGAGGCGATTCTCAAGCTGCTGCGCGCGGTCTTTGCCATCGACGGCGTGATGTCCAAGGCGCATGGCAAGCTGATCTGGCTGACCCGGCCCGAGGTTCTGCCCGAGGCGGTGATGGGCTGGATGCCCGAGCCCGTCGAGACCGAGGAAGGGTATGTGACCGTGCCGGGCGGATTTTCGGCCGAGGGGCCGGATCGGGGCTCGGAACTGCTGGTGGCGCTGGTGCCTCAGCTGACGGGCCGGGTGGCCGATCTGGGGGCAGGCTGGGGCTATGTCGCGGGCGAGATCTTGTCGGAACAAGACGGGATCGAAAGCCTTGATCTGATCGAGGCCGATCACGCCATGCTGGAGGCCGCAGCCGCCAATATCGACGATCCGCGCGCGCGGTTTCACTGGGCCGATGTGACCCGCTTTGCGCCGGATGCGAAATACGACGCCATCGTCTCGAACCCGCCGTTCCACCATGGCCGCCGCGCCGATCCGGCGCTGGGCCGTGCCTTCATTGCGGCGGCGTCGCGGATGCTGGCGCCAAAGGGTCGGTTTTTCATGGTGGCAAACCGCCATCTGCCCTATGAAGACGCCTTGAAGGCCGGGTTCGGAACCGGCCGGCTTCTGGGCGAGCTTGAAGGCTACAAGATCTACGAGGCGGCCAAGCCCAAGCGCTAGGCCCCCTGTTTCCAGGGACCAGATCCAGCACATGACACTTTCCATTCAAGGCAAGACCGCCATCGTGACCGGGGCCGCCAACGGCATCGGTCTGGCCATCGCGCGGCATTTCATCGACCGGGGCGCGAATGTGATGTTCGCCGACCGTGACAAGGTGCGGCTCGCCGATGAATGCGGCGACATCGAGGATGACAAGGGGCAGGTGCGCTATTTCGCGGGCGACCTGCGCGAAAAGCTGACCATCGAAAATCTGGTCTCGGCCACGGTCGATGCCTTTGACGGAATCGACATTCTGGTGAACGCCAGCCGTCAGGTGCTGCGCACAGATGCGCTGGACCCGTCGGACAATAGTGTAGCGACGCTGCTGGACCAGAACATGATGACCGCCCTGCGGCTGAGCCAGGCGGTGGCGCGGCGGATGATCGCGCGGGCCGAGGAGCAGGAGCGCCCGGCCGAGGGGTCCATCGGGTCGATCATCAACATCTCGTCCATCGCGGCGCGGCGCACGCATCCCGACCTGATGGCCTATTCCATCGCGGCCGCCGCACTGGATCAGGCGACGCGCTCGCTGGCGCTGGCGCTGGCGCCGCACCGCATCCGGGTCAATGGCGTGGCCTTTGGCTCGGCGGATGTCGGCGAG
Source organism: Roseicyclus sp. (assembly GCA_018401055.1). Next base: position 58,062 of record JAGYLB010000115.1, read on the forward strand.
CCTCGGCGCGCCTCGGCCGAGACGGAGGGGCTGCGCGAGGATATCCGCCATTGCACGCCGATGGGCCGCATCGCCTCCGCGCGTGAGGTGACGGGGGCGGTGCAGTTCCTGGCCTCGGAAGGGTCGGGGTTCGTGACCGGCGAGGTGATCACGGTGGATGGGGGGCGGACGTTGTTGGACAATGTGGCGGTGGCGGCGCATTGAGGGGGCGCCATTGGCTCTATCTATTTAAGGGACTTTGGTAATTGGCGCTGTCCACTGGCATGGAAGGGCGCGCAAAAAATCCTTGCTTTTCGTCCATTAGAATCCATTCACTGAATGCTTCAACCTCAGAGTTATCCAGCAACCGATAAGAGAAGCGAATGCGAAGCCGCGTTTTCCAATTGGTGGCGGGTAAGGCTGGTTGGATGCTTATAAAGCGGCGAAAATCAACGCCCGGAGGCAATATTGAAATGCGGTAATCTGGCGTAAGTCTCTCTAAGGGCCTTGCTGCAAAAGGGTATGGTTCGGTGTACGCATGTATTTCAGTTTTCACGTCACTGGCAGGGCTGACTCCGAAATTATGGAATGTAACTTCAAAATCAACGCTTCCGTTGTTTTGGTTTTTTTCGACGAGTACTGACTTTACCAGAAGCCATGCGCGGGTTTGCGCTACGCCAATCTTCTTTGTCTCGCTGAGAGTTTCTTCAGTGACTTTGAGTGTCCCGGCAACAAGAAACACAGCGATTGAACTAATCAGAACGGATAAAATAGATGAAATCGATACCAGCCAATCAGTTGTGCTGTTCGACTCGCTAATTGGCATCGCCGAAACAGTAACTAGCAGCGCGGCGCAAGTACAAGAGCCGACAACTAGTCCTAAAGCAAAGCCGTTTCGCCAGAAATTATCCTGCACTTCTGCCAACCCTTGGATGTACGCGGCGAGAGTAGCCAAGGACGCTAGCTTTTGCATAGCCTGCATTTTTTGTCTCACTTTCCCCCCCCAACGAAAAACCCCGGATCTTCCGATCCGGGGCCTCTCCGATCCTCGTCGAACCCCGCGCCTCAGGCGGCGGCGGCCCCTGTCGTCCTCGTCATCCTCGTCGTCGTAATCCCCCGCCAAGCAGGCAGGTTGAACAGGCTTTCGGCGTCGTAGCGGCGCGCGGGCTTGTCCTCGTCTTCGCTGAGGCTGAAGGTCTCCAGCCCCGAGATCGAGGACGGGATGCGCGCCTCGGGGTCCATCGCAAGGCTCGTCTCGGTCGAGACCAGCTTCATCCGCTCGTCATCGGTCATCACGCCACCCTCGCGGGCCTTTTTGGCGTTGGCCTTTTGCACGGCGGCATCAAGTTCGGATTGTTTGCACAGCCCCAGCGCCACCGGGTCGATCGGCGTGATGCTGTTGATGTTCCAATGCGTGCGCTCGCGGATGGTCTGGATCGTGGGCTTGGTGGTGCCCACCAGCGCCGAGATCTGGCCGTCGCTCAGTTCCGGGTGGAACTTGACCAGCCACAGGATGGAGGCCGGGCGGTCCTGCCGTTTGGACAGGGGCGTGTAGCGCGGGCCGCGGCGCTTTTCCTCGCCCACGGCGGCGGCGTTGAATTTCAGCTTGAGGACATGGGCGGGGTTTCCCTCGGCCTTCTTGATCTCGTCCTCGGTCAGCTGGTTGTTGACCACCGGGTCGAAGCCCTTGACGCCTTGGGCCACGTCGCCATCGGCGATGCCCTGAACCTCAAGCTCGTGCAGGCCGCAGAAATCGCCGATCTGTTTGAAGCTGAGCGTGGTGTTGTCCACCAGCCAGACGGCGGTGGCCTTGGCCATGATCGGTTTGTTCATCGTCATCCGTCCTTCAGATACGCCTCATCCCCTGCCGGTCTGGCCGGCGGCGGAGGGGTCTCCGCCATTTCCTCGATTTCGGGGAAGTCGGTGGGTATATAGGCGCGCAAACGCCCGGAGGGAAGAGAAAATGAAACGCTGGCTTTTCGCGATGATCTGGCTGGGCAGTGCGGCCTGGGCCGAGGGGGAGCGGGCGGGCGATTTCGACTATTATGTGCTGGCGCTGAGCTGGACGCCGACATGGTGCGCGCTGGAAGGCGACGACCGCAACTCGCCGCAATGCGATCCGGGGCAGGGCTATGGGTTCACGCTGCACGGGCTTTGGCCGCAGTATGAGGAGGGCTGGCCAAGCTTCTGCCCGACGAACGCGCGCCCGCCGTCCCGCGGAGAGACGGAGGCGATGGTGGATATCATGGGCTCGTCCGGGCTGGCGTGGCACCAGTGGCGCAAGCACGGGTCGTGCAGCGGGTTGAGCGCGCAGGAGTATTTCCGCCTGTCGCGGCTGGCTTATGAGGCGGTGGCGCGCCCCGAGTTGCTGCGGCGGCTCGACCGGCCCGTGCGCCTGCCCGCAACCGTGATCGAGGAGGCGTTTTTGGAGGAGAACCGAGCGCTGTCGGCCGACATGCTGACCGTCACCTGCCGCGAGGGCCGCGTGCAGGAAGTGCGGATCTGCTTGACCCGCGATCTGGAGCCGCGCGACTGCGCGCGGGATGTGGCGCGCGATTGCACCCTGCAAGACGCGCTTTTCGCGCCGATGCGCTAGGGCGATTGCCCCGCCTGCGCCACCGTGCAAGATCGACAGCGCGCAAAGCGTGATGTGCCCCCGGACCCATGGATGAGCGACCAGATGACCCAAGCCCCCGCCAGCTACTACACCGCCCTCGGTGGCCACCCGCCGCAAAGCCAGCTGATGACCGACCGCGCCGTGTTCACGGAAGCCTATGCGGTCATCCCCAAGGGCGTGATGCGCGACATCGTCACCAGCGCCTTCCCGTTCTGGACCGGCACGCGGGCCTGGGTTCTGGCCCGCCCGATGACGGGCTTTGCCGAAACCTTCGCGCAATCCATCGTGGAGATCGCGCCGGGCGGCGGGTCGGACCGGCCCGAACCTGACGCGGGCGTGCAGGGCGCGATATTCGTGGTGCAGGGCGGTGTGACGGTGACGCTGGACGGGCAAGATCACGCGCTGACGCCGGGCGGGTTCGCCTATCTGCCTGCGGGCAGCGGGTGGACCATCCGCAATGCGGGCGATGTGCCCGCGCTGTTTCACTGGGTCCGCAAGCGGTTTCAGGCGGTCGAGGGGCTGGACCGCCCCGATCCGATCTTTGCCCAACGCGGCCGATATCGCCCCCAGCGCCATGCCCGGCACGGAGGGGCGTTGGGCCACCACCCGCTTCATCGATCCGGCGGATCTGCGCTACGACATGCATCTGAACGTGGTGACGTTCGAGCCCGGCGCCTGCATCCCCTTTGCCGAGACGCATGTGATGGAGCACGGGCTTTACGTGCTGGAGGGCAAGGCCGTCTACCGGCTCAACCGCGACTGGGTCGAGGTCGAGGCGGGCGATTTCATGTGGCTGCGCGCGTTTTGCCCGCAAGCCTGCTACGCCGGTGGGCCGGGCCGCTTCCGCTACCTGCTTTACAAGGATGTGAACCGGCACCCGGCTTTTCCGCCTGGGTTCTGACGCCCAGCCATAATCGCAATCGATCCGGTCTTCACTTCTAAACCTTGCGGTCTGCCGCGAGGGAATCGCTGCTTCCTTGCCGTTTGCGGGCCGCATGCCCTTGGGCGGTTGAAGGGCCCAGTCCGCATGTTTCGAGCCATGATCCGGAGTCGTCGCGCCCATCGCTCTTGCAGTCACACCGATTTGGCGGCGCGGTTTTGGGCGGTTTACGAAAACATCCTTACCAAAAATCAAGTAACTTGACTGAGCTTCAATCTGCTTGGCTTCCTTGATCTGCGGGGCCGATCCTGCGGAATTTCCAAAGCGCCTACTCCGCAGAACGAGGCGCCCGTGCGGCGTCAGATCCATCCGCCGACGCATCACCGGCCAGCCGTTGCGCTGCCCGCCCGCGCCTGGCCCTGACAGGAAGTGGAGACGTCCCATGATGACCGAATATGGCTGGGAACCCTATCTCAGCGAAGCGCGATCGCGAGCATGACAAGATGTGGGGCAAGAAGGAGCTGTTCGGCTTCGGCGACAAGCCCGCGCTGGTGCTGATCGACATCTATTACAGCGTCCTGGGCCTTGAGCGGCAGCCGATCTTCGAATCGATGAAGATGTGGCCGTCCTCGACCGGGCTTGAGGGTTGGAAGGCCGTAGACAAGACCGCCGAATTGCTGGCGGTGGCACGCGCCAACGGCATTCCCGTGGTTCACGTCAAGGGTTTGACCTCGGGCATCAAGCCTTGGGTTCACCGCAAGCGCGGCCCTTCCAAGCTGTCGGCCGAGATGCAGCAGAAGGGGACCGAGATCGTGGCCGAGGTCGCCCCCATCGCGGGCGAGGTGGTGATCGAGAAAACGGCGCCCTCGGGCTTTCAGGGCACGCCCCTGCATTTCCACCTCAACAGCCTTGGCGTCGACACGCTGATCATGTGCGGCGAGACGACATCGGGCTGTGTGCGCGCCTCGGTCGTGGATGCGGCCACGCATCGCTACCGCGTCGGTGTGGTGTCGGAATGCGTCTTCGACCGCACCGAAGCCAGCCACTTCATGAACCTCTACGACATGCACCAGAAGTATTCCGATGTCGTGTCGCTCGAGATGGCAAAGGCGTATCTGGCCGAGCAGGGCGCCGATGCTGCGGAACCGCCGCTTCAGCGTAAGGCCGGGTAGGCCATCCCCAAGGGCCGTTCCTGCCCCCGGGGACGGCCCATTTCCCTGATCCAGCCAGTCCACAAGGAGATCACCCCATGTTCACGATGAACCGGCGGCAATTGCGGGCCTCATGGCCGCGAGCCTTGCCCTGCCCAAGACCGCCTTTGCCCAGTCCGACGGGTCCAAGACCCTGATGGTGCGTTTCTACGATGACCCCGCAGGATTTGACCCCGCCAACATCTTCCGCATCGAGAACGAGAACATAGCCTTCAACATCTTCAGCGGCCTGACCAGCTATGACGGCCAGACGGGCGAAATCATTCCCGATCTGGCTACGTCTTGGGAAACACCCGACAACAAGACCTGGACCTTCCGGCTGCGCGAAGGCGTGCAGTTCCAGAAGGATTTCGGCGAGATGACGTCTGAGGACGTGATCTACAGCTACACCCGAATCCTTGATGAAGCGACCGCTTCGCCCTATCGCAGCACGCTGGCCGGGATCGTCCGTATGGAGGCGCCCGATCCCTACACGGTGGTGATCGAACTGGATGCCCCCAATGGTGGCTTCCTGCACACGGTCGCCAACTACCATCAGGGCCAGATCGTCAGCCGCCGCGCCATCGAGGAGGCGGGCGATCAGGTGCGCTGGCAGCCCGTGGGCACGGGGCCCTATTACCTCGAAAGCATCGATGTGACCTCGCAGATCGTGCTCAAGCGCCACGAGGGCTATTTCCGCGGTGCCGCGCCCATCGAGACGATCGTGTTCAACATCATCAAGGACGAGGCGACATCGACCATCGCGCTGCGCAATGGCGAGGTCGATCTGGTGATGCGCGCCAACCGCGAGGAAAACCTGAATACGCTGCGTGCCGAGGGGTTCACCATGAACACCGTCATGAATTACGCTGTCGCGCTCAAGGTTTTGAACCCTGAGTTCGAACCCTTCGCCGATGTCCGGGTGCGACAGGCGATCATCCACGCCATCGATTACGAGGCCATCACCGGCGCGATCTCGCCGTCGCTGACGCAGGCGACAAGCTCCATCTTGTTGCCGTGGATGCCGGTCTATTCGGACAACATCCCGACCTATCCCTATGACCCCGACCGTGCCCGCGCGCTGCTGGCCGAGGCGGGCTATGCCGGGGGGTTCTCGTTCCGGCATCTGGGCACGTCTGCGCAGGGCGTGACCGAGTTGCAGCAGTTCGAGATCGATTTCCTGTCTCAGGTGGGTCTCGACATGCAGATGGAACTGGTCGACACGCCGACCTTCAACCAGCGCCGCAACGCCGGCGAATTCCAGATGGCCACGCGGCTTCTGCCCGCCGTCGATCCCGACCTGATCCTGTTCAGCTACCTGCATCCCGACAACACGGTGCCCGGTGGTCTGAACGGCGCGCGCTACAACAACCCGCGCGTCACTGAATTGCTACACGCGGCCCGTGCGGCCGTGGATCCGACGGAACGCATGGCGCTTTATGAAGAGATCCAGCAGATCGCCATGACCGAGCTGCCCTACATCCCCAGCTATGCCAACAACGTGTTTTGGCCGGGCAAATCGACCGTCACGGGTGTGCACATCAACTATCTCGCGCAGGTCAATTTCTACGATGTCGACATGACCGTCGCCTGACCAAGCAAGGAGAAGCCGGCCATGATCGATTACGCCCTCAAGAAGTCCGCACAGCTGTTCATCACCGTGTTCGGTGTCGTCACGCTGGTGTTCTTCACCCTCCGGCTCATTCCGGGGGATGCGGCTTCGGCCATGGCCGGCGACACCATGTCGGGCGAGGCGCTGGACCTGATGCGCGAGCAGATGGGGCTGAACGAGCCCTTGATGTCGCAATATTTCGGCTACCTGCGCGATCTGGTGACGCTGGATCTGGGCCAGACGATCACCACCCGCCTGCCTGTGGCCGAGATGATCGGCAATGCGCTGCCCGTGACGCTCAGCATCGCGCTTCTGACCATCGTGCTGACCGGTCGATCATCTCGATCCCGCTGGGCACGGTCGCCGCCTACATGGCGCACAAGGGGCGGACGCGGCTCGACAACCTGCTGACGGGCTTTGCCATGCTGGTCGACCTGATGCCGTCCTTCTGGACGGCACTGGTGTTCTTGCTTCTGTTCTCGCTGACACTGGGCTGGTTCCCGGCCTCGGGCGCGGTGACGCTCGATGACCCCATGGCCTTCCTGTCACGCATCGCGCTGCCGGTTCTGGTGCTGTCTGTCACGCAGATCGCCACCATGGCGCGGATCACCCGCACCTCGGTGCTGGAAATTCTGTCCGAGGATTATGTGCGCACCGCGCGCGCCATGGGCTGGTCCGAGTTCCGGGTGCTGTTCCGCCACGCGCTCAAGAACGCGGCGCTGCCGATTGCGACGGTCATTGGCCTGAGCTTCGGCAACCTGCTGAACGGCACGGTGATCGTGGAGTTCATCTTTACCATCCCCGGCATCGGCAACCTGCTGATCAACGGCATCAACAGCCGCGACTACCAGTTGGTGCAGACGCTGATCGTGTTCTACGCGCTGCTCTTCGTGTCGATCAATTTCATCCACGATCTGTCTACGCGCGTTTGATCCGCGCTCAGCTTCGACCCGGAGGACACGGCCATGGCCAATGAGACCATAGACATGCCGCCCGCCGCCCGCGCCTGCCCGCGCTGGCCCTGCCCACGGAAGGGATCTGGGCCAACCGCAAGACGCAGGTGGCGTTGATGATCCTGGTGCCGATCCTTGCCTTGACGGCCTTCGCGCCGCTCTTGCCCTTGCAGGCTCCGCTGGAGACGAACCTGAGGGCCATCATGCAGCCACCGTCGCTGGAACATCCCTTCGGGACCGACCGGATGGGGCGCGATGTGCTGTCGCGCACGCTGGCGGGGGTCAAGGTGTCGCTTCTGGTGGGGTTCAGCGTGGCGAGTATCGCGCTGATCGCGGGCATGATTCTGGGCACACTGGCGGGGTTCTTTGGTGGGGTGATCGACCGCGTGGTGATGACCGTTGTGGACATCTTCCTTGCCTTTCCGTCGCTCCTTCTGGCCATCGGGCTGGTCGCCATCGTAGGCACCGGGCTGATCCCGGTGATCGCGGCCATCGCCATGGCGGACGTGCCGCGCTTCATTCGGTTGCAGCGCAGTCAGGTTCTGAGCCTGCGGTCGCGGCCGTTCATCGATGCGGCGCGCACGGGTCACGCGCGTCGCAGCGGCTGGCATGACACGCCACATCATCCCCGTCACCCGTGAGCAATTCTTCGATGCTGGTCGCAGCCTCCATCGCCTCTGCCAATGCGATCCTTGTGGAAGCAAGCCTGAGCTTTCTGGGGCTGGGCATCATGCCGCCCGCGCCGTCCCTGGGCAACATCATCCGCGACGGGCAGACCTATCTGCAAGAGGCATGGTGGATTTCGACCCTGCCCGGCGCAGTGATCTTGCTGATCGCCTTCTCGCTGCACTTCCTGTCGGACGGTGCGCGCGAGGAACTCGACCCCCGTGCCCGCAAATGACCTGTCCGCACGCACCTAGAAGGACGCCACGCAATGACCTTCAGTCCGAGCTATGCGCCCACCTTGCTGGAGGTGCGCGACCTGCGCACCGAGTTCGACACGCGCGCGGGACCGTGACGGCCGTTGACGGCGTGTCCTTCACCATCGACAAGGGCGAGCGCGTCGCCATCGTCGGCGAAAGCGGATCGGGCAAGAGTGCCATGGCGATGTCGCTTTTGCGACTGCTGGCTCATCCGGGCCGTGTGGCTGGCGGGCAGGTGCTGCTGGACGGGCGCGATCTGGCCGGGCTGTCGGAACGCGCGCTGAACGCGATCCGGGGGCGCGAAGTGGGCACGGTGTTTCAGGACCCGATGTCGTCGCTGGACCCGGTGATGAAGGTCAGCCGCCAGATGGTGGAACCGATCATGCGCAACCTTGGCCTGTCGCGCGAGGCTGCGCGGGCCGAGGCGATCCGCTGGCTGGACAAGGTCGGCATCCCCGATCCCGAGCGGCGCATCGACGCCTATCCGTTCGAGATGTCGGGCGGCATGCGCCAGCGGGTGATGATCGCGCTGGCGCTGATCTGCCGCCCGCGCCTTCTGATCGCCGATGAACCCACCACAGCGCTGGATGTGACCGTGCAGGCGCAGATCCTCGATCTAATGCGCCGGTTGCAGGCTGAAATGGGCATGTCCATCCTGTTCATCACCCATGATCTGGGCGTCGTTGCCGAGATCGCCGACACCGTCGCGGTGATGTATGCGGGGCGATCGTCGAATCCGGCGCGGTCGACGCGATTTTTGCTGCGCCGCAGCATCCTTATACCCAAAGCCTGCTCCGCACGATCCCCAGCGTCGATGCCACCAAGGACATGCGGTTGCCGCAGATCCCCGGCATTCCGCCCGATATGCGCATGAAGCCTGCGGGCTGCGCCTTTCGGGCGCGCTGCGCGGTGGCCACGGCGCGTTGCGCGGTCGAGGCGCCGGAACTGACCGCGCGGGCGGGCGATCTGTCGGCGGCCTGCTGGGTCGAAGGGGATTGAGCGCCGCGCCAAAGGCGCTGGAGCTCGCGCCGCCGGGTGGCGGCCCCGCTGGACGACACGCGGGTGACGGTCGAGATCAACAATCTTGTAAAACATTTCGAAGGCCGTTGGGCTTCTTGCCCGTAACCGGCGCGCGGTGCGGGGCGGTCAACGGCGTGTCGCTGCGGGTGCGCAAAGGCGGGACGCTGGGCATCGTGGGTGAAAGCGGCTGCGGCAAAAGCATCGGTCGCCCGCCTGC
>JAGYLB010000116.1 GCA_018401055.1 Roseicyclus sp.
CACCGGCACTTGGCCGATTTCTCCCTGTGCGGGATGGGCCGTAGATGCCACGCTTTCGGCCCCGGCAAGAGTCTTGTGCTGGGAAATGGCAGGCCTTGAGTCCGAAGGGGCGCGCAGGGCCTGCGCCACGCGGATCATCGCGCAGGGCTGGGGGGTGTTGGCTGTGCGGACGATGATTGGTGTTCGGCCATTTGCCGCTCGTCGGGTGCTCAGGCGCCTCGCCGCGGCTTTTGCTTTGCTCCCGTTCGGACATCGCGCAGCATTGCCGATGGGTGACCTAATCGTCATGCGCCAGATGTCCGACGATATCACCGCGTCTAGGGACGACCAGCTTCCGAAAGACGGCCCGCCGGAGGCATTCCTCACTGGGCCAAGGGCGGCCATTTCCCGCGGCCTTCCGATACAAACGCCGACGGCGCGTTTTGGGTGCAGCAAGCTGACGCAAGTGTGTATGCGGCGTGATCACGGCTTGGTCTATGCTATTACTGCATGTCCTCGCCTGGATCTTCCGCCATGACCCGAACCCGCATCCCGTCCAAACTGCCCTTCGGACCACGGCGGTTCTTTCTGCACGCTCTTGCCGTGCTCTCCCTGCCCGGCCGCCGCACCACACCAGCACAGGTGAACCCGTTCGACGCCACTTGGCCGAACACCGATTTCCTCGCACCTCGGCATCGATCTCGCCGAGGTCATCTCGGGCGGGCCTCCTCGCGACGGAATTCCCGCGATCCTTGCCCCCGAGTTCATCCGCGCTTCCAGCGAGACGCGGCTCAGCGACCGCGAGCCGGTAATGACCTATGTGCCCGACAATGGCCCCGCGCGGGCCTATCCGATCCGCTACCTGATGTGGCATGAGGATCGTGAACGATGTGGTTGACGGTCGTCCCATCGCCGTCACCTTCTGCCCGCTATGCAACACCGGCATGGTCTTCGACGGTCGGCTGGACGGGCAGACCCTGACCTTCGGCGTCTCCGGCCTGCTGCGTCATTCCGACATGATCATGTATGATCACCAGACAGAAAGCTGGTGGCAGCAGGCGGTCGGAGAAGGCATTGCGGGCGAGATGACGGGCCGCGAACTGGACCAGCTTCCGGCCTGGATGGAAAGCTGGGCGGCGTTTCGCGACGCTTACCCCGACGGGCTTGTCACCTGAATGCAGACCAAACTGGCGCCGTTCCTATGGCACGAACCCCTATCGCAACTACGACACAACGCGGCCCTTCCTCTATTCGGGCGAAGACCCGCCGCACGGCATTCCCCCGCTGGAACGCGTGGTCCGGGTCGGTGATCGGGCCTGGCCCTTGACGCGGCTTTCTCGCGAACGGACGATCACCGAGGCGGACGTGACGCTAAGCTGGGCAGAGGGGCAAGCCTCGGCGCTCGACACCGCAAACATCGGACAGGGGCGCGAGGTGGGAAATGTCCGTGTCCGGGATGCCTGGGGCCGTGACGTTCGCGCCATGACATCCCTTTGCTTTCGCGTTTCCCGCCTTCCACCCCAGGGCCGCTGGATGCTCGGGAACTGATCAAGCCCATCGCTGCCGGCAGATCGGCGGCGTCTTGATCGCTCCATCGCACCCTTACGTCGCCCGCCCTACAGCCGGGGCTTGCCCTGCAAAAGCGGCATCACGTCGGCCATTTCCGGGCCGCGCTCCAGCCCGGTCACGGCCTTGCGCAGCGGCATGAACAGGGCCTTGCCCTTGCGGCCCGTGGCCTGTTTGACCGCCTCGGTCCAGGTGCCCCCGGGCGTCCGCGCCATAGGGGGGGCTCGGGCAGGAGGGCGAAGGCCTCGGCGATGAAGGGCGGCATCCTCGGGGTCGACAACGGGCGTGGCCCCGTCGCGGAACAGCGCCCACCATGCAGCCAGATCGCCGCGCGTGGTGATATTGGCGCGCGCCACGTTCCAGAAGGCAGGCGCCAGGGCATCAGGCACGCCAAGGGCCGCCACATCGCCCGCCACCGCCTCAAGCGGCGGGCCCTGCAGGTAGCGCCCGGTCGGCGGGAACAGATCCGCGCTGTCGAGTTTCGTGGGTGCCGGGCGATGCGCGCCAGGTCGAGCCCCTCGGCCAACTCTTCAAGCGTGCCCGCGATCTCGACCGGCTGCGAGGAGCCAAGCCGCGCCATCAGCGATCAAAAGCGCCATCGGCTCGACGCCCGCGGCACGCAGGTCCCGCAGGCTGAGCGTGCCGAGGCGTTTGGACAAGGCTCCCCAGGGCCGGTCAGAAGCGAGTGATGCGCGAAAGACGGCACCTGCCCGCCAAGCGCCTCGATGATCTGGATCTGGGTCGCCGTGTTGGTCACATGGTCCGAGCCGCGCACGACATGGGTGATCCCCATCTCGGTATCGTCCACGACCGAGGCCAGCGTGTAAAGCACCTGCCCGTCGCCCCGGATCAGCACCGGGTCCGAGACGCTGGCCGCATCCGGCGACAAGGGCCCCAGGATGCCATCGACCCATTCGATCCGGGTCTGGTCCAGCAAGAAGCGCCACACGCCCTGCCCGCGTTCGGCCCGCAGGCGCAGCCGCTCGGCATCTCGGCTCAACCTCAGCGCGGCGCGGTCATAGACCGGCGGCTGGCCCATGTTGAGCTGCTTCTTGCTGCTTGAGGTCAGTTCCGTGGGCGTCTCCGAAGGCCTCGTAGAAGCGCGCCGCACGCGCGGGAGTCTCGGCGGCTTCGGCATAGCGGTCAAGCCGGGCGGATTGCCGCTCGATCCAGTCCCAGGTCGGGCCCAGCCATTCCAGATCCTGCTGGATCGCATCGGCATATTCGGTCTTGGACCGCTCGGCGTCGGTATCGTCGAGGCGCAAGATGAACTGCCCGCCCGCCTTGCGCGCGATCAGATAGTTGTAAAGCGCCGTGCGCAGGTTGCCGACATGCAGATAGCCCGTGGGCGAGGGCGCGAAGCGGGTAACGGTCATCGAAGCCTCCAGATTTCAAGGTTGCTCTTTCACAGGCGGCGCATTTTGTCCATATCGGGGCCATGATGGATTGGTCCGCCCTCACCCCCCCCGATCTGGAGGATTTCGACGCCATGGCCCTTGCGGCCCTTGCCGATCTGCCCGCGCCCTATGCGCAGGCCGCGCGCGCGGTGGCGATCCGGATCGAGGATTTCGCCACACCCGAGATGCTGGCCGATCTGGAGATCGACAACCCCTATGAGCTGACGGGGCTTTACGACGGCATCCCGATGACCGAGAAATCGGTGATGGACCAACCCCATGGCCCCGACACGATCTGGCTGTTCCGCCGCCCGATCCTTGAGGAATGGGCCGAGCGCGGGGATATCGCGCTTGGCGCGCTGGTGGCCCATGTGCTAGTGCATGAACTGGCGCATCATTTCGGCTGGTCCGATGACGATATCGCCGCAATCGACCGCTGGTGGGAGTGAGGACCCGGTCCGCTGATAGGCGACAATCGCTCCGGTGGAGCGACCCCGGGTCGAACGGGCGGAGCAATCCCGGTCTTGCTGAAAGCAAATGATCGACCAAAATGGTCACGCGGCTGTGACCCCGGTTTCCCCGGCCTTCATGCTGGGGTCACGCCCAGAGATGCAATCTGGAAGGAGTTCCCATGCTGACCCGCCGCCAGACCCTGGCCGCCAGCGCCGCCCCTGCCGCTTGCCGCCCTGCCGCTTGCCGCCATCGCCCCCGCTGCCCGCGCCGAGGCGCCCATGCTGGGGGCAAGCCTGCCGCCGATGCGCCGCTTCACGCTTGGGGATTTCGAGGTGACGACGATCCTGGCGGGCAGCGCCGCGCGAGGATCCGCAATCCATCTTCGGGATGAACGTCAGCGCCGAGGAATTCGCCCGCGTGAGCGCCGAGAATTTCCTGTCGACCGAGCAGGCGCAGTTCTTCTTCACCCCCACGGTGGTGAACACCGGGCAGGCGCTGGTGCTATTCGACACCGGGCTGAACGCGGGCGGGACCATCGCGGCGCTGGCCGCGGCCGGCTGGCCCGAGCAGGTGGATCTGGTGGTCCTGACCCATATGCACGGCGATCATATCGGCGGGCTGATGACCGAGGGCGCGCCGAGCTTTGCCAATGCGCGCTATGTCACGGGCCAGGCCGAATTCGACCATTGGGCGGGCGCGGGTAATGACGGGTTCGAGGCCAATGTCCGCCCGCTGGCGGACCGGTTCACGTTCCTGAGCCCCGGGCAGGACGCGCTGTCAGGATCACGGCGCTGGAGGCCCTTTGGCCATGACTGCCCGGCCACATGGTCTACCGGATCGAGAGCGCGGGCGCGGGGCTGATGCTGTTTGCGGATCTGGCCAATCACCCGGTCTGGTCGCTGGCCCGCCCCGATTGGAGGTGCGTTTCGACGCCGACAAGGCCGCCGCCGCCGCCAGCCGTCGCCGCATCCTGGGCATGATCGCCGAGGAGCGCCTGCCGGCCATCGGCTATCGCATGCCCTTCTCCGGCGCTTGGTTTCGTGGACCGCCGCGAGGACGGGTTCCGCTGGCGCGCCTGAAAGCGGCCAGTTGATGGGCTGAGGCCCACAGCCGGAGACCGGTTTCGTCGCGGGCCGGGAAGAAGCTGTCCTGTCATTCCGGTCTCGGCTTGCCTGCGGCAAGCCGATCCGCCGGGGGCTCTGCTCCCGTATCGCCGGAGGCGGTCTTCCAGGGCAAGCCGGGGGGCTCTGCTCCCGTATCGCCGAGGAGGTCTTCAGGGCAGCGCTGGGGCTCTGCCCCCGGACCCCAGGTGTTGGAACAAGAAGAAGGGATCAAGAGGGTTTCGCCCCGGTCCATCCGGGCGAAGGAAATCCGGCGGCGCGCGCCAGGGGTGGTGCACGCGCTTGTCGGAGTCCATCTTGTCCCAGGAGGGTCGATACATCTGGGCCATGCGCGGGTTCCTGGCGAAGCGGTCGCGGTGGCGGTCCAGGAAGGCCCAGTAGGGGGCGTGAGAGGGGCAGGGCTCGGCCCCGGTTTTGGCGGCGACCGAATAGGCGCAAGACGCGCGAGTAGTCCACGGCCTATCTTGCCGCATTGATATTCGTGCCGCCCGAGACGCCGCGGGTTTGGAGCCGACCCACCCGCCATCGGCAGGTCCGGCTCATGCCTGATGACATTGGGGGCCTCGTCCCATTCATGGCGCGCATCGGCATGAGACGGCGGAGTTCCATTCA
>JAGYLB010000117.1 GCA_018401055.1 Roseicyclus sp.
GCGTCGCCAGCCTGACTGCTGCCTGCATCGCCACCGGCGAGAAGCGCGACCTCACCGTCGACGTGGTCTGCGTAGGCGAGGGTTTTTTGCCGCAGGTCGAACTCGCCCGTGCTCTGGGTTGTGCCACTAGCCGCGACCCCGCGACCGGCTTCCTCTGCCCCAATAGGGACGAGCACGGCGCCACCAGCATGCCGGGCATCTGGGTCGCGGGCGATGGTGGCGGCATGGGCGGCGCGCAGGTGGCGCTGGCGCAGGGCACGCTTTCCGGTGCAGCCGCAGTGGCGCATTTGGGCAAACGCGCCCCCGACATGGCTGAGGAGCTCCGGGCCCTAGCGCGCGCGCGCATCTTCCAGTCCGCGCTCTGGCGCACCTACGCTGCCCCGCCGCGCGACGCTCCACCTGACGATGCCGCTATGCTTTGTCGCTGCGAATCCGTCACCTTCTCACAGGCCCGCGCCGCCATCGCAGAAGGCGCGGGCGACCTTGGCGCGCTCAAGCGTCTCACACGTCTCGGCATGGGCCGCTGTCAGGGGCCGCTACTGCTCCGGCCCCGCCGCGCTCCTGACCGGCACGCCCACTCTCTTCGCGCCGCAGACACCCGCCCGCCCGGTCCCTGCCGCTGCCATCGCGCTCGAAAAACCGGAATGGGGCGGCCACCGTCAGGCGCCCAGCCCCACGCTGCGGGCACCCGACCGCGCCGCTGAGACCGTCCAGCTGCCCGCCACCGCCGATCTTGTCATCATCGGCGCGGGCATCATGGGCACTGACCGCCGCCCTGCGCGCGACCGAGCTTGGGCTTCGATACCGTGGTGATCGATCGCGGCACGGTGAACGCCGAGATCCTCGGGCGGCAACGCGGGCAGCCTGCACCTGCAACTGCTCTCCTTCGATTTTGGCCAAAAGACCGGCGGTCGGGGCGAGGCGCTTTTGCAGACCCTGCCGCTGCAGCGCGACGCCATCGCGCTCTGGCAGGACCTCGAGCGTGACCTCGGCACCTCCTTCGAGATCGTGCTCACTGGCGGCATGATGCTGGCCGAGGAGGAGCGGCACATCACCTTTCTCCGCGACAAGATTGCGGCCGAGCGGAAGATGGGCATCGATGTGGACCTGATCGACCGCTCGGGTATAAAGGTTCTGGCTCCCGGCGTGTCCGACCGCATGATCGCTGCCGCATGGTGCCCCGGCGAGGGGAAGATCAACCCTCTCCTCGGCACCCCCGCGCTTGCTAATGCCGCCCGCGCGAAAGGCGCCCGCTTCGTCGAGGGCGTGGCGATCATCGGCCTCACCGACACCGCCCCAGGCTATGCCGTCTCGACCAGCGCGGGCACCATCCGCGCCCGCCGCCTGATCCTTGCGGCAGGCGGCTGGACCGGGGCGCTGGGCGCGATGCTGGGCGTGCCCCTGCCGATTCACGGCGCGCCGCTGCAGATGGTCGTCACCGAAACCGCCCCGCCGCTGGCGTCTTGCCTGCTCGCCCATTGCGACCGGCACCTGACGATGAAACAAGCCACCGCCGGAAACCTCATCATCGGCGGCGCCTGGTCTGCCGCCGCCGATCCCGTCACCGGCCGCACCCGTATTCTGCGCGAAAGCCTCGAGGGCAATCTCTGGGTTGCCGAACGGGTCTTGCCCGGCGTCGCGGGCCTGCATGTCCTGCGCTCCTGGGCCGCGATGAACGTCGATATCGACGGCGCGCCGCTGGTGGGCCATCTGCCGGGTCACCCGGATTGCGTCGTGGTCGCGGGCGCCAATGGCTACACTCTCGGGCCGCTCTTGGGGCGCCATGCCGCCGATGCTGTCGCCACCGGCCGCCAGCCCGTGGGCCTCGACCGCTTCTCGCCCGCGCGCCTCACCCAACCAGCTTGAATTCCCCCATCACACAAGGATCCACCCATGGAAAACCTCAAGATCACCGCCGGAGCCTTCACCTTCACCGGCCGTTTCGAGACCGAGCGCGCGCCGCAAACAGTCGCCGCCTTTCGCAAGCACCTGCCCTATGTCAGCCAGATCGTGCACGTCCGTTGGTCTGGCGAAGGTGTCTGGGTCCCGTTGGGTGAGACCGACTTCGGCGTTGGTTACGAGAACCACACCAGCCATCCCGCGCCCGGCCATATCATCCTCTACCCCGGCGGCATCAGCGAGACCGAGATCCTGCTGGCTTATGGCGGGGTGGATTTCTCGTCCAAGATGGGCCAGCTTGCCGGAAACCACTTCATCACGTTGACGGGCGGGCTGGAAAACCTGCATGCGCTGGGAACCTCCGTCCTGTGGGAAGGGGCCAAGCCGATCCGGTTCGAGGTAGCCTGAGCGCGCGGCAGGGCGTATGGATCAAAAGGGGTCGGCCGTGACTGATTTCATCCTCTCCGGCGCCCGTATCGCCGGGCATACAGGCCCTGTCGAAATCGCGCCCGCAGTGCGGGACGTGGTGCACGCGCATCTTGAAGACTGAAGCGGTCGGCGCAATCGGGAGAACACCGTGCGATTGCCTCTAAGGCGGGTGGTGCCACCGTCAAGCCAGCCACCCGATGCCTTTTGATCAACACACGACAGGTCATGCTGGTGGGCGCGGGATCGGGACTGGTTTCCCGGTGCGTCGAAAGGCGGCTCAGTGCAGGCGGTTGCGGCGGATCTTGCCGTCGATCAGCACCAGGCGCGGACGCGCTGGTCTGGCGGAGGATACGAAGACCGACAGATCGGTCAGGGGATCGCCATCCACGAGGATCATGTCAGCCAGAGCGCCGGGAGTGATCTGCCCCAGCTGGCCCGCGCGCTGCACGATCTCGGCGTTGATCGAGGTGGCGGAGCGCAGCACGTCCACGGGGCGTTGCACCTGTCCGCGCAGCAGCAATTCGCGGCCTTGGGTCTGCAGGAAGATGTCGCCATGCAGATCGCAGCCGAGCCGAGCTTCACACCGGCGGCAATGCAGGCCTCGATCGCATCGAGCGTGCGTTTGTTGACCTCGCGCACCTTCTGGGTCGCGGAGCTTGGCAGGCCAGCTCGGCTGCGTTTTCGGCGACTCAGCTCTCCCGCCGACGGGGTGGGCACCACGAAGGCATGCCGGCTGCCGCGATCCAGCCTCGCCGTCTCGGGCGTGATCAGGCTGCCGTGCTCGATCGATGCAGCACGCCCAGATCGATGCAGCGGCGCGCTCCTTCGTCGGTATGGCAATGGGCCATAACATAGGAGCCGCGCCGGGCGGCCTCCTCACGGCGACGCGGATTTCGGCATCGGTGAAATGGGGCATCGCCAAGGGGGCGAGTTCCGTCGATACGCCGCCCGACAGGAAAATCTTGATCTGCGTCGCGCCCTGGCGGAATCGCTGCCGCACGGCCTTGCGCATCTCGTCTGGGCCATCGGCGGCGCCCCGCAGATGACGCCGGCATATTCGCCGCAACCGCAGAGGTCCGGCTCGCCGCGTCTGCGCATGTCGCCATGGCCGCCGGTCTGGGTCAGGGCCTTCCCGGGGTAGAAGAACCGCGGCCCGTCGACGACCCCGGCATCAAGCGCCTGGGCGAGTCCGACATCGCCGCCGCCGGCATCGCGGATCGTCGTGTAGCCGCGATCCACGGCGCCGGTCAGAAGCCGTACCGCATGGGAGGCGAGCAGGGCCGGATGCATCCTGTCGGTGCCGTAGAAATCGTAGCTGGGCGTATTGGCATGGTAATGGGCGTCGATCAGCCCCGGCATCAGGAAGTGGCCAGCGCAATCGATCCGGGTGGCATCTCCGGCATAGATGACGCCGGGCCCCGCCTCGCGGATCCGGGCGCCCTCGATCACCACGGCGGCGCCCTCGACCGCATCCTCCGCCAGGCCGTCCCAGAGACGCGCATCGTGCAGGACGGTGATCGCGTTGCTCATGCCGACATCCTTCCTAGACGATCGAGAAGCGCTGCGCCGGTGCGGATCCCGTCATGGAACAGCGCGATCTCGAGGTTTTCGTTCGGGGCGTGATTGGCTTCGTCCGCATTGGCATAGGGCGTGACGAAGGCCGGCAGGCCCAGGATGTTGGTGAAGGCATAGTCCGGCAGGCTGCCGCCGACGCTGGGGTAAAGGTAGGGCGCGACACCGCGCGCCAGTTGCACCGCGTCCACGATCGCTGGCGCGAAGGGATCGTCGAGCGGCGTGCGAGGGCAGCATTCCGCCGTGACCGATGACCTCCACCTCGCCGTCGGGGGCATGCTTTTCGACATGCGCGCGCACGCAGGCCAGCACCTGCTCCGGGGTCATGTCGGGGACCAGGCGGATGTCGCATTTCGCCACGGCTTCGGCGGGCAGGACGGTCTTGGTGCCCGGGCCCCCGTAGCCGCCGTGAATGCCGTTGATCGTCAGGGTCGGGTGGAACATCAGCCGGTCGTGGAAGGGGCGATCGGCGGGCGCGTCGAGCCGGTGGGAGCGCCATGTCCGCAAGATAGCCGAGCACATCGACCGGAAGCTGCGGCGGCGGCGGCACGCTCGGCGTTGGAGGGCGGGCGGATGGGATCATGCAGGCCGTCGATGGTGATGTTTCCCTGCGCGTCCTTCATGGTCCCCAGAAGATGGACCAGCGTCCAGAGCGCGTTTGGCATGGTGCCGCCGTGATTGCCGGAATGGGCATCGGTCCGACCGGTGCGCACGCGCAATTCGAACCCCACCATGCCGCGCACCCCGAAGGTCACGATTGGCGTGCCCGAGGCATGGAGTGGGCCATCGGCCGTGACCACCAGATCGGCCTTCAGGCGGTCGGCATGCCGGGCGACGAATTCCGCGATGCGGGGCGAGCCGATCTCCTCCTCGCCTTCCAGCAGGAAGATGACGTTGCAGGGGAGGGTGCCGTGGACCTTCAGATGCGCCTCGATCGCCAGAAGCTGCGCGAAATGCTGGCCCTTGTTGTCGCCGATTCCGCGGGCATAGATGCGGCCGTCGCGGATCGTCGGCTCGAAGGGCGGGCTGACCCATGCCTCCAGCGGGTCGGGCGGCTGGACATCGTAATGGCCGTAGAGCAGGGCCGTGGGCTTGCCCGGTGCCTTGCAATGGTGGCCGAGGACCATCGGATGACCGGAGGTGGGCACTGCCTCGGCGGCGAAACCTAGCGCGCCAAGGTGATCGACCAGCATCGCCGCGACCTCGCGGATGCCGATGTCATGTGCCGAGATGGAAGGGTGGCGGACATAGTCCATCACGCGGGCCAGATTGTCGTCGCGATGGGCCTCGATATGGCCGAAGACCGCGGCGAGCGTGTCGGGGATGCCTGTCTGGTAGGTCATGGGTCCGCCTTGGTTAGGATCAGGGCACCGGAGGGATGCACAACGCCGGACCAGCCCGGTGCGATCAGGGTTGTCGTGTCGAGTTGGCTGACGATGGCGGGGCCTTTCAGCACAGCGCCCGCGCCGAAGGTGGCGCGATCATAGAGCGGCACGTCCTGACGGCCCGCCGGGAGCGAAACCGAGACACGCTCGACCGGCTCGGGTGTGACACCCGGCGCCAGCACGGCGGGGGCAGGGGCTTTTGCATCGTGGCGCGGGCTTCAACCCGCAGGGTCACAAGCTCGATCGGAGCGCCCAGTTGAAAGCCGTACAGCGCCTTGTGGGCAGCCGTCAATCCGGCCTCGAGGGCATGTGCCGTATCGGCCCAGGGGATCGACAGCTCGTTGCCCTGTCCGGCGTAGCGCATGAGCGCGACGCGGCTGGTCTGGCGGTCTGCCTTCGCCACACCCTCGGCATCGAACCAGGCGGCGGCGTCGGCTTCGAGATCTGCGCACATGCGGCCTGCCTCGTCCATGTCCGCAACGCCGGCGCGGGGGCGGGCGCGGCTGAATTCCGACTTGAGGTCGGCTGCCATGAGGCCGTCGGCGCAGAGAATGCCGGGCGCGGGCACGATCAGCACCCGGCGGGTGCCGACCAGATCGGCCAGGGCGCAACCGTGCAGCGGACCCGCCCCGCCGAACGGCAGCAGGGTGAAGTCGCGGGGTCGAAGCCACGCTCCACCGAGACGACGCGCAGGGCACCAACCATCTTGTTGTCGGCAATGGCGAGGATGCCGCGCGCGGCCTCTTCCACGGCGATGCCGAGGGGCTTGGCCACGCCGTCCTCCACCGCGCGGCGAGCGCGCCACGACGTCGAGCGTCATGGCGCCGCCGAGGAGTCGCGCGGGCAGGTGCCCTAGCGCGACATGGGCGTCGGTGACGGTCGCGTGCACCCCGCCGCGCCCATAGGCGGCAGGGCCCGGCGTGGCGCCCGCGCTTTCCGGGCCGACGGTCAGCACGCCACCGGCGACGCGCGCGATGGACCCGCCGCCCGCGCCGATGGTCACCATGTCGACCATCGGCAGGGCAGCGGCCAATCGCCCACCTGTCCCCGCTGTGTCAGGCCGATCTTGCCAGCGGCGATCAGGCAGATATCCGCACTGGTGCCGCCGATATCGACGGTCACGGATATCGTCGATGCCGCATGCGGCCGCCGCCGATCGCGCCTCGACGACGCCCGCCGCCGGTCCCGGACAGGGCGGTCAGGGCGGGGCGGAGCGGATCTGGCCGCGCCCGCCACCCCACCGTTGGACTGCATCAGCAGGAGGGGGGCGGGCACGCCCTCTGAGCGCAGCTTTTCCTCGATCCGGCCCACATACCGCGTGACGCCGGGCATCACGATCGCGTTCAGGACGGAAGCCAGCGTCCGCTCGTATTCGCGCACCACGGGCAGCACGTCGGAGGAGGCGGTGACGGCGACATCGGGAAGGGCCAGTCGCAGCATCTCGGCCACGCGGCGTTCGTGGTCCGGATTGGCAAAAGCATGGAGCAGGCAGATGGCGACTGCGTCAACATCCATCTCGCGCAGAGCTTCGGCGGCGCGCGCCACGCTTGCCTCGTCCAGGGGTTCCCCGACGATGCCGCCGGGCAGGATACGTTCGGCCACCTCGACGATGCGGGAGGCGGGGACGGGGCGTTGCGGCTTGATCCAGTTGTAGAGATTGGCCGCACGGGGAATGTCCTGGCGCCCGATGCCGAGCACGTGGCGGAAGCCCTTTGTCGTGACCAGGGCCGCGCGCGCGCCCTTGCCTTCGAGGATCATGTTGGTTGCGACGGTGGTGCCGTGCAGCACCTGGCGAAGATCTGCGGGCTCCGCGCCTGCTGCCCGCAGAGCAAGGCGCAGCCCGTCTAGGAAGGCCTCGGAGGGGTCGTCGGGTCGCGAGGGGGTCTTTGCGCGCCAGACCTGCCCGGTCGCGGTATCCGCAAGGGCCACATCGGTGAAAGTGCCGCCGATATCGACGGCAAGGGTAAGTGTCGCGGCGCGACCATCAAAGGACATCGAGGTATTCCTTGCGGTGGAACGGTTTGACCTGCGGGCGTACGGCTCTGAGCCGGACGGTTTCCCGCCTCGTCCACGGTGCGGCGCGAGACGGCGACGCCATAGTCGCGGCGCGCCGCCCTCGGGGCTGACGAGGCCTGCCAGCACATCCTCCAGCACATGGGCGGTCTCGCGGTCGAAGGGATGGCCGCAACCGCCGCCGCCACCGGTCTCGATTCGCACCACATCGCCCTTCTTCAGCATCGTGCCATCGGACAGCTGGAGGAAGTTGCTTCTCGGTCGCGGTGCCGGGATTGATCACGATGCGTCCCGGCGCGCCGGATTGTCCGCCGTTGATGCCCCAGGGGGGGGTCTGCACCCCGTCAATGCGGATCCCCAACATGGCGGTATCGGCGAGGATCTCGTATTCGCGCAGGATCCCGGCCCCGCCGCGGAACTTTCCCGGCCCGCCACTGTCGCGCACCATGCCGTAGGCGCGGAAGGCAACGGGATAGCCGAGTTCCGTGAACTCGATCGGATAATTCTCCTGCGCCACGAAGTAGACGGCGTCTATGCCGTCGGCAAGGCCGCGCGCCGTACCCACGCCGATGCCGTCGGCCCGGGAGGAACGGCGTCGGGCTGCCATCCTCGGCCGTGTAGCTGCCCCGGATGAGGGCAACGACATAGGCGGCCTGGGCCGCGGGCGCCTGGCCGCCCGCCACATTGACCAGGCCGTTGAGCGTCGCGAGCACGCGCATCATCGTGAGACCGCGCATCCCGAGGGGGGCGGGCCATTTCGGTTTCACCAGCGAGCCCTCGCGCAGCCGCACCTCGTCCAGCGCCAGCGGCCGCGCCCGCGTTGCAGACCTGACCGGGCTCGCCGCCGAGGTAGAACAGGCCCAGCGCCATCCCGGGGATGGATCGGTTCATCAGCAGGTTGACCGGGCCGCGGGCCTGGTCGTCGGTCTCGGTCGCATCGAAGATGAAGCGGTCCTCACCGTCCTGGCCCTTCTCGCGGATGATCGCGAAGCGCAGGTGGAACGGGCCGTTGCCATGCCCGTCGCTGTCGATTGCGTCGGTGAAGCGATGGGTGCCGTAGTCGAAGGTTTCCGCCAGTTTGCGGCGCACCAGCTTTCGCGTGCGATCCAGCAGCTGCGCCAGCGCATCCTCCAGCACATCCGCGCCGAAGCGCGCGGACGCCTCGGCCATGCGCTGGGTGCCGAGGCGGACGCTGGCCATGAGCGCGCTCATGTCGCCCTCGCTTTGCGCCGGGAAGCGGGAGTTGCGATGGAAAATCGCCAAGGCTGCTTCATTCACCGCCGCCGGCCGAGATCAGCCGGGTCGGGGGATGATGATGCCCTCCTGCCAGATTTCGGTCGCGTCGGGACTGATCGAGCCGGCGCGCATTCCGCCGATATCGGCAAAATGGGCCCAGGACATGACGAAGGCCACCCGCTTGCCGTTGTGGAAGACCGGAGCGAGCAGGACCTGATCGTTGGAATGGCTGACCGCCCCGTAGGAGCCATAGCAGTCATTGTACCAATAGAGGTCTCCCTCGCGCATCGTCTCGACCGGGAAATGCTCGAATACCGGGGTCGTGATGTCCCCGAAGATCGGCACCATGGAGCCCACGGCCATTACGCCGTCGCGGTCGAAGATGGCGGTGTAGAAATCCTTCTTTTCGCGGATGAAGGCGGAGATGGCCGTGCGCTCGATCAGGGCTTCCATCTCGCTCTGGGCGGCCTGGATGGCACCCTGGATGATCTCGAGGGTGATCGGATCGCACACGGTCGCGGCGGCGACGAAAGGGTCAGGGGCGTGGGTCATGGATCACGTCTCCGGTTCATACAGGTGACAATGGACGATGCGGCCGCCGACGCGGGTGGGACCGGGGCCTCGATGCGCAGCGCAGAGGCTTTCCGGGCAGCGGTCGCGGAAAGGTGCAGCCCGAGGGCGGATTGCGGGTCGGGCGCGCCGCGCCGCGATGGGCAGAGCATCGTGGCTCTGGTCGGGATGGGGTACGGGAACCGCGGCGACGAGGGCCTGGGTATAGGGGTGAAGCGGGTCTACGACGATGTCTTCGGTCGGGCCATCCTCGACGATGCGACCGAGATACATGACGATGGTACGCTCGCAGACATACCGGACCAGTGCCAGATCGTGGCTGATGTAGATGGCCGTGATGCCGGTCTGCCGCCGCACGTCGCGAAACACGTTCAGCACGCCGGCGCGAACCGACACATCGAGCATCGAGACAGGCTCGTCGGCGACCACGAATTCGGGCTTGAGGATCAGGGCGCGGGCCATGACGATGCGCTGAAGTTGCCCGCCGGACAGCTGGTGCGGATAGCGATCCATGAACTGTC
The DNA here is from genome assembly GCA_018401055.1 of Roseicyclus sp. The sequence continues at coordinate 9,626 of JAGYLB010000117.1, forward strand.
CGGGATCGCCCAGCTTCACAAGCTCCATCGCGTGCAGGATGCGGTCTTCGTGTTCGGATTTGGGAATGCGCGCGTTTTCCAACGGTTCGGCCAGCACGTCACGGATCGTGAAGCGGGGGTTCAGCGCCTCGAACGGATTCTGGAAGATCATCTGGACGCGACTGCGGAAGCGTTTGAGCGCGTCGCCGGACAACGCGCTGACATCCTCGCCGTCGAATTCCACCCGCCCTCCGGTGGCCTTGTCGAGGCGCACCAGCATCCGCCCCGTCGAGGTCTTGCCGCAACCGCTTTCGCCCAGCAGGCCGACGCTTTCGCCCCGGTGCAATTCGAACGAGACGCCATCGACCGCCTTCACGACGCTTGCCCGGCCGCGCAGTTGCGCGAGCGCTCCTCCGACGGGGAAGTGCAACGCGGCCGCGTCGAGCTTCACGAGCGGCGAGGTCCTGATGTCCTTCATTCCTGACCCCGCCGCTGAATGGCCCAGGTTTCCGAGACCGTCGCCCTGGCCCTGAGCGCCTGTGCCTCGGCGATCCGGTGGCAGGCAGCGAGGTGATCGCCCTGATAGGCAATCAGGTCTGGCACCTCGGTCCGGCAGCGCGCCTCCACGAAGGGGCAACGGGCGGCGAAGCGGCAGCCGGGCGGCAGGTTCGCGAGGTCGGGGGCGCGCCCTCGATGGGCGTCAGCTCTCCGCCGGCACTGGCCAGATCAGGGAAGGCGTTGCGCAGGCCCATCGTGTAGGGATGTGCCGGCGCGGTCAGGGTCGCGGCCATGGGTCCGGTTTCCACGACGCGGCCCGCATACATCACCACGACACGGTCACAGACATAGGCCACGACAGAGATGTCATGCGTGACCAGAATGACCGAAATCCCCAGCCGTTCCTTCAACTCGCGCAACTGGTCGAGGATCTGCCGCTGGACGATCACGTCGAGTGCGGTGACAGGCTCGTCGGCGATGATGAGCTTGGGGTCGAGCGCAAGGGCCAGGGCGATCGCCGCGCGCTGACGCATGCCGCCCGAGAACTGGTGCGGGTAATCCCCAAGCCGGTTGGTTTCGATCCCGACCCATTCGAACAGCTCTTCGGAGCGCTTTCGTGCCGCCGCGCGCCCAATTCCGCCGCGCCGTGTCAGCACCTCGGCCAGTTGCGAGCCGACGGTATAGACCGGATCGAGCGAGTTCATCGCCGATTGCGGGATGAAGGCGATCTCGCGCCACCGCAGCGCATTCATCGCGCGTTCCGGCAGGGCCACGATGTCCTGTCCGCAAAACAGCGCCTTGCCGCCGGCAATGCGCGCATTGCCCGCCAATACGCGCGTCAGCGAGCGGGCAAGCGTGGTCTTGCCGCAGCCGCTTTCGCCCACGAGACCCACGATGCTGCCGGGTTCGACATCGAAGGTCGCACCTTCCACCGCGATCGTGTCGTGGTTACCGACCCTGTAGGCGATGGACAGATCCTTGAGGGACATGAGGGGTTTGGTCATCGGTCCAACTTCGGGAAAAGGATCTGCTCATACCCGCGGGAGATGAAGAACCCGGCAGAGACGATCATGATGATGAGGAAGCCCGGGGGCACGAACCAGTAGTAGGAACCCTTGGACAGCGCCTGCGAGGCGAAGGCGTCCTGCAGCATGTACCCCCAGCTGATCGAATCCGGATCACCGAAGCCGAGGAAACTGATCGAGGCCTCGGTGAGGATCGCCCAGCCGATGGCGATGGAGCCGTAGAGGAACGACAGTGGCAGCACGTTGGGGGCGATATGGCGCAGGATGATCTTGAAATCCGACGAGCCCGAGACGCGCGCGGCCTCCACATAGACCCTGTTGCGGAGCGTGAGTGTCTGGCTGCGGATCACGCGGCCGGTGTCGCGCCACAGGACCAGTGCCATGGCGATGACGACGTTCCAGATCGACGGCTCGAGGAAGGCCGCGAGGACAATGACGAAGGGCAGGAACGGGATGCCGAAGGCGACATCGGCAAGACGCATCAGGATGGTATCGACCCAACCACCGAAATAGCCGGCGACGATGCCGATGATCGACCCGATCAGGGCGACCATGAAGGCCGCCGTCAGCCCGATCAGCAGGGCAGAGCGCGCGCCCCAAACGATCTGTGAAAACACGTCCCGGCCAAGGGTCGTGGTTCCCAGGATGTAGCCGTCGACGCCCGGTCGCAGGTCCCTAGCGAGCGCGAACTCGGAGGTGAAGAGGATCTCGTTCGGGTCGTGGGTCGCGATCTGGGGCGCGAAGACGGCGATGGTGATGAAGAAGAAATAGATGCACAGGCCGATCACCGCGAGCGGATCGTGCAGCGGCAGGCGGATGGCGCCGAAGGTCCGGCGCAGCCGCGCGAAGCAGCCGGGCATTTCCTGGCTGGAGGTCGCGGCGTTACTCACGGGTCACCCTCGGATCAAGTGCGGCATAGAGAAGGTCGGCCACAAGGTTCATCAGGATCACGACGACCGCGATCATCAGGAAGGCGCCCTGCGCAAGCGGGTAGTCGGCGGTCGAGACGGCGCGCACCAGTTCGCGCCCAAGGCCAGGCCATGAAAAGACCGTCTCAACGACCACATTGCCCTGTATCTGGTAGCCCACGGCAATGGCGAAGGAGGTCATGACGGGCAGCAGGGCGTTGCGGGCGGCATGGCGGATCACCACCGAGAAGGTGGACAGGCCCTTGATGCGGGCCATGGTCACGAAATCCTCGCGCATGACATCCATCATGTTCGAGCGCATCAGAAGCAAGGGCAGGCCCTGGCTGTAGATCGCCAGCGTCACGACGGGCAGCGTCATGTGCCGCCAGAAATCGGCCGATGTGTACAGGGCCCAGATGGAGTCATATTCGGCGCCCGGCTCTCTCGTGCCGCCGGCGGGAAACAGGCCGAGGCTGAAACTGAAGACCGCGAGCAACAGCATGCCGAGCCAGAATTCCGGCATCGCGCGTGTCGTCAGGACAAGAGGTACGGCAAGTTGCTCCACCGCGGAGCCGCGTTTCCAGGCGAGGTAGGCACCTGCCAGAACGCCGAACGCATAGGCCAGGATGAGGGAGGTGAAAGTCAGGATCAGCGTATTGGGCAGAAGCGACAGGACCCGTTCCGCGACCGGCTGGCGGTAGAAGAAGCTTTCGCCCAGATCCCCCTGCAGGATATTGCCGAGATAGATCAGGTATTGCCGCCACAAGGGCTGGTCGAGGCCGAAGCGGGCCATCAGCTCCGCTTGTTGTTCCGGCGTGAAGTTCGGGTCGATGTAGGCGGCCAGAGGGCTGCCCGGCATCAGGCGGAACATGAAGAACAGGATGGTGATCACCGCCAACAGTACAAACGCAGTTTGCAGCAAACGCGCTCCGATGACGGTGATCGCCTTCATTCTACGAACCCTTTCTAGGATCGGTCGGTCGAGCTTATTCGCTCAGGGTTTCAGATACCCCCTCGGGGTAGTTCAGCCGACCATCGACGACGAGATAGCCTGCATCGGCCAGCGTCTGCTGTGCCACGTCGATCCCGGCTTCCATGCCGGTGGCAGTCTCCTCGTTGTGCCAGAACGCGAGCGCAGGCGAGACGACCGAGTTGGACGGCACCGCGAAGCCTTGGAAGGCGGCTCCCACGATCAGTCGGCGGTCCACGGCCGCAGACAAGGCACGGCGGAAGGCCGGGTCATTGAATGGAGGACGGCGGTGGTTGAAGGCCACATACCGGAAGCCGATGTCGATGGTGGAGATGGCGGTCAGGTTCGGATCCTCTTCTGCGGCGGCCACCACGACGGTCGGATCGCCGGGGAAGTCCGACAGGAAGTTTATCTCGCCCGAGCGCAGCATTCCGAGCGCGGCTTCCACGTTGGGGACGATCCGCAGGATCCAGCGGTCGGCGTTGGGCGCCGCCCAATGATCGGCATTGGCTTCAAGAACGACTTCTTCGTTCAGGGTCCAGCTGCCAAACCGGTAGGGGCCGGAGCCGACCGGAACTTCTTCCTGGAAGGATTCCGCGTTGGTCTCGAGCGTCAGCTGCTCTTCGATGACCGGCGCCCAGATATGCATCGGGATCAGGTTGATCTTGGCAAGGCTGGCGGTGAGAAACGGCGCCGAGGGCTGGCTGAGCGTGAAGGTGATGTCCATGCCGTCGATGGTCATGTCCGCGATACCGCTGACGAAAGGACCATACATCGGTGCCTCGCCCGAACCGGCTGCCTGGAAGGAGAACACCACATCCTCGGGTGTCACCGGCTGACCGTCATGCCACATCATGCCCTCGCGGAGGGTCACGGTGATGGTGGTATCGTCGATCCACTCGTAGCTTTCGGCCGCCCAGAGCTGCGGCAGGCCGTCGGGACCGATCCGCATCAGGCGGTCGTAAGATCAGCTCGGTGATCCAGCTGTCGGTGCCGCCGGAAATATAGAGCGGGTTGATCGCGGTGACGTTGTCCGAGGAGTTCAGGATGATGTCCGTCACATCACCAAGAGGTTCCAGCTGGAGATAGCTCCAGGTGTTGCGGATGCCGATGCCCGACTGATCCACGACGCTGTCGGGATTCCAGATGGTGTTGTTGAACGCATAGGTCGATTGCGGGTGCGCCAGCATCATGTTGGGCTGATCTGCGGCCAACATGGCCTGCGCCTGGCGGACGAGTTCGCGCCGCTCGTCCGGGTCGAGGGCGACCCGCTGCGCCTCGACGAGGGCGTCATAGGCGGGGTTGTTGTAGCCGATGAAGTTGAAGCCCTGTTCCGCCGTCGAGGAATGGAACAGGTTGAACACGATCTCGTCCGGGTCGGAGCGTTCGGGGCGCCCGACCATCTGCCACGCGGTCGTGTCCCACTCTTCGCGGCTGAACCAGATCTCCTGGATCATCTGCTCCCAGGGCATGACCTCGACGTTCACGTCCAGACCCAGCCTGCGCCATTCCTGGGCGATCAGCTGGGTGAACTGGAATTCGGCAGGTTGCGCGGCCTGGGGACGGGTGACGATGTTGATCGTCCGGATTTCTTCTGCCGCAACCGGTGTCAGCACGGTGGCCGACAGCATCGCAGCAAGTGCAGAGATTCTTAGGGGCAGTGTCATCTTCAATCTCCTTTGGCGTATGTTGGACGACGTGAGGGGCGCTCGCCTTCAGGCGACGCGCATGTCAGAGGCGGTTTTCCCCGCCTTCATCTTCGCAGGTGTGGGCCATGCCTTCTTGGAATGGGCGAGACCCATGGAGACCAGCAGTTCGGCGTGCTTGACGGCGGCCCGGCCTGCATTGACGACCGGCACGCCGACCTCGGCCCCGATCTCGTCGCCCATGTCGAGGAACGACATCGTCATGCAGCCGAACAGAAGCGCATCGGCCCGGTCTTGGCCGACGCAGGCGCGGGCGACCTCGATCAGGCGCCGTTTCGTCGCCGCCGGGTCCTTCATCAACTCAAGCACCGGGATGTTGGTGGGGCGCACCGAGGCGAGCTTGGCCCGCACACCGGCATGAACGGCCAGCATTTCCTGCCCGGCGATCAGGCTGTCGAATATCGTCAGCACGCTGAACTTGTGTCCCAGTCCGGCGGCCAGCAGCATCGCGGTTTCAGAGGGGCCGACGACCGGCATCGACACCAGCTCGTGCCGCTTCCAGGCCCGGATCGCCAGCAGCTGATGATGGCGGCGTCGAAGCCCCTGGCCTCGCAGTCCATGATCAGGTCGAGCGTGGGGGGGATGGCCAGCATCTCCTCGTAGGCCGATTCGATGGAGGCGGGGCCGGTGGGCACGATCGATCACGAAATCTCCGTGCCATCGAAGGCCCATGTGTTCATCATTGTGTCTCTCGCGGCGCTGCATTTCCGCCCGGCCCATCGGGCCTTTCGACATCGGTCCCGGCACGACATACGCGATTTTCATCATTCCCCCCTTAAAAACTGTTTCATTAGATGAAACGACGTTTTATAATTGAGTATGCGGTAAATCGATCGCAAAGCAAGCCCGACGTATGAAGAGGAGAGCCAGAAGATGTCCGAGCCCCGCGATTACACCATCGCTGCCGTCGATCGCGCGCTGAGTGTCCTGGAGGCCTTGGCAAGCCAGCCCAGGCAAGGGGTGACCGAGCTTTCCAACCGCCTGGGCCTGACCAAGACCATCGTCTTCCGTCTGTTGTCGACCCTGGAGGCACGGGGCTTCGTCACGCGTAATGACAACAAGGCGATCTACTCCCTCGGCTATCGGGTGGGGGTTCTGGGAGAGCAGGCCGGGTTGCAGAGCACCCTGCTGGCCGCCGCCCGCCCGGTGATGGAACGCCTGCGCAACGACACGACGGAGACCATCAACCTTATCCTTCGGGAAGGGCAGAGATCCCTTGTTCTGGCAACGCTGCCTGGGCATCACGCCATGCGAATATATGCAAATGCCGGGCGGTACGGGCCATTGCATGCCGGCGGCGGGTCCATGCTGCTGCTGGCCTTCGCGCCGGAGGAGGGTTCGCGAAAAACCGTTCTTTCCTGAACGGCTCAGAAGCCTATACCGCCTCCACCGTGACAAACCCGGAAAGAGCTGCGTGCGCGCCTCGACATGATCGGCGCCGATGGTTTCAACATCGCGATGAATGACCTCGACGAGGGTGCGTTTTCGATTGCCGCCCCGGTGCTCGGCGCCTCTCGCCAGGTGATTGCCGCGGTCTCGATCGCGGGGGCCATGGCGCGCTACGACGAGACGCGCCGACGCCGGTTCCTTGATCTCGTTGGCGAGGCGGTTGCCGAAATAAGCGGCAAACTCGGTCTGTCGGCCGGCGTGTGACAACATCGCATCGCGTGCTTGTCGAATCGCCCCCTCGCTGCCACGCTTCATCAAACGAAACTGTGTTTTGATAGATGAAACCAAAAGGGGCGTATCATGTTGACTTCGGAAATCGCAATTCTCGACCAGGTGACGATGGATGAGCCCTGGGGGCTGGTGCAAAGCTTTGCGACGTTCAAGCGGGAGCATCCGACCGATGTGAACCGCGGCATGGACGAGGTCGTGGAACGCCTGTCACGCCACGGGGTTCCGACAACGGTGCACCGGCCGTCGCTGTATCTGAGCCTGCCCGGCGAGGCGCGGGTGGAGGCTGCGGGCAAGACCTTTCGTGCCAAGCCGCCGGCCTATGCAACGGATGCGCGGGGCGGCGTGACAGCGCGTCTTGTCTATCTTTCCGCCAATGCGGTGGACGACATCGACGACATGTTCGACATCAAGATCGACGGTGCGGCGGCCAAGGCTGGCCAGGCCAGGGGTGCCATCGTGGTGTCCGAGGGGTTTGCCAGCCCGGTCATGGTTCGGCAGTTCGAGGATCTTGGCGCCGTGGGCGTCATCGCGATCAATCCCGGGGTGGATATCCATTGGGGCATCTGCACCACCATCTGGGGTGTGCCGACCTGGACGATCTGCCCCGCAAGCCCGGCATCCCGCCGTCGCTGTCAACAAGCCGGACGGAGAGGCGCTGATCGCGCTGGCCAAGGCGGGCGGCGAAGTCACGGTCTTCACGCAGATGGAAGAAGGCTGGTTCGACAGTAAGCTGGTCGAAGTCACGATCCCCGGAACGGAGGAGCCGGACAAGTTCGTGCTGCTTCACGGCCATCTGGACAGCTGGGATGTCGGTGTGGGCGACAACGCCGTCGGCGATGCCGCCATGCTGGAGATCGCGCGCGTGCTTTGGGCCAACCGCGACAAGCTGCGCAGGTCGGTCAAGATCTGCTGGTGGCCGGGCCATTCCACCGGGCGCTATGCCGGATCCACCTGGTATGCCGACGCCTTTGCCATCGAGCTTGACGAGAACTGCGTGGCGCAGGTCAATTGCGACAGTCCGGGGTGCCGCTGGGCGACCGAGTTCCTCAACCTGTCCCGCATGTCCGAGACAGATGACCTGATTAGCGCGGTGATCGACGAAGTCGCAGGCAAGAAGGCCGAGGGCGAGCGCCCGCATCGTGCGGGGGACTATTCCTTTAACAACATCGGGATCACTGGCTATTTCATGCTGTCCTCGACGATGCCCACCGCGCTGCGGGAAGAGAAGGGCTATTACACCGTCGGAGGCTGCGGCGCCAACATTGCCTGGCATACCGAAAACGACACGATGGACATTGCCGACAAGGAGATCCTCGAGAGGGACGCAGGGTCTATCTGCTGGCGATCACTGCGCACCGCGACAGCGCGCGTCCTGCCCTTCGACTGGCGTGCGACAGCCCGGGAGTTCCAGAAGACCATTGCCAAATACCAGGCTGCTGCCGGCGATCGCTTTGACCTTGGGCCTTCCGCCCAGGCGGCGCAGGAGCTTCTGGACAGGTTGGAAGGCTTCTACAGCGGTGTGAAATCCGGTGCCGTGTCCGAGGCCAAGGCCAACATCGTGATCCAGGATCTGGCGCGCATCCTTGTGCCGATCAACTTCACGCGCGAGGTGCGTTTCCGCCATGATCCGGCGGCGACGATCCCGCCGTTGCCGACCATCCACGCCGCGACGGAGCTGGACCTTCACGACGGCGCGCTCGGATTTGCACGAAATCACCTGGTGCGAGGTCAAAATCGCGTGGTCGCGGCCCTGCGGCAAGCCACCCGGCACGTCACACTTGTTTCCAGCTGATGCGGGCGGTCACCTATGCGCAGACGGGGCAGGCAGAGCAGGTTCTGCGTGTCTTGGAGATGGCCAGGCCCTCACCTGCAGCGGGTGAGGTGCTGGTCCGCATCGCGGCCTCCGGGATCAATCCGGCGGATGTGAAGCGCCGCGCCGGCTGGGGCGGGATGCAGATGGGGCATCCGGTCGTGATCCCGCATTGCGACGGTGCCGGCACGATCGAGGCCGTGGGCGATGGCGTCAGCGCCGCGCGGGTTGGTCAGCGGGTCTGGCTCTGGAATGCTCAGGGCGGCTATGGCGAGGCCGGGCGCGCCTTCGGGACGGCGGCAGAATACATCGCCCTTCCCGAGACACAGGCAGTGCCGCTGCCGGACCATTTCACCCTGGAGCAGGGTGCATGCCTTGGCGTGCCCGCCATGACCGCATTCCACTGCGTCCTGTCCGAGGGGCCGGTCGAAGGGAAAGACAATTCTTGTTCAAGGGGGCCGGCAGCGTCGGCTACCTGGCGGTTCAGATCGCCCTCAGGGAGGGCGCCTGCGTTCTGGCCACCGTCAGCGATCCCGACGCCGCCGCCCGGCTGCGCACCCTTGGCGCCGAGGCGATCAACCGCCATCAGGAAGACGTCGCCGAAGCGGTCGAGATCCTGACCGGAAGAAGGGGCGTTGACCGCATTGTCGAGGTCGATTTCGCGGCGAACCAGAGGATCGATGCCCGAATGATCAACGTGAGCGGAAGCATCGCCAGCTTTTCCAGCTCGTCGAACCCCACGCCCGTTCTCGATTACTACGCCTTCGCGTCAAAGGGCGCGACCGTCCGCTTCGTTCAAGGCTTTGCCTTGCCCAACCGGGTCAGGGCGCGCGGCGAGATCTGGCTGGCGGGCCATCAGATCGAAATCCCCATCGCAGCAAGGTTTCCCCTAGATCGCTGCGCCGAAGCGCATCGCCACGTCGAAAAATCCAGGGCCTTCGGCCAGACGGTGGTGATCCCCTGAGGACGACATCGATCGGCCGGACGCGGCTTCGCGAAGGCGGCATGGCGAAGCGGCGCAGGAACATTGGCTTGCAGCCTGCCGGTCGCCAGGCACAAGGGCGTTCGGGGAGCGGAGGCGCCGAGGCGCGGTGACCCGCCCCCAGCGGTCATGATCGGCGGGCGGATCCGGATCCGGCGACTGCGCCGCTTGCGCCCGGACTTCCCCTGCCCGAATGCCTCAGGATCCGGCGACGATTTTGGCTTCGGGTCACGTGATTGCCTGACAGGGGCGCCGTCTGCCGGTCTTCAGATCCGCCTCGGCGTCCCCCGTCTCGTGCATCGGTCCACGCTTCAGACTGCGACGCAATCGGCGTAGTAGCGCATCACGCCGTCGGAACCCATCTCGTGCACGAGGCCGTGGATGTCGGTTTCGAAGCCGGGGCATTCGCGTTCGAATTCACGGTTGAACAGCAGGTATTCGACGAGGCACTGTCAGAGGATTCGATCCACGCTGTCCTTCACCGCCCATCACCACAAGAGATGGGTGCAATTTCTTTATCTGTATGGGAAAGAGCCTTGCAGAGCGCCGCCGAGACCAACATCCGAGCCGCTTCTAGCTTAGCAATTCGAGTTCCTCTGATGGTGTGGACGGCTCCACCCCGACGGCATCGCATTGTGCCATGTTGGTGCAGTGTGACTGCCAACAACGGAAGGAGCCGACCATAACTGCCGTTGGAGCTGGCTCTTCGCTTCTCTTTTCCGATACCGAATGCTGCCTTCCCTGAAACCGGGGCGGGAGAGAGCCGTCAGCAGCTCACTCCCGATTTCTAAGGCCGAGACGATCAAGTCAGAGCGACTGCTCTAAATTCTGATTAACTGCTTACCATTCGTCTGCTGACTTTCCAGACGGTCGTGGGGGGTCTGAAACTCTTCGAGCGGGTATATCCCGTCGATCTGGACCGATAGCGTTCCGTCGAGGATGGCTTGGTATATCTCGCCTGCGCGCTGCTGCAGCGTGAGACTATCGGCAATGTGATCGGCGAGCCGGGGTCGTGTGAGGTACAGCGAGCCGGCTTCGCCAAGTTCGATCGGGTCTAGGTCGCGGACAGTTCCGCCCACGCTTCCGAAACTGATGATCAAGCCACGTCGCTTGGCAGCGCGCAGGCTATGGCGCAGGGTTGGCGCGCCGATGGGATCGAAAACAACGTCGACGCCGCCGCCGCCCGTGGCATGACGCGCGGCCTCAGCGAAGGCACCGTCGTCGTAGGTGAAAGCAGCTGCCGCCCCTGCTTCAGTGCCTGCTTTGCTCGCGCGCGAGTGCTTGTTACGGCAAGGACGCGCGCCCCCATCGACGCGCCCAATTGGACGAGCATTTGCCCGATACCGCCTGATGCTGCGGCGAGAACGTGAACATGACTGCGACAC
>JAGYLB010000118.1 GCA_018401055.1 Roseicyclus sp.
GCCCGCAAGGATCGTGCCCCAAAACGCGGCCGAGTGGCGATGGTGCGCCCGCTGACGCGGCAGGGCGGGCACAGCGCCTGCGCCCGTACGCACGACGAGATCGGGCGGGCGGGCCCATCAAGAATCAATTGGGGACGGGGAAACCTTTACGCATCACAAGGAATCTTCCGCATCCGCCTGCGGCGACGCCGCCGGTGACGCGGCTCAACCTGACGACGCCGCGGATAGTGCCCAACATCCGGAGAAAGCCAGTGAAACAACTCGCCCTGGAGCTTGAAGCGGCCTTCGCGAACTGCAGGAGAAAGCTGCCGACCATGTAGCTTTCCAGCTTAACAAGGCACGCCACGCAAAAGCCGCCCATCGCCTCGTAAAGCGGGATGTTGCGGACACGGAAGACGAAGGTCATCATGGACCCAGCGACGCGTCAGGCCGGGGTGCCGGTCCGCGACGAGAAAGCGGTGGTGCTGCGCCAGCCATCGATATGGCGGCGGCACGTCGCCGTAGATCCGGCCGCCAGCCCGAGGCGCCGCCCGGTGCGGTCTGGCGACGTCACGGGCAGCGCGGGCATTAAGGGGCTGACCTCCTGATGCTCACGGCGCAGCAAAACAGATGGCTGCTCGCGATGTCGGACCGCGCGCGCACGTCAGAGGTTGATGCACGCGGACAAAGACCTCGTCCACGATATGCAGGTCAGACGCGGGCAGCAGGCGGTGGATGTCGGCGACGCGGCCATAGGTGGTGTTTCTTTCCACCGGTATCGCCTGATCGGCGCGGCCTGTCTGGACGGCCGCGATGGCATCTTCGAAACTGGCGCAGGGCAGGGCCTCCATCCCCGGACGGGCGTCGTGGATGGCCTGATGGGAATAGGCGCCGGGTTCCCCCTGAAAGGCGATGCGTCCGGTCATGGGTCTACCTGTAGATGTGGGCGTTTCGTCGCGCTCTCTATACCTTGCCATGCAGGGGCGAAACCCCATACATACCCCCGAAACGGCGATACCGAATGGGAAGATCATGTTCGACACGATGACCATCACCAAGGCATTCGCATCCGTCTGCGGCGGCATGCTGGTGCTTTTGCTGGGCGGATGGGCCGCCGAGGGCCTGTACAACATCGAAAGCCACGATGACGTGCGCGGTTTCGCGATCGTCATGGAAGAAGAAGAGGCCGCGCCCGAGGTTGCGGAAGAGGTGATCGAGGTTGCCTTTGCCGACGTCTATGCAGCCGCTGATGCGGCGGCTGGTGAGCGGCTTTGGCGGCGGTGTTCGGCCTGCCATGTGCTGGAAGCCGGCCAGAATCGCGTTGGGCCCTACCTGCACGGAGTTGTCGACCGTCCCAAGCATTCCGCCGAAGGGTTCAACTATTCCGACGCGCTGATGTCGCAAGACGGGGCGTGGACGCCCGAGAACCTGTCGGCCTTCCTCGAAAACCCGCGCGCATATGCGCCCGGCACCGCGATGGCCTACAACGGCATGCGCGAGGTCGAGGATCGGGCGAACCTGATCGCCTATATGGCGACCTTCCAGTAAAGTTGCGCCTCTGCGCTGGACCAAGGGGTCGCCCGCGCGGGCGGCCTTTTTCTTTTCCGGCGGGCGTGAGGGACACGGCCCGATCACGCAATCTCAACTTGAACCCGGGTAGGGGTGGTCTCTAACGTTATGCGACCCAGATACTGGGAATGTTGCCCCACAGTGGACGAGCCCGGAGACCGTGATGTCTGAACGCCCTGCCGCAGCCCTTGCACTTGCTTACTTGCCCCGCAGCCTGCACGCCACCCTGCCGATGGCCGCCGCCGTGGTGATGGCGGCGCTGGTCGCCTTACCCGCGAGGGCGCAGGACCAGTTGATCGTGACCCATGCGGTCGGGACCTTCGGGCTGGAGGATCTGACCTATCCGGCGGATTTCACGCATCTCTCCTATGTGAACCCGGACGCCCCGCAGGGCGGCGAGATGTCGATGAGTTGGTCGAGCGCGGGCGGATCGTTCGATTCGCTGCATCCCTATACCAATCAGGGCAATCCGGCGGTTCTGGCCAATATCTTCTTTGAATCGATGCTGGAGGGAACGCTTGACACCATCGGGGAAAGCTATTGCCTGCTGTGCGAGACCATCGCCTTTCCCGAGGACCGGTCCTACGTCATCTTCACCATCCGGGAGGAAGCACGGTTTTCCGACGGCGCGCCGGTTACAGCGCAGGACGTGTTGTTTTCCTATGAGATCTTGCGCGACGAAGGCCTGCCGAGTTTCCGTGCGAATATCCCGCTGACCCTCGACAGCGCCGAGGTGATCGACGCGCGCACGATCCGGTTCAACTTCAACCCCGAAAGTCAGTTGCGTGGCCGGATCGAGGCGGCGGGGCGGTTGCCGGTGTTTCGCAAGCCAAGCCATGTCGCCAGCGGGCGGGCCTTCAACGAAAGCCGTCTGACGCCTTTGGTGGGATCGGGCCCCTATGTGGTGGGCGAGTGGAGGTCCGGGCCGGTCCGCGATGTTCGTGCGCGATGCGCGATTATTGGGGCAATGACCTGCCCATCAACCGGGGACGGCACAATTTCGACAGCATCCGGGTTGAATACTATGCCGATGCGATTGCACCGCCTTCGAGAGGGTTTACTGCCGGGCAACTACCTGTTCCGGCAAGAGAATTCGTCGCAGAACTGGGCCAACAGCTATGATTTTCCGCGCCTGTCCAGCGGCGTGATTGATCCGCGAGGAAATCCGTCAGGGGCTGATCGCGCCGGGGCAGAGTTTCGTCTTCAACCTTCGGCGCGAAAAATTCCAGGATCCGCGCGTGCGCGAAAGCCACTCGCGCTGATGTTCAATTTCGGAATGGACAACCGAGACGCTGTTCTGCAGGCTCTATGCGCCGATCGACAGTTTCCTGGGAAAAACACCCACCCTGGAGGCCAGACGGGCGTGGCCGCAGGAGTGCGGAACCGGCGCTGGTGGACCCGCTTGCGCGGAGCAGATCCCCGACGAGGTGTTTCACCGATCGCGCCCTTTGTCCACGCCGCCGTCGGACGCCGACCGGACGCTTTGACCGCGCGTCAGGCTGCGCCGCGCCAGCGGCGCTGCTGGAGGCGGCGGGTTGGACGCCGGTGCACGGACGGGATGCCGCGCAACGCGGCGGGGCAGACGCTGGAGGTCGGGTTCCTGAACGCCGGGCCGTTGTTTGACCGGACTCATCAACCCCTTTGTCAGAGAAACCTGCGCGCGCCATCGGGGTCGATGCGGCGCGGCTAAAACTCGGGTGGACGGGGGCGCAGGCGAGCCAGCGGCAGCGCGACGCGGATTTCGACATCGTCACCGATTTCTTCCCGACGGGCTATGAGCCGGGCACCAGCCTGCGGCAGCTTTTCGGCAGCATCGGCGCGGACGAGCTCGCTGTTCAACGTGGCGGGGCTGGCCGATCGGGGCGTGGACCGGCTGGCTGGAGGCGGTGGTGCCGCGCCGAAACGCGCGAGGAGATGGAGGCGGCGGCGCGCGCGCTGGACCGTGTGTTGCGCGCCTACCGTGTCCGGGTGCCGCAATGGCACAACGACAGCGCGTGGGTCGCCTATTACAACCACTACCGCTACGCCTGGAGACTGCCGCCACCACAGGCATCGGGTTCCTTGATTTCTGGTGGGTCGATCCTGATGCGGAGCAGGCGCTGCGTGATCAGGGCGTGTTGTAACGGCACATGGGCGCCTATATCCTCAGACGCGTTTTGCTGATGATCCCCACGCTCTTGGGGATCATGGTGATCAACTTTGCGCTGACGCAATTCGTGCCCGGCGGCCCGGTCGAGCAGGTGATCGCACAGCTGGAAGGGGATGGTGACGTCTTTGCCGGGATTTCCGGGGGCGGCGGCGATGCGGGCGGGCAGGCTCAGATCGAGGGCAGCGATTATCAGGGCGCGCGGCCTGCCGCCGCAATTCCTTGACGAATTGCGCATCCAGTTCAATTTCGCCCGTATCGTCTGCGAGGACGGCTTTGCGGGTGTGCCGGATCTGGATGCGCCCGAATGCGTGGCCGAGGATATTCCGGGCATCGAACGCTTCGGCCTGATGATGTGGGATTATGTGCGGTTCGATTTCGGGGAAAGCTATTTCCGGTCTGTCAGCGTCATCGACCTGGTGATCGAAAAGCTGCCGGTGTCGATCTCGCTGGGGCTGTGGTCGACGCTGATCGCCTATTTGGTGTCGATCCCGCTGGGCATCCGCAAGGCCACGCGCGACGGGTCCAAGTTCGACACCTGGACCAGCGGTGTCATCATCGTCGCCTATGCGATCCCCGGCTTCCTGTTCGCCATCCTGCTGCTGGTGGTCTTTGCGGGGGGCAGGTATTTCCAGATCTTCCCGCTGCGCGGCCTGACGTCCGACGGGTTCGACGACATGACGCTGATCCAGCAGATCGGGGATTATTTCTGGCACATCACGCTGCCGGTTCTGGCCTCGACCATCTCGGCCTTTGCCACGCTGACGCTGCTGACCAAGAACTCGTTCCTCGACGAGATCAAGAAGCAATATGTGATGACCGCCCGCGCCAAGGGGCTGGCCGAAAGCCGGGTGCTTTATGGCCATGTCTTCCGCAACGCGATGCTGATCGTGATCGCCGGGTTTCCGGCGGTGTTCGTGGGCGTGTTCTTTGGCGGGTCGCTGATCATCGAGACGATCTTCTCGCTTGATGGTCTGGGACGACTGGCCTTCGAGGCCGCCGTCAGTCGCGATTACCCGGTGATCTTTGGCACTCTGTTCGTCTTTGGTCTGATCGGGCTCTTCGTGAACATCTTGTCGGATCTGATGTATGTCTTGGTCGATCCGCGCATCGATTTCGAAACGCGGGAGACCTGAGATGGCGATGCCCGACAATCGCCCCCGCATCGACCCCGAGCCAGGGTTGCGCCCGGTGCCGCCGGTCATGGCCCCGCCCGTCCGCAAGGGCTGGCTGTCGCCGCTGAACCGGCGACGGTGGGAGAATTTCAAGGCGAACCGCCGCGCCTACTGGTCGCTGTGGATCTTTGCGGTGCTCTACGGGTTGAGCCTGTTTGCCGAATTCATCGCCAATGACCGGCCGATCCTGGTGCAGTATCGGGGCGAGTATTTCACGCCGATCTTCAATTTCTACCCCGAGACCGAGTTCGGCGGCGATTTCCGGACCGAGGCCGTCTACCGCGATATCGAGGTGCAATGCCTGATCATCTCGGGTGGTTTGGGCGAATGCTGGGACGACCCGGAGGGTGTGATCGCGGCGGTGGAGGAAACCGGCGTCGTCGATGGCGAGACAGTGGAGCAGGGCTGGCTGATGTGGCCGCTCATCCCCTATAGCTACAACACGGTCAATGATCTGGGCAGGTCCGCGCCGTCGCCCCGGACGCCAACCATTGGCTGGGCACGGATGACACCGCGCGCGACGTGCTGGCGCGGGTCATCTACGGGTTTCGGCTGTCGGTCAGTTTCGCGTTGATCGTGACCTTGCTTACCTCGGTTCTGGGGATCGCGGCGGGGGCGGCGCAGGGGTTTTATGGCGGCTGGCCTCGACCTGATCTTCCAGCGGGTGATCGAGATCTGGAATTCCACGCCAAGCCTTTACATCATCATCATTATTTCCGCGATTTTCGTGATGGATTTCTGGCTCTTGGTGTTCCTCATGGTGCTGTTCGGCTGGACCGGCCTTGTGGGCGTTGTCAGGGCGGAATTCCTGCGCGCGCGGAATTTCGAATATGTGCGCGCGGCCCGTGCCTTGGGGGTTTCGAATGGCAAGATCATGTTCCGCCATGTGCTGCCAAATGCGATGGTCGCCACACTGACCTTTTTGCCCTTCATCGTCACGGGCACGATCGGGGGGTTGGCATCGCTTGATTTTCTGGGCTTCGGCTTGCCGTCCTCCGCGCCGTCGCTGGGCGAGATGACGCTTCAGGCCAAAAACAACCTGCAGGCCACGTGGCTGGGTTTCACCGCGTTTTTCGCCTTTGCGATCATGTTGTCGCTTCTGGTGTTCATCTTCGAGGGCGTGCGCGACGCCTTTGACCCGCGAAAGACCTTCACCAGCGGCACCCCTGCGCCGGTCCTTCCCACCGGTGATGCGTTTGCGGACGCCACCAGCGCCTCGGGGCAGGGCCGATGACCGATCCGATCCTGAACGTTGCCAACCTGTCCGTCCGTTTTGGTGCGACGCATGCGGTGCGCGGTGTGTCCTTCACCGTGGCCAAAGGCGAGACGGTTGCCTTGGTCGGTGAAAGCGGCTCGGGCAAGTCGGTGACGGCGCTGTCGACCGTGTCGCTGGTGCCGGGCGCCACCGCCACCACCGGGTCGGTCACCTATGACGGGCAGGAAATGGTCGGCGCCGATGAACCGCACGCTGCGCCGGATCCGGGGCAACGACATCAGCTTCATCTTTCAGGACCCGATGACATCGCTGAACCCGCTGCACACGCTGGAAAAGCAGATCACCGAGTCGCTGTCGCTGCATCAGGGCTTGCGTGGCGATGCCGCGCGGGCGCGCGTGATCGAACTGCTGCACAAGGTCGGCATCCGCGACCCGGAAAGCCGACTGGGCGCCTATCCGCACCAATTGTCGGGCGGTCAGCGCCAGCGGGTGATGATCGCCATGGCGCTGGCCAACGGGCCGGAGCTGCTGGTGGCCGATGAGCCGACGACGGCGCTGGATGTGACGATTCAGGCGCAGATCCTTGACCTGCTGGCTGATCTGAAACGCGACATGGGGATGAGCCTTTTGTTCATCACCCACGATCTGACCATCGTGCGCCGCATCGCCGATCGGGTCTGTGTGATGCAGGGTGGCGAGATCGTCGAACAGGGGCCGACCGCCGACATCTTTGCCAATCCCCAGCACCCCTATACCCGCAAGCTTTTGGCCGCCGAGGCCAAGGGCCGCCCCGATCCGGTGCAGGAAAACGCCCCCGAAATCGTGGCGACCGACGGCTTGCGTGTCTGGTTCCCGATCCAGCGCGGGCTGCTGCGGCGCACGGTCGGGCATGTGAAGGCGGTGAATGCGGCCACGCTATCGGTGCGGGCGGGGGAAACGCTTGGCATCGTGGGCGAAAGCGGGTCGGGCAAGACCACGCTGGCGCTTGCGATCATGCGGTTGATTTCATCGCAGGGGCCGGTGGTGTTTCTGGGCCGTGATCTGCACGGGCTGAAATCGGCCGAGCTTCGCCCGATCCGCAAGGATATGCAGATCGTGTTCCAGGACCCCTACGGAAGCCTCAGCCCCCGGCTGACCATAGAACAGATCGTGGCCGAAGGGCTGGCGGTGCATGGCGTGGCGCGAGCCGACCGGCGCGCGCAGGTTGCCGCCATCCTGTCCGAGGTGGGGCTCGACCCCGCCATGATGGATCGCTATCCGCATGAATTTTCCGGCGGCATGCGCCAGCGTCATCGCGATTGCGCGCGCGATGATTCTCAAGCCGAAACTGGTGGTGCTGGATGAACCGACCAGCGCGCTGGACATGACGGTTCAGGTGCAGATCGTCGATCTTTTGCGCAGCCTGCAACGCAAATACGCCATCGCCTACCTGTTCATCAGCCATGACCTGAAAGTGGTGCGCGCGCTCAGCCACAAGGTCGTGGTGATGAAGAACGGCGATGTCGTCGAAGCGGGCGAGGCCGAGGCGCTCTTTGCCGCGCCGCAAGAGCCCTATACCCGCGCGCTGCTGAAAGCGGCCTTCGGGGAAACCGACGCCGCCTGAGCCATTGGCCCGATCCCCGCCGACCGGTCAGATCGCCGAGGAATGGCCTTCGGCGCGCATCTCGTATTCGTCAAATCCGCGGGCGATCATGCGGGTCAGCGCGCGACCTTCGGGGGTGATGTCAAAGCCCGTGGCATGGGCACGGGTGACGCCGGGAAACTGGTCGGCCACCCGTGTTTCCAGTGCCAATAGCGCGGGTTGCGTGATGTCGAAATCACCCAGGATTTCCGCGTTGTCGATGCGGAAGTCGCACATCAACATCTCGATCAGGCGGGCGCGCAGCCGAGTCGTCGCCCTTGAAGGCATGGCCGCGCCCAGTGGCCAATTCGCCCGCCCGCACCGATTTCTGATAGGCGGCGGTGGAACTGGCGTTCTGCGCATAGCCTTGCGGAAACCGCGAAATCGCCGATGCGCCAAGCCCGATCAACACATCGCAGGTGTCATCGGTATAGCCCTGGAAATTGCGCCGCAGATGCCCGTTGCGCGCGGCAATCGCCATGCTGTCTTCGGGCTTGGCGAAATGGTCGATGCCGATGTCCTGGTTATTGGTCCCACAGGAACAGCCGGCGCGCGGTGTCGAACAGGTGCAGCCGCTGTTCGGGTGTCGGCAAGGCCTCGGTCGGGATCATCGCCTGCCGCTTGGCCATCCAAGGCACATGGGCATAGCCATAGAGCGCCACCCGGTCGGGCACGAGCGACAGCAACATCTGCACCGAGATCGGTGATGCGTTCCTGGCTCTGGTTTGGCAGGCCAAAAAGAATATCCGCATTCAGCGAATGAATACCCGCCGCGCGCAAGGCGTCGACGGCGTCGCGCGTCACCTCGTAGCTTTGGAGGCGGCCGATGATCTGTTGAATCTCGGGATCGAAATCCTGCACCCCGATCGAGGCGCGGTTCATTCCCGCCGCCGCCAGCGCGTCGATGCGCGCGGCGTCGATTTCGTTCGGGTCGATCTCGACGGAAAATTCCACGTCCTTGGTCAAGGTGACGGCCGACCGGATCGTGCGGGTCAGATCGGTGATCATCGCCGCCGACAGGAGCGTTGGCGTGCCGCCGCCCCAATGCAGCCGCGCGACCTGCACGCCTTCGGGCAACAGGCGCCCCAGCGTGGCGATTTCCTGTTTCAGGGTCTCGACATAGGCCTGAACCGGGGTGTCGGATTGCACGCCTTGGGTGCGGCAGGCGCAAAACCAGCACAACCTGCGGCAGAAGGGCACATGAAGATACAGCGAGATGCGCGCCCCATGCGGGATGTCGCGCAACCAATCAAGGAAAACCGGGCCGTCCACGTCGTTCGAAAACTTCGTGGCGGGTGGGTAGCTGGTGTACCGGGGCACTTTCGCGTCGAAAGGCCAAGGCGGCGAAGTTGATTGACGTGTTCCATTGTTGTAAGAAAAAGAGGAAACGCGCCGCTTGTCGCTTGATCTGGATCAAGCGAGCCCCCAAGCCGCAAGGCAGAGGGAGCATAGTCATGGCTCAACGACAGGTTGCATTCCCGCAGGCCGACTGCGCGGAATGCCCGATTCGGCACAGGGCGGTTTGTGCCCGCTGCGAAGCCGACGAGCTGGAACAGCTGGAAGCGATCAAATACTACCGAAACTACGAGGCGGGGCAGACGATCATCTGGGCCGGCGACAAGATGGATTTCGTGGCCTCCGTCGTGCATGGGGTGGCCGCGCTGACCCAGACGATGGAAGATGGCCGCCGCCAGATGGTCGGCTTGCTGTTGCCCTCTGATTTCCTGGGGCGGCCGAACCGGGAACATGTCGCCTATGACGTGACGGCGACCACCGACCTGCAACTGTGCTGCTTCCGGCGTGTGCCGTTCCAGGATTTGCTGTCATCCACGCCGCATGTCGGCCAGCGCCTGCTGGAAATGACGCTGGATGAACTGGATGCGGCGCGGGAATGGATGCTTTTGCTGGGTCGCAAGACCGCGCGCGAAAAGATCGCCAGCTTCCTGTCGATCATCGCGCGGCGCGATGCGACGGCCCAGGGCAATGTCCGCAAGGGGAATTGACCTTTGAACTGCCCCTGACCCGCGAAGCGATGGCGGATTACCTGGGCCTGACGCTGGAAACCGTCAGTCGCCAGATGTCGAGCTTGAAGAAGGACGGGGTGATCCGCCTGGAAGGCAAGCGCCGGATCGTCATCCCCGATTTCGAGGCCCTGATGGACGAGACCGGCGATGATGCCGATGGTGGCGTCTACTAACCTGCCGGACTGCGCGCACCCGTGTCGCCGGATGGTCGCTTGCTCAGTCGCGGGACAGCGTGACGATGGGCGGCGCACCCCAGATCGTGCTGCCATCCGCCAACACCCAGTTCCGGGCGCGACGGGATCGGGAGGTGGATGTCCAGACCGTTCCAGCGGTAGACATGATCCCGGCCATGGGCGAGTGTGACCCGCAGGCCCGGCACGGGGTTCAGCGCTGCATGCACATCCGCGCGCCCCGCCTTCTTGAAATGGGCGATATCCCAATCCTCGATCAGACCCTCGTGCCGCGTGCGTACCCAGCAATGCATGCCCGCCGCGATGCCGTTGGGATCGTCGTCAAAGAAATAGCAGGTCAGGTAGGCCGTGTCGTATCCCGCCGTGCGCAGGGCTGCCACGAGATAGGTGTTGATGTCGATGCAATCCCCCACGGCGCAGGCCACGGCCGGGATGGCGTCGTGTCCGGTATACCACCGGTCGGGCCCTTTGACCGCGCCGTAGGTGAAGCGCGCGGCCGTGTCGAGGACGATCGCCTCCAACCCGTGCCGACCGCCGCCCGCGTCCTGCGCGATCCGCCGTGCGTCCTGCGCCAGATCCTCCGCCGCGCGGCGCGGGCGCTCGGTTCCGGGTGCCAGGCCGCATCGGGAAGGGTGCCGGGCTGATCCGACAGCACGTGGCGCACCTGTGCCCGTGCATCGGGATGGGGCGGCGTGAGCACTGCGGCAAGCTGGCCGCTGCGCGCCTCGCTCAGAATGCTTGTGCCCCACCCCTGCGGCAGGTCGACCTGTTCTAGGCGCTGGAATTCGGTCTCTATCCCCAGCGGCACGATCAGCGCCACCGCATCATGGTCGCGGGCGGTTTCCGTCATCTCGACGGTGACTTGGGCAAAGCGGCATCGGCGGCTTTCACAACTAAAAATCCAGTTATATCGTCATAAACCGCTTGGATGACTGTTTGGCGACAGCCGCCCGCACCCGAC
>JAGYLB010000119.1 GCA_018401055.1 Roseicyclus sp.
CTGGGTCGAGGGTTGATCCATCCGGCAGCGGGATAGAGACGCGCACGCTGAACTCGAAATTCCAGCGCAGGTCCATGGCATCCAGCCATACTTCAAGCGCCGCGAGTGGAAGGCTCCAGTAGACCAGTGCCGAATGACACGCGACGTGTCGGCTTGCGAGACATAGACCAGATCGCTGAACACCGCCTCAACCGCAGGATCTGCGAACGCGGCTGCAATCCGTGCCAGCACCCGGTCTGACGGTGTGCGCCGTCATCGCCGTCAGCCGACCCCTTCCTTTGCGGTAAGGGTATGCGCGTTACCGCGATCCGGGCCAAAACTCAACGAAAGAGGTTCGACAAATCCGCCCATCGCGCTGAGAAAAGTCGTTGCCGGGCCGGAATGATGCGGGTCCACCGCATGATCCGCTCAGATCCAGGCGTTTACGTGAACCCAGACGCCGCTCGAAGCGAAAAACCCTTGTCCAGCGAGCAAATTCAGGCGATTTAGACCGAAGGCCACATGGGGAATGTTGGTTAACCTTGTCGCGCGCAAACCCCGACAAGAGGGATTTTAAGGTATGCAGATTGAACCGACCACCCTTCCCGGGGTTGTGATCCTGACCCCGCAGCGCTTTGGCGATGATCGGGGTTGGTTTTGCGAGACGTGGAACGCGACGCGGATGGCGGCGGCGGGGTTGGATTTCACCTTCGCAGGACAACCATTCGATGTCGGGCGCGGTGGGCACTTTGCGGGCCTGATACCAGCGCCCGCCGCATACGCAGGACAAGCTGGTGCGCTGCACGCGGGGCGCGATCTTCGATGTGGCGGTGGATATTCGGCGGGGCAGCCCGACCTATGGCCAGTGGGTGGGGGTTGATCTGACGGCGGCCAATGGCAAGCAGCTTTTGGTGCCCAAGGGGTTCTTGCATGGCTTTGTCACACGCGCGGCCAGCACCGAGGTGCAGTATAAATGCACCGATCTTTACGCCCCCGACTGTGATGGCGCCATCCGTTGGGATGATCCGACCATCGGGATTGACTGGGGCCTGACCGGCGCGCCGGCCTTGTCGGCCAAGGACGCCACCGCCCCGCTCTTCGCCGGTTTTGAGAGCCCCTTTATCTGGGAGGGCGTCGAATGAAGATCCTTGTCACCGGAGGCGCCGGCTTCATCGGATCCGTCGTGGTGCGGCTGGCCGTCGCGCGTGGGTATGAGGTCGTGAACCTTGACGCGCTGACCTATGCGGCCTGCCTGGAGAATGTCGCCTCGGTATCGGGGTCCAACCTTTACGCCTTTGAACAGGCCGATATCCGCGACCGCGCCGCGCTTGACCGCATCTTTGCCACCCATCGCCCTGATGCGGTGATGCATCTGGCCGCAGAATCCCACGTGGATCGCAGCATCGATGGGCCGGGCGCCTTTATCGAGACCAATGTCACCGGCACCTACAACATGCTGGAAGCCGCCCGCGCCTATTGGGTGGCCGAGGGCCGCCCTGATGCGTTCCGCTTTCACCACATCTCCACCGATGAGGTGTTCGGATCACTCGGCCCCACCGGCAAGTTCACCGAAGACACGCCTTACGACCCACGCAGCCCCTATTCGGCCTCCAAGGCCGCGAGCGACCATCTGGTGCGGGCCTGGGGCGAGACCTATGGCCTGCCGGTGGTCTTGACCAATTGCTCCAACAATTATGGCCCCTTCCACTTCCCCGAGAAGCTGATCCCCGTGGTCATCCTGAACGCACTTCAGGGCAAGCCCATTCCGGTTTACGGCGCGGGCGAGAATGTGCGGGACTGGCTCTATGTCGAGGATCACGCCAACGCGCTCTTGCTGGTTTTGGAGCAAGGCCGGGTGGGGCGCAGCTACAACATTGGCGGCGAGAATGAGCGGCGCAACATCGACCTTGTTCGCACGATCTGCGCCATTCTGGACAGGAAGCGCCCCAAGGCCACGCCTTACGCCGATCAGATCAGCTTTGTCACCGACCGTCCTGGCCATGATGCCCGCTATGCCATTGATCCGACCCGCATCCGCGAGGAATTGGGCTGGCGGCCCAGCGTGACCGTCGAGGAAGGGCTTGAGCGCACAGTTGAGTGGTATCTGAACAATGAGGCCTGGTGGACGCCCCTGCAGGCCCGCGCTGGAGTCGGCGTGCGGCTGGGGGTGAAGGCATGAGGGTTCTGGTCTTTGGCCAGACGGGCCAAGTGGCCCGCGAGCTTGCCCGGCGCTGCCCGGCGGAGGTCACGGCGCGGTTTCTGGGCCGCGATCAGGCCGATCTGATGGACCCCGCCGCCTGCGCTGCGGCAATTGCCGATTTCGACGTGGTCATCAATGCCGCCGCGTGGACCGCCGTGGACAAGGCCGAGGCGGAAGAGGCCGCCGCAACTGTGGTGAATGGTGCTGCCCCCACAGCGATGGCAGCGCGCTGCGCAGCCTTGGGTCTGCCGTTCCTGCACATCTCCACCGATTATGTCTTTGACGGCACCGGGGAGGCACCGTTCACAACCGATCACCCGATCCGCACCCCTTGGTGCCTATGGCCGCTCCAAGCTGGCCGGAGAACAGGGTGTTCTTGCCGCCGGGGGCCGCTCGCTCATCCTGCGCACCTCATGGGTCGTCTCGGTCCATGGCGCGAACTTCGTCAAGACGATGCTGCGGCTCGGCCGCGAACGCGACAGCCTCAACGTTGTGGCCGACCAGATCGGCGGGCCGACCCCGGCGGCGGCGATTGCGGACGCGCTTTACACCGCTGCGACGGCGATGGCCCAAGGCGCGCCGGGCGGGGTGCATCACTTTGCCGGTGCGCCTGACACCTCATGGGCGTGCTTTGCGCGGCAGATCATGACCCGCGCCGGGCTGGCCTGCGAGATCCAAGACATCCCCTCGTCGGCCTACCCGACACCGGCAAAACGGCCGCTGAATTCGCGGCTCGATTGCACCAGCTTTACCGCCGCTTTTGGCATCCCACGCCCCGATTGGCGCACGGGCCTTGATGAGATTTTGCAGGAGCTCTCCGATGCAGCGTAATGGGCAGCGTAAGGGTATCATTCTGGCCGGCGGATCCGGCACGCGGCTCTGGCCGATCACCATGGGTGTCTCGAAGCAGCTCTTGCCGATCTATGACAAGCCGATGGTCTATTACCCCCTTTCGGTGCTGATGCTGGCCGGCATCCGCGAGATTGCCATCATCACCACGCCCGAGGATCAGACCCAGTTCCAGCGGCTTTTGGGCGATGGCAGCCAATGGGGCGTTGCGCCTGACATGGATCGTGCAGTCCTCGCCCGATGGGCTGGCGCAGGCCTATCTTCTGGCCGAGGATTTCCTGGATGGCGCGCCCTCGGCCATGGTGCTGGGCGACAACATCTTCTTCGGCCACGGCCTGCCCGAAGTCCTGGCCAGCGCCGCGGACGAGACCACGGGCGGCACCGTGTTCGGCTATCGGGTGTCCGACCCCGAACGCTATGGCGTGGTGGATTTTGACCGCGATGGCACCGTGAAGGCGATCATCGAAAAGCCAGCACAGCCACCCTCTAACTTCGCAGTGACCGGGCTTTACTTCCTCGACGGCCGCGCGCCGGAGATGGCCGCCCAGGTCAAGCCCTCGCCGCGTGGCGAGCTGGAGATCGTCGATCTTCTGGAGTTCTACCGCGCCGAAGGCAGCTTGCAGGTGGAAAAAATGGGCCGGGGCTTTGCCTGGCTCGACACCGGCACCCATGGCAGCCTTCTCGATGCCGGCAACTTCGTGCGCACCCTGACCGAGCGCCAAGGCCAGCAGGTCGGCTGCCCCGACGAAATCGCCTATCGGCTCGGCTGGATCACCCCTGCCGAACTGACCGCACGCGCCGAGATCTTCCGCAAGAATGAGTATGGGCGATATCTGGCGGCTGTGCTGTCTGATGACCCTCCAACCAGCGCAGGGCGCTGAGTTTCAACTTCGCCGCGATTTTTCTCTCGCCTTGTTTCCGATGGCTGCAGCGGTTGTCCCGATTGGCCGGATGAGGCGCAGATGCAGGCAGGACTTGTGATTTCAGAGGTGATGGGCGGGTTGCCGGCACGGGCTTTGTCCTCTTACTCGTGCTGGAGAAACCACGAAATGTGTAAAATGGATTCTGATTGTGAACCACAAGCTTACATGGCAAGCGCGCGAGCGCGCCAAAAGCTTTCGGGTGGAATACTGCTGGCACAACCAACCAATCAGCTTCTGTGAAGCGTATATCATCGCCCCAGTGGACCATTGGGACATAATATGGCATGCTTGGGATGCCCACTTGCGAGTTGGGCGGTCAAGCAGTGCAAAGGCCCGGTATCCCAGCTTGCGCAAGCCGGCGACGTGTTGCCAGTTTACAACCTCACCACCTGCTTTGACGGGCAGAGAACATGCATAATAAATAGTTGGTAGATCTTTTGCATCCATCACCACCGGTTCCCTGAAGCCTGAATTTCCATACCAGAGCAAAAGGAGTCACGGTATTATATCG
>JAGYLB010000120.1 GCA_018401055.1 Roseicyclus sp.
AAGCCGAAGACGCCTTGATCGAAGATGTAGCCTGCAAAGACATCGACCCCAAGATCGCCCGTGGCGAAGTAATAGGTTACGCCTGCGCCAAGTGTGCTTTCATCGGTCCGGTTGTTTTCCAAAAGCCGTGCCGAGACACCGAAGTTGGGCTGTTGACTGGCCCCGAAGGTCATCGTGCCACCCAGCATGAAGGTGCCATCGGCCAAGGCGGGCGTTGCGAGCAACGAAAGGGAAACGGCCGTGGCCGTAAGGATATGTGTCATGGGACTGCTCTCGATTTTGGTGTGGTCTTTTTCCCAATTGTAGCAGGATTGACGCGCGACACAACCTCTTGTGGTGTGACACAAGTCCTGACCAACCGGTCAGGTGAGCGACGTGACCCACAGGATCGTCGCGTCATCCTCGGACAGCGAGACCACGTTATGCCCCATCGAGGCGTCGTAATAGGCGCTGTCGCCGCGCCTGAGGTCGACGGGCGCGTAAAACTCCGTCATCAACCGCACCACGCCGGTCAGGACATAGAGGAATTCCTCGCCGTCATGGCGCACCCAGCCGTCGAATTCGTCAAAGCTGCGGGCGCGAATTCGCGCGCGATAGGGCAGCATCGTCTTGCGCGTCAGCGCGCCCGCCAGAAGCTCGTGTTCATAGGTGGCTGTGGCATGCGCCTGCCCTTCGCCGGTGCGAGTCACGGCCATGCGGCCATTCACGCGCGGATCGGTCGGCGGCGTGAAGAGCTGCGGCACGGTGATCCCCAGCCCCTGCGCCAGCTTCTTCAGCGCCTCATAGGTCGGCGACATCTGCCCGTTCTCGATCTTGGAGAGCGTCGAGCGCGCCAGCCCCGCCTGATTGGCCGCCTGTTCCAGCGTCCAGTCACGCGCACGGCGCAGGTCGCGGACCCGTTGACCAAGGTCGACAGGCTGCGGCAGGCTGGCGTCGCCGCTTTCGCGGGCAAGCCGGATCAGGCTCGGTTCGTCCTTCATGGCGACGAGTCAATAGCGGGCCGGGTGGCGACTTGCAACGCGGCGAGGGCGCGCGTAATCGGCTTGGCATGCAGCCCTGCCCCGCGCCCTTCAACCTCGCCGATCATGTCCTGTCCGCCGGACGCGCCCAGCCCGACAAGATTGCTCTGGCCGTGCTTGGCCCTGCGCGCGCCGAACGGTGGAGTTTCGCGCGGCTGGAGGCGGCGGTTAGAGGGATGGCGGGTGGCCTCTCGGCGCTGGGGCTGACGCCCGGCGACCGCGTCCTTCTGCGGCTGGGCAACACGCCTGAATTTCCGGTGGCCTTTCTGGGCTGCGTGGCGGCGGGGCTGATCCCGGTGCCCACGGCCGAAAGGGCTGACCCAGCCC
Source organism: Roseicyclus sp. (assembly GCA_018401055.1). The sequence goes on from JAGYLB010000120.1 coordinate 1,347, forward strand.
GAGCTTGACCGGCTGACCCCGCTGGTTGCGCCCAAGGCCATCCTTGCCGCGCCGGGGCTGGCCCTGCCGACATCCTCGCCCTGCCCCGTCATGACCGATGTCGCAGCCCTGATGAATCATTCCCCCACGGATTATGTGATGGGGAACCCCGACCGCCTTGCCTATCTGGTCTTCACCTCGGGGTCCTCCGGCACGCCCAAGCCGGTGGCCCATGCCCATCGCGCGATCTGGGCGCGCCAGATGATGTGGGACGGCTGGTATGGCCTGACGCCGGACGACCGTGTGCTGCATGCGGGTGCGTTCAACTGGACCTTCACGCTCGGCACCGGGCTGCTCGATCCTTGGGCGATTGGGGCAACCGCGCTGATCCCTGCACCCGGCACCGCGCCCGAGGCGCTGGCGCTGCTGCTCAAACGACACGACGCAACGCTCTTTGCCGCCGCACCGGGCGTGTTCCGAAAGCTTCTTGCGGGCGACGCGCCCCTGCCCCTACCGACCCTGCGCCATGCGCTGGCGGCAGGCGAGAAACTGCCTGAGGCCTTGCGCAGCCGCTGGCAAGCCGCGACCGGCACCACGATCCACGAGGCGCTCGGCATGTCGGAATGTTCCACCTTCGTCTCGGGCAGCCCCACGCGCCCCGCGCCCGAGGGCACGTTGGGCTATCCCCAACCCGGCCGCCGCATCGCCATCGTCACGCCCGAGGGGGCAGAGGTCGCACCGGGCGAGACCGGCATCCTTGCCATCCACCGCTCCGATCCCGGCCTGATGCTGGGCTACTTGACGCAAGACGGCCCGGACCTGCCCCTGACCTGCGACTGGTTTGTGACCGGCGATCTGGTCTCGGCCGACCCGGACGGCGCGCTGCGCTATCACGGACGCCGCGACGATCTGATGACCACGGGCGGCTTCCGCATCTCGCCGCTGGAGGTGGAGGCAGCGTTTCAGGGTGCCCTCGGCCTAACCGACTGCGCCGCCGCTCCGGTCACGGTCAAGGCCGACACCGCCGTGATCGCACTGGCCCATGTCGGTGACGCAAGCGAGCCCGACCTGCGCGCGCTGGCCGAGGCGCGGCTGGCGCGCTACAAGCAACCCCGCCTTTACATCGCGCTGTCCGCCCTGCCCCGCTCGGCCAACGGCAAGCTTGACCGCCGCGCTCTGGCGCAATTGCTCAAGGACAGGACATGATCAAACTCGACATCCTCAGCGACCCGATCTGCCCCTGGTGCTACATCGGCTGGGCCAATCTTGCCCGCGCGCTCGAGGCGCGGCCAGATCATCCCTTCGTCATCGAATGGCACCCGTTCCAGCTCAACCCCGAGATGCCTCCGGGCGGCATGGACCGCCGTGCCTATCTGGAGGCGAAATTCGGCGGCAAGGATAGGGCGGTTCAGGCCTATCTGCCTGTGCTCACGCATGCCCAGAAGGCCGGGCTGACCTTGAACCTCGAGGCGATCCCCCGCACCCCCAGCACGCTTGACGCGCACCGCCTGATCCACTGGGCTGGCATCGAGGGGCGGCAGACGCCTGTCGTTCTGGCGTTGTTCCGGGCCTATTTCACCCAAGGCCGCGACATCGGCGATGCTGCGACATTGGCTGAGATCGCCCAAGAGGCCGGGATGGATCATGCCCTGACCGCAACATTGCTGGCGGGCTCCTCGGACGCCGAGGACATCCGCGCCCGCGATGCCCATACGCGGTCGCGCGGGGTGACGGGTGTGCCCACATTCGTGATCGACAACACGCATGTGCTGACCGGCGCGCAACCGACCGAGACCTGGCTTTCGATGATCGACGAGATCGTACCCCAGCTGAAGGATCAGGGCGCATGATCCGGGCTTCATCTTTCCGAAAGTATGCACGGCGCACCGCTCCCACCGGGCAGGCCGCATGAGCAAGGCACCGGGCCCTGCCCAACGCCTTTCGCGTGGCGAATTCATCGCGCTGATGGGGATGATCTTTGCCACCGTCGCCTTTTCCATCGACGCGATGTTGCCCGCCCTGCCCGAAATCGCGCAGGCGCTGACGCCCGATGATCCCAATCTCGCGCAACTGGTCCTGACGAGCTTCGTTCTCGGGCTTGGCATCGGCACGCTGTTCACCGGGCCTCTGTCGGACAGTTTCGGGCGCAAGCCGGTGATCATGGCGGGTGCGGCGCTCTATGTGATGGGCGCGATCCTTGCCTACCTCGCCCCCACGCTCGAACTGCTTCTGGCCGCGCGCATCTTGCAAGGTCTGGGCGCTGCAGGCCCGCGTGTGGTGGCCACCGCGATCATCCGCGACCTCTATTCGGGCCGCGAGATGGCGCAGATCGTCAGCTTCGCCATGCTCATCTTCACCATCTTCCCGGCCGTGGCCCCGATGATCGGGGCCGTCATCATCTGGGGCTTTGGCTGGCGCGCGATCTTTCTGGCCTTCCTGATCTTTTCGGCGCTCTCGGTAGGCTGGCTGCTGATCCGCCAGTCCGAGACGCTGCCCCGTGCGGCGCGGCGCCCCTTTCGGTTGACCTCTTTGTGGCAGGCATTCCGCGAAACGCTGGACCTGCGTCAGATGCAACTGTCGATCGTGGTCCAGACGCTGATCTTCGGGGCGCTGTTCGGAATGATCTCCTCAATCCAGCCGATCTTCGACGAGACCTTCGGTCGGGCGGCGAGCTTTCCCTTCTGGTTCGCCTTCATTGCGGCGGTCACGCAGCCCCGGCGGCCCCGATCAACGGCCTTCTTGTCATGCGGCTTGGCATGCGCCCGCTGGTGCGCCGGGCACTGGTAACGCAGATGCTGGCATCGGGTCTGGTCGCCGGTCTTTTCGCCTTCGGCAGCGCTGGATACGGCGGGCTTCTGGGTCTTTTTCGTCTGGTCTTGCAGCGTTTTCGCGCTGGCGGGGTTCACCATCGGCAACCTCAACGCGCTTGCGCTCGAGCCCTTGGGCCATATCGCAGGCATGGCGGCGTCCGTCATGGGGGCGTTGGCGACCGTGGGTGGCGCGGTGATCGGGGCCGTCATCGGTCAGTTCTTCGACGGAACGCCCCTGCCCCTCATCCTTGGTACCGCAATCCTGTCGGGTCTTGGCGCGCTGGTGATGATCTGGATGCCGCGCGACAGGGGCTAGAGGATGAGCATCAGGCTCACGCCGCCTTGCTGCCTGCATGCACTGCCAGATCGCGCGCGATGGCAAAGGCGCCCTTGATCTTGTCGGCATCGCTGGCCCAATCGCGGCGCACCACGATCTTGTTGTCGCGCACCTTGGCCAGCCCCTTCTGGTCCTGCACAAAGGCGACAAGACCTGCTGGATTGGGGAACTTGTCCATATGGAACTGCACCGTCGCGCCCTTCGGCCCCGCATCGAGCTTGGCGATATGGGCGCGCTTGCACATCGCCTTGATGCGAACAACGAGCAGCAAGGTATTGACCTCCTTGGGCAAGGTCCCGAACCGGTCAATCAGCTCGGCGGCGAAACCTTCCAGCTCCACCTTGGTGTCAAGCTGCGACAGCCGACGGTAAAGCCCAAGACGCACATCCAGATCGGGCACGTAGTCCTCGGGGATCAGCACCGGCACGCCAAGATTGATCTGAGGCGACCATTGCCCGTCATCGCCGGGCAAGCCTTCGGCCTCTCCCGAGCGGATCTTGGCGATCGCCTCCTCAAGCATGGATTGGTAAAGTTCGAAGCCCACTTCCTTGACGTGGCCCGATTGCTCCTCGCCCACGATGTTGCCAGCGCCCCGGATATCGAGATCCTGGCTGGCGATGACGAAGCCTGCCCCGAGGCTGTCCAGGCTGCCCAGAACGCGCAGGCGTTTCTCGGCAGCGGGCGTCAGCTTCATCCGCGGCTTGGTGGTGAGATAGGCATAGGCGCGCGTCTTGGCGCGGCCGACCCGGCCCCGGATCTGGTAGAGTTGCGCCAGCCCGAACATATCGGCGCGGTGGATGACCATGGTGTTGGCGGTCGGAATGTCGATGCCGGACTCCACGATGGTCGTGGCCAGCAGCACATCGTATTTCCCGTCGTAGAAGGCCACCATCCGGTCATCGAGTTCCCCCGCCGCCATCTGGCCATGGGCGACGACGAATGTGACCTCGGGCACCTGATCGCGCAGGAATTGCTCGACCTCGGGCAGATCCTCTATCCGGGGCACGACGTAGAAGCTCTGCCCGCCGCGATAATGTTCGCGCAAAAGCGCCTCGCGGATCGTCACCGCGTCGAATTCGCTCACATAGGTGCGGATCGCCAGCCGGTCGACGGGCGGCGTGCCGATCATCGACAGGTCGCGCACGCCACTGAGCGACATCTGCAGCGTGCGTGGAATGGGCGTGGCCGACAGCGTCAACACATGTACGTCCGAGCGCATTTCCTTGAGTCGTTCCTTGTGGCCGACGCCGAAGCGCTGTTCCTCGTCCACGATCATCAGGCCCAGATTGAGGAACCGAATGCCCTTGGCCAAAAGCGCATGGGTGCCGATGACGATATCGACGGTGCCATCGCTCATGCCCTTCTTGGTCTCGGCGGCCTCCTTGGTGCCGACAAAGCGGCTGAGTTGGCGCACATTGACCGGAAAGCCCCGGAACCTGTCGGCAAAGGTCTTGGCGTGCTGGCGGGCAAGCAGCGTCGTGGGGCAATCACCGCCACCTGCAACCCCTGCGCGGCGGCGACAAAGGCCGCGCGCATCGCCACCTCGGTCTTGCCGAAGCCGACATCGCCCACGATCAGCCGATCCATCGGGCAGTACCACGCTCCAGATCCTCCAGCACATCGGAAATCGCGGACAGCTGATCGTCGGTTTCCTCATAGGGGAAGCGGGCGCAGAACGCCTCCCACATGTCGCCGGGCGGCTCGAGGATGGGGGCCTTGCGCAGCAGCCGTTCGGCGGCGATGCGGATCAACTTGTCGGCGATCTGGCGGATGCGCTCCTTGAGCTTGGCCTTTTTCGCCTGCCACGCCCCACCACCAAGACGGTCGAGCAAGCCTTCGTCATGGCCATAGCGGCTGAGCAGTTCGATGTTCTCGACCGGCAGGTAAAGCCTGTCGCTGCCTGCATATTCCAGCAAAAGGCATTCATGCGGCGCGCCCATCGCGGTAACGGTCTCAAGCCCCTTGTAGCGGCCCACGCCGTGATCGACATGCACGACCAGATCGCCGGGGCTGAGCGATTGCGCTTCGGTCAGATAGTTCTCGGCGCGCTTGGTCTTGCGCTTGGAACGGATCAGCCGGTCGCCCAGAACGTCCTGTTCCGAGATCACCGTCAGGCCGCCGCCGCTAAAGCCTTCCTCCAGCGGCCAGACGACAAGGCTGAGGCTGCCCTTGGGGCCAAGCCCGCGGGCATCCGCGACAAGGTTCGCATCCGCCACGCCCTGATCCTGCATGAGCCCGTGTAGACGCTCGCGCGCGCCCTCGGACCATGAGGCAATGACCACGGCGCTGTCTTCACGTTTTGCCTTAACATGCTCCGCCAAAGCACCGAAAAGGCTAAGGGCTTCATTCTGCCGCTCAGGCGCGAAATTGCGCCCAACGCGCCCGCCCATGTCGAGGACGCCGGGACCGGGTGCGGCGGGGATGGGCGCGAATTGCACCACGCGGTGCCCTGCGGTGGCGCGGTCCCATACCGCGTCATCAAGATAGAGCAGACCGGGCGGAACCGGCTTGTAGACGGTATCCAGCCGCCCTTCTGGGTCAGTGCGGTCTTGCGGGTATCATATTGATCGGAAATGGTTTCCCACCGAGCCAGCCGTTGCGGCGTGGTCTGGTCGTCCAGCGTGATCCGCGCGCCCGGCAGGTAGTCGAAGATCGTCTCCAGCCGCTCATGAAAGAACGGCAGCCAATGCTCCACGCCCTGATGCTTGCGCCCCGCGCTGACCGCCTCGTAAAGCGGATCATCCGTGCCCGCCGCGCCAAACTCGATGCGGTAATTCTGCCGGAACCGCGTGATCGCGGCCTCGTCCAGCACCACCTCGGAGACAGGGGCAAGCTCGACCCGCTCAAGCTTTTCGGTGGTACGCTGGCTGGCAGGGTCGAACCGGCGCGCCCCGTCCAGCACATCGCCGAACAGATCCAGCCGCACCGGACCGGCCTCGCCCGGCGGCCAGACGTCGATGATGCCGCCCCGGACCGCATAGTCGCCCGGCTCCGTCACCGTGGGGGTTTGCGAGAACCCCATGCGCACGAGAAATGTCTTGAGCGCGCTCTCGTCCAGCCGCCCGCCCACGGTGGCGACAAAGGCCGAGGCGCGAAGCAGGTCGCGCGGCGGCACATATTGCGTGGCGGCGTTGAGCGTCGTCAGCACGATGAAGGCCCCCGACAGACCGCCCGCCAGACCCGCCAGCGTCGCCATGCGCGCAGCCGAAATCTCGGGGTTGGGCGACACGCGGTCATAGGGCAGGCAATCCCAGCCGGGGAAATGCAGCACGGGCACAGAAGGATCGAAGAAAGCCAGCGCCCGCGCCATGGCCGCCATGCGCTTGTCGTCGCGGGCCACATGCAGCACCGGCACGCCGCCTTGCGCCACTTCGCGCAGCACGATCGTAGCGTCGAACCCCTCGGGCGTGCCGGAGGCGAGGATATGGCTTGGGCTCTGGACCATGGCGCCCTCACCTACGCCGCGCGGGCGCGGTGTCAAGCCGCCTGCCGTCAATACAGGCGGCTGACACTCACGTTGACATACATGCCCCAAAGCGCTGTCACGAAGATGAAGAGGATCCCCATTCCCTGCACCTGCAGACGGTGGTTGCGTAAGCGGATCGCGAGATTCTCGAAGCCGCTGTCACGCAGCACCATCGCCGTGCGCACCGACAGGGCCGTGACAAGGATCAACGGCATCAGCAGCAAAACCACGGCCTGGCAGAACTCCACCCGGTAGCCCCAACCCAGAATGACAAGGGATGTGACCACAAAACACGAGGCCGCCATCATGGCGATGCCGGAAAGCTCTGCGAAATCAAGAATGCGGCGGGCGTTGATCTCGGCCAGCGCGCGCGTGTCGCGCGCGCAATCCTCATCCCGCGGCGCCGCTGCACGACGTGGAACGGCACCCCCAGCACCCAATGCGAAAGGGTCGACCACAAGATGGCCAGAACGATCCAGTACCAGAGGTTCGAGAACGACCTGAGGTCGATGACCTGAGTGACGAGGTCGAGGAAATCCAAAGCGCGCGCCGCCCGATCGTCGGTTTCTGTTTTTCTGGCGCGCACCATAGGCGCGCCGTGCGGGGGTTTCCAGCCCTGCAATGCAGCATGTGCAAGGGGCGGCCGGGACAACCTTCACCCTTGCCCTTGCGCAAGCCGCATGTCACCGAAGAGGTCTCAGATACTGCACAAAAGGCCCCGACGATGCCCCAGGCCCCGTTTCCGATGACCCGCCACCGCCGCCTTCGCGCAACACCCGCCCTGCGCAACCTCGTACGCGAGGCAGAGTTGAGCGTGAACGATTTGATCTGGCCGATCTTCGTGCGCGATGGTGTGGGCATCGAGGAACCCGTGGCCTCCATGCCCGGCGTGGTGCGCCGCTCGGTCGACAAGATCGTGGAGGCCGCGCGCGAGGCGGCCGATCTTGGTATCCCCGCGATTTGCCTGTTTCCCTACACAGACGCGAGCCTCAAGACCGAGTTGTGCGAAGAAGCGTGGAACCCCGACAACTTGTCGAACCGCGCCATCAAGGCGATCCGGGATGCAGGCATCGAGATTGCGATCATGACCGACATCGCGCTCGACCCCTATAACATCAACGGTCATGACGGGATCGTGCGAGACGGCGTGATCGTGAACGACGAAACCGTGGATGCGCTGGTCAGAATGGCATTGGCGCAGGCCGAGGCCGGGGCCGATATCCTGGGGCCGTCCGACATGATGGACGGCCGCATTGGGGCGATCCGGCAGGCGCTGGAGGCCGAAGGGCATCAGGGTGTAGCGATCATGTCCTACGCGGCCAAGTTCGCCAGCGCGTTCTATGGCCCGTTCCGCGATGCGGTCGGCGCTTCGGGCGCCCTCAAAGGCGACAAGTTTACCTACCAGATCGACCCGGCCAACCGGTTGGCCGCCCTCAGATGTGTCGAACGCGACCTGATGGAAGGGGCTGACATGGTAATGGTCAAACCCGGTCTTCCCTATCTCGATATGGTACGCGAGGTGAAGGACCGGTTCGGCGCGCCGACCTATGCCTATCAGGTCAGTGGTGAGTACGCGATGATCGAGGCGGCGGCGGCGCAGGGATGGATCGCGGGCGACAAGGTCATGCTCGAAAGCCTGATGTCGTTCCGGCGCGCGGGCTGCGATGGTGTGCTGACCTATTTCGCCCCAAGGGTTGCGCGTATCCTCAACGGGTAGCGGGTGGTCGGCGGGAAGCCGCCAGCGCTTGTGGTTTTCAGGTGACAGACTGGGCCTTGCGGCGTATTGTTCGGGACAATCCGCGGGCAAGTGAATGACCCGCACCCAGAGGCATCCGGCAAGAGGCACCCCACCATGAGCACCCTCACCCGTCGTCATTTCGTGATCACCGGCGCATCCCTGCCGCTTGTGGCGGCCTGCGGCAACGGCATCAACTCAGACGGCGCGCAACGTATCGACGCAAGGGTCGATGCAGCGCAGGAATTCATGTTCCGCGAGGTTCCGGGCACGCAAGATCTTGCCCGTGACGCGCGCGGTATGCTGATCATGCCGCTCATCACCGAGGCGGGCTTTGGCTTTGGCGCCTCCTACGGGCGCGGTGCCTTGCGGATCAATGGCGCGACGGTCGATTATTACTCGGCTGTTTCGGGCACCTTCGGCCTGCAGATCGGCGCGCAGCAATACGCCCATACCCTGTTTTTCATGACCGACGAGGCCTTGCAGGCCTTCCGCACCTCGCCGGGCTGGGCCGTGGGGGCCGACATGCGCTATGCCGCAATCGATCAGGGCGGCAATCTGGGCGTGGACACCAACACCCTGAGCGATCCCGTCATCGCGGTGATCTATGGGCAGGCCGGTCTGATCATCGGTGCCACGCTCGACGGCACGCGCTACACCCGCATCCTGCCCTGACGGGCGCATGACACCGCCTTGCAATTCCCGGGGCATCGGGTAGCACCCCGCTGTGAAACCCCGCGCGAGGCCTGATGTCCGTTCTTCTTCGCTGGCTTGTCCGATTGGTCTCGCTTGCAGTGGCGCTGCTGGTCTGCATCGTGCTGGCGGTGTGGTGGATCGGCGGGCGCTCGATCCCTGATTACCGCGCCACATGGACGGTGCCGGGCCTGACCGCGCCTGTCGAGATCGTGCGCGATACCGCCGCCGTGCCGCATATCTTCGGCGCAACCGACCACGATGTCTATTTCGGTCTGGGTCTTGCCCACGCGCAAGACAGGCTGTGGCAGATGCTGACGTTGCGCCGCACCGCGCAGGGCCGGTTGTCGGAACTCTTCGGAGAACCGACGTTGCAGATCGACGACCTGCTCAGGCGGCTCGACGTCTACACGCTGGCCACCGCCTCGGTCGACGCGCTGGACCCCGAGACGGTCGCGACGCTGCAGGCCTATGCCGACGGGGTGAACGCCTGGCTGGGTCTGGTGGGGTCCGAGGCGCTTGGGCGCGGCGCGCCGGAACTGTTCTTGTTCGAGCCCGAGATCGCGCCGTGGCGGCCCGCCGACAGTGTCGCGGTGAGCTTCATGATGGCGCTGCAACTGGCCTAGCCACCACGAGGAAGAGGTGCTGCGCGCGCGCCTGTCGCTGGCGCTGGACGATCCCGCCGGTCTGGCCGATCTTTTGCCCGACGCCCCGGGGGGCGGTGTCGCGGAACTGGCCGACCTGCCCACCTATCCCGACCTTTTCGAAACACCCCCGTCACGTTTCGCGCAAGCCGCCACCGCGCCGCGTCATCCCCTGCACCCGCATGCCCAAGGGCGTGGGCGTGCCGGTGCCTCCAATGTCTGGGCGGCGACACCGGCGCGTGCGGCGGCATCCGGGTCACTTTTGGCCAATGACCCGCATCTGGGGCTGACCGCGCCGACGATCTGGTATCTGGCCCGGTTGGACCTGCAGGCGGGCGGCGCAATCGGCGCCACGATCCCCGGCATGCCGGTCATCCTGGCGGGCCGCAACGACCGGTTGGCCTGGGGCATCACCTCGGCCTATCTTGACGACATCGACCTTTACGTCGAGGAACTGAACCCCGAAAACCCCGAGCAATACCGCACGCCCGACGGCTGGGCCGAGTTTCGGACCGACCGCCGCGTGATCGAGGTGGAGGGCAGCACGCCCGTAACCATCACCCGCCGCTGGACGGAAAACGGCCCAGTCATCCCGGGCGTGCATTATGATTTCGGCACGATCACGCCCCCCGGCCATGTCATGAGCATGGCCTGGACCGCGCTGACGGAAGACAACACCTCGATCCAGACAGGGCTGCGCCTGATGACCGCCTCGAGCATCGAAGAGGGGCTGGCGGCGGGCGAGGATTTCGTGGCCCCCGCCCAGAACCTGATGCTGGCCTCGGCCGACGGGCGTATCGCCATGCAGGTGATCGGCCACATGCCGTGGCGGATGACCGCGCACCAGACGCAGGCGCGCATGCCAAGCCCCGGCTGGATCGCCGACAACCGCTGGCAGGGTGTGACGCAATATTTCGCAAACCCCACCTTCGTCGATCCCGACAGCGGCATCCTTGGCAATACCAACAACCGGACGGTGGATCGCGCGTTCCCGCTGCATGTCTCGTTCAGCTGGGGTGACACACAGCGCATCACGCGGCTGTCGCGGCTGATGGAGGCGCGCGAGGTCCATACCCGCGACAGTTTCATCGAGGCGCAGCTTGACACCGTGTCGGCGGCCGCGCGCAACATCTTGCCGCTGGTCGCGCGCGATCTGTGGTTCACCGGGGAAACCGCGCCCGAGGGCACACCCGAACGGCGCCGTCAGCGCGCATTGGCGCTTTTGGCAGAATGGAACGGCGAGATGAATGAACATCTGCCCGAGCCGCTGATCTATGCCGCATGGATGCGCGAGCTGCAGCAACGCCTGATCCGCGACGAGATCGGGCCCTTGGCCGACGACTTCCTGCAGGTCGAACCGATCTTTATCGAACGCGTCTTCCGCGACATCGACGGGGCCGGGCGCTGGTGCGACATCGTGCACTCGACCGCGACCGAGACCTGCACCGACATCGCGCGCCTCGCGCTCGACGATGCGCTGCAATGGCTGGAGGAGCGTTATGGCCGCGACCTTGCCAGCTGGCGCTGGGGTGCTGCGCATGAGGCGCGGCATGATCACCCGGTCCTGGGCAACACGCGGCTCTTGTCGTGGATCGTGAACATCCGCCAGCCCACCAGCGGGGGGGATTTCACGCTCAACCGCGCGGCCACCCCCGGCACGATGCCCGACCCGTTCCTCAACACGCATTCGGCGGGCTACCGGGGCGTCTATGATTTCGCCGATCCCGACAGTTCGGTCTATGTCATCGCCACCGGCCAGTCGGGCAATCCGCTGTCGCGCCATTACGACGATCTGGGCGAGCTGTGGCGGCGGGGCGAATACATCCCCATGTCGCTCGATCCCGATCTGGCGCGGGCGGGCAATATCGGGATCACCACGCTGTCGCCAGCGCGCTAAACGGGAAGGGTGCGCCCTTTCACCCGATCCGAGGCTGCGCTACACCCTTTCCCAACCCCTCATCGAACAGGCCACGCCATGCCGCTTCTCTATGACAGCCCCAAAGCATGGGTGGACGCCCAGGAAAAAAGCCTCGCCGTCTTCGGCATGTCGGGCCTTGGGAAGACGCGGCTTGCGGCGCTGCTGCGCGCGGCGGGCGGGTGGTATCACTATTCCATCGATTACCGCATCGGCACCGCCTACATGGGCGAGCATATCAACGATAACCTCAAGCGGCAGGCAATGCAGGTGCCGCTTCTGGCGGAGTTGCTGAAATCGGACTCGATCTACATCGGGTCCAACATCAGCTTCGGCAATCTTGCCCCCTTGTCGACCTATCTGGGCAAACCGGGCGATCGGGCCTTGGGCGGCCTGCCCTTCGACGAATACATGCGCCGTCAGGCGCTGCACCGCCGGGCCGAGGTCAACGCGCTGCTCGATACGCCCAATTTCATCCACCGCGCCCGCGACCTGTATGGCTACCCGCATTTCGTGGCCGACACCGGTGGCTCCATCTGCGAGGTGGTGGACCCCGAGGATGCGCAAGACGAGGTGCTGCGCACGCTCTCGACGCACAGTCTGATGGTCTGGATCGAAGGGCCGGAAAGCCATACCGAGGAACTGATCCGCCGTTTCGAACGTGACCCCAAGCCGATGTATTACAAGCCGGAATTCCTGCTGCCGCTCTGGCAGGGCTGGCTTGACGAACAGGGCCTGACGGCCGACAGTGCCGATCCCAACGCCTTCATCCGCTACGCCTACCGCCGCGCCATGGCGCATCGCGCACCGCTTTACGCTGCGATGGCGAAACACTGGGGCATCACCATCACCGCCGCCGAGGTGGAGGCCGTGCGCGACTCGCAAGATGCCGTGAGCATGGTGGCCGCCGCCCTTGGCAGGGCCACGCCCCGCGCCTAACTCAGCCCTTCTTGCACAGGACCTGACAGCACCAGATGCCGATCAAGCTGCCCTCCACCTTGCCCGCTTTTTCCATCCTCCGCCACGAGGGGGTGCAGGTCATGGGGCAACAGGCGGCCGACAAGCAAGATATCCGGCCTTTGCGCATCGGCTTGCTGAACCTGATGCCGAAAAAGATCCAGACCGAGACGCAGTTTGCCCGGTTGATCGGCGCCTCGCCCCTGCAGGTGGAGCTGTCGCTGATCCGCATGACGGACCACGAGACGCGCAACACCGCCGCCGAGCATATGGAGGAATTCTACCGCCCCTTTGCCGAGGTGGCGGCCACCGGCGAGAAATTCGACGGTCTCATCATCACCGGCGCGCCCATTGAACATCTGCCGTTCGAGGCCGTGACCTACTGGGACGAGCTGCAACAGGTCTTTGACTGGACCCAAACCCATGTCCATTCCACCTTCGGCGTCTGCTGGGGGGGCATGGCCATGATCAACCATTTCCATGGCGTCGAAAAGCACTTGCTGCCCGCCAAGGCCTTTGGCTGTTTCCGTCACAAGGTCTTGCACCCGTCCTCGCCCTATCTGCGCGGCTTCTCGGATGATTTCATCATCCCCGTCAGCCGCTGGACCGAGATGAAGCAGCCCGAGATCGACGCCGTGCCGGGGCTGGTGACGCTTTTGGCCTCCGATCAGGTCGGCCCCTGTCTGGTCGAGGACCCGATCCATAGGGCGCTCTACATCTTCAATCATTTCGAATATGACAGCGACACGCTGAAACAGGAATACGACCGCGACGTTGACGCAGGCACCGCGATCAACGTTCCGGTCAACTACTACCCCGGCGATGACCCATCGCGCGCGCCGCTGAACCGGTGGCGCAGCCATGCCCATTTGCTCTATGGCAACTGGGTCTCCGAGGTCTATCAGACCACACCCTTCGACATGGCCGAGATCGGGCAGCGTTCGACCGACTGGCGGACATGAAGTTCTTCTTGATCCTTGTGGGGCTTCTGGCGGTCTTCTGGGGCGTGACCCTGTGGAAGGCGGCGCGCCACGAGGCGCGCGCGCAGGCCGAGTATCCGCCGCTGGGCCAGTTCGTGACGGTGGGTGGCGCGCGGCTGCACGTGTTGCAGGTCGGCACAGGCCCCGACATCGTTCTGATCCATGGCGCAAGCGGCAACATACGCGATTTCACCATGGATCTGGCGGGGCGCTTGTCGGACCGCTACCGCGTTACCGTGGTGGATCGTCCCGGCCTTGGCCATTCCGACCGGCTGGACCGCGATGGCGCGACGATCTTCGAGCAGGCAGACGTGCTGGTGCGCGCGGTCGGCCAACTGGGTGTCGAGCGGCCTTTGGTGTTGGGCCATTCCTATGGGGGTGCTGTGGCACTGGCCTGGGCCACGCGACATCCGGAGGCGACGGCGGGCCTGATCTTGCTGGCCGCCGCTTCTAACCCGTGGGAGGGGCCGCTCTCGACCTACTACCGTGTTTTGTCGCACCCGCTCGGGCAGGCTTTGGCCGTGCCGGTCCTGACGGCCTGGGTGCCCGACCATGTGGTGACCGACACCATCGCCAGCGTCTTTGCCCCCCAGCCCACGCCCGAGGGCTATAGCGACTACATCGGTGCGGGCCTGACCCTGCAACGTCGCGCGCTGCGCGAAAACGCGCTGCAACGCGCGAGTATTCTGCCCGAGGTTCGGGCCATGGTTCCCGATTATGCGCAGATCGACATGCCGGTGGAGATTTTGCACGGCGATGCCGACACCACCGTCTGGGCCTCCATCCATTCCGAACCGCTGGCGCGCCAGATCGCCGGGGCAAACCTCGTGATCCTGTCGGGCGTCGGCCATTCGCCCCATTTCGCCGAGCCAGAAACGGTCGTTGCCGCCATCGACCGCGCCGCCGCGCGGGCCGGATTGAACTGAAGGGGGCAAGCCCCTAATGTCAAAGCCCATAACATATCGAGCAAAGGCAGGCCGCGCATGAGCGTTCCCTTCGTCGGAGACATCACCGATTTCTACGAAAACCACGCGCCGAAGGATGTGCACGCGGCGATCCGCGACGCCAAGAAAGACAGCGTGCTGAGCCCCTCCTTTCCCTACCGCCACCGGATGGACAAGGACGAGTACGAGGATCAGTTGGCGCGATTGCAGATCGAACTGGTGAAATACCACGCTTGGGTGCGTGACACCGGACAGCGCGTCGCGGTCGTGTTCGAAGGGCGCGACGCTGCCGGCAAGGGCGGCGCTATCGCGCGGGTGCGCCAGAACCTCAACCCCCGCGTGGCGGGCGTGGTGGCCCTATCCAAGCCGACCGACCGCGAGGCGGCGCAATGGTATTTCCAGCGCTACATCCACCATTTGCCCGCCGGCGGCGAGATCAGGCTCTTCGACCGGTCGTGGTACAACCGGGGCGTCGTCGAACATGTCTTTGGCTTCTGCACGCCCGAGCAGCGGCAGGTATTCTTTCGCCAATTGCCCGATTTCGAAAAGATGCTGGTCGATGACGGTATCCGCCTGACCAAGATCTGGCTCAACGTGGGCCGTGCGGAACAGTTGCGCCGGTTTCTCGACCGCGAAGGCGATCCGCTGAAGCAGTGGAAACTGTCTTGGATCGATGTCGAGGGGCTCAAGCGCTGGGACGCCTACTCCGACGCCATCGCCGAGACGCTGTCGCTGGGCCACACCACCCACGCACCGTGGACGGTGATCCGGTCCGATGACAAGCGCCGCGCGCGGTTGGCGGTGATCCGGGCGATGCTGTGCGACGTGGCCTATGACGGCAAGGACGAGGATCTTGTCGGCCGCCCCGATCCGATGATCTGTGGCGGGCCCGAGATGTGGACGGACCATTCCAGCCCGCAGGCCGACTGAGCCGATGACCAAGCGTGGCTATCACCATGGCAACCTCAGGCAGGCGCTAGTCGACGCCGCCCTGCATCTGATCGAGGACATGGGACCCAATGGCTTTACCCTGTCGGAGGCCGCAAAGACCGCAGGCGTCACACCCGCCGCCGTCTACCGCCATTTCGAGGGGCGCGAGCAGCTGATCGCGGAATGCGCGCTGCAGGGTCACGAGATATTCGCCGACCTGATGGAGCATGCCTTTGCCAAGGGGCAGCCCTCGGCGCTTGCGGCTTTCGAGGCGACGGGGCGGGCCTATCTGGCCTTTGCCCGCCGTTTTCCCGGCCATTACATGGCGATGTTCGAAAGCGGCACTGCCGTCAACGCCACGCCGGAACTGGCGGCCGCCGCGGGACGGTCGCGCGCGGTGCTGGAACGCGCGGCCGCGGCGCTGTCGGAACACATCCCGCCTGACAAACGTCCGCCGCCCGCGATGTTCTCGGCCCATATCTGGGCGATGAGCCACGGGGTGGTGGAACTGTTCGCGCGTGGCCGCCCCGGCGCGCAATCCCCCTTTCCACCCGAGGATCTGCTGGAGGCGGGGATCGGGATCTATCTGCGCGGGCTTGGATTGATCCGGCCAGACAAGTGATCACAAGCTGCTAGGGGGCCAGCCCCGTCGCCATTGCCCCCGGACCAATGGCGGTTCAATGGCGACCCCCAGG
This sequence comes from Roseicyclus sp., assembly GCA_018401055.1. Next base: position 17,432 of record JAGYLB010000120.1, read on the forward strand.
ATATCTTCGAAACGGGGAAGGAGTCAGCGGCTCCGGAACAGGCCCCCGAGCACGCCCCGTACGATGGCGCGGCCCGATTGGGTGCCAAGCTGGCGGGCGAAGCTTTTGGCGAAGGCCTCGCCCACGCTATCCGACCGCGACGAGGAGGAGGACCGGGACCGCGCCGCCGCGGGCTTGGCCGGGGCGCTGGTGACGCGGGTGCCGCTGTAGCGTCGGGCAGAGGTGAATTCGCGGGCGGGTTCCGGGGCATCGGCCGTCATCGCCTGTTCGGCTTCTGCAGCCTCGCGCGCGGCCTCGGATGCGCGGGCCTGCAAGATCTCGAAGGCGCTTTCGCGGTCGATCAAGGTGTCATACTTGCCCGCCAGCGGCGACATGCCGATGAGGGCGGCGCGCGTGGCATCGGCAATCGGGCCAAGGTGGCTTGACGGCGGGCGGATCAGGGTGCGTTCGGCCATGGCGGGGATACCCTTGGCCTCGAGCATAGAGGTGACGGCCTCGCCGGTGCCGACCTCACGGATGGCGGTTTCGATATCAAGGCGGGGTTGTCGCGGTAGTTGCGCGCGGCCTGTTTCAGATCGGTGCGGTCCTTGGCGGTATAGGCGCGGAGCGCGTGTTGGACACGGTTGCCCAGCTGGCCGAGGATGGATTCGGGTACGTCAGAGGGGTTTTGCGTGACGAAATAGACGCCCACGCCCTTGGACCGGATCAGCCGGGCGACCTGTTCCACCTTGTCGACCAGCGCCTTGGGGGCATCGTCGAACAACAGGTGCGCCTCGTCGAAGAAGAAGACGAGCTTGGGCTTGTCAGGATCGCCGACTTCGGGGAGTTCCTCGAAAAGCTCGGACAATAGCCAGAGCAGGAACGTCGCATAAAGCCGGGGCGAGCCCATAAGCTTGTCGGCGGCGAGAATGTTGATCCGGCCCGCGCCGCTGGCGTCGGTGAGGAAGAGATCGGCGAGATCCAGCGCCGGCTCGCCAAAGAGCCGGTCAGCACCCTGCCCTTCCAACACCAGAAGCCGCCGCTGTATCGCCCCGATGGAGGCGGGCGCGATGTTGCCGTAGCGCAGACCCAGATTGGCGCGCGCTTGTCCCACGAAGGTCAAAAGCGCCTGCAGGTCCTTGAGATCCAGCAGCGCCATCCCTTCCTCGTCCGCGACGCGGAAGGCGATGTTGAGCACGCCTTCCTGCGCCTCGGTCAGATCAAGCAGACGCGACAGCAACAGCGGCCCCATCTCGCTGACGGTGGTGCGCACCGGGTGTCCCTTTTGACCGAACAGGTCCCAGAAGGTCACCGGGCAGGCGCGATAGCCGAAATCGGACAGGCCGATGGTGGCTGCGCGCGTGGTGAAGGCGCCATGAAGCTTGCCCGTCTCGCTTCCCGCCTGCGCGAGGCCCGCCAGATCACCCTTCACATCCGACAAGAACACAGGAACACCGGCGGCGGAAAACCCTTCGGCGAGGATTTGCAGCGTCACCGTCTTGCCGGTGCCGGTGGCCCCCGCGATCAGACCATGGCGGTTGGCATACTTCAGCAGCATGTGCTGAGCGGTGGTGTAGCCTTCGCCGCCGCCGCCGATGAAAATGCCGTTGTCCATGGTCTGCCTCCGAAAATGCTTTCGCGGCACAATACAAAATTAACCCTTCTGCGCCAGAGTGAAGAGGTGCCGCGCAAGGGTTGCGCGGTGCGGACTTCCTCCCTGTCAACTGGCCGCGCCCGGGCTTCGGGCGCGGCTTTTTTCTGCATCTGCGACCGTTCGAAAAAAGGTCCGTCCCGGCCCGATTGGATGGTTGACGGATGCGATGGTCTGACATAGCGTCCCGTCCAGAAAGTCGGCCAGTCCGACAGGGAGAAGAAAAATGCAAAGGGTCCGGGTTTCGGGCCCTTTCGCTTTTTGGAACGGGGCCAGCCGATCCCGGCAAAGGCTCGCCAATCCGCCCGGTGACTGCCGATTTTGCCCCTGACAGCGCCCGCGCACCATGGTAGCGACAGGCGCGACAGTATCGACGCCGCGAAAGGATAACCGCGCATGTCAGTTCAGAATTCTTTCCGCATCCCTCTGGTGGCAACGCTTGTGGCCGGGTTGGTCGCACTGCCGATGGCGGCTCTTGCCCAGACCGAAGCCGCCCCTGTCGAGGATGGCCTGCCGATCGGCCAAGAAGTGCTGCCGGTCGGTCAGACCTATGTCGCCGAGACGCATGGCGATTGGGAAATCCGCTGCATCCGGGCCGAGGAAGGCCAGCCCGAACCTTGCCAGCTCTACCAGCTTTTGCTGGACGAGAACGGTGGTGCGGTGGCCGAGTTCAACGTGTTCGACCTTCCCGATGAGGGCGAGGTGGTGGCGGGCGCAACCATCGTGACACCGGATCGACACACTGCTGACGCCCGGCCTGCGCCTGCGGGTGGACAGCGGCAACTGGGCCGAGTTTCCCTTTGCCTTCTGCCAGCCCATCGGCTGCTTCGCGCGGCTGGGCCTGACCGAGGCCAATGTCGCCTCCTTCCGTGCCGGTGGCGCGGCCATCGTGGCTCTGGTGCCGCTGCCGGCCCCGGATCAGGTCGTGCAACTGCAAGCCTCCTTGCGGGGATTCACCGCCGGGTTTGCGGCGCTCGAGGCCCGCAACGAAGCCGCCATCGCGCTGTTCGAACAGTTGCGCGCTGCGCAAGGGGAAGCCCCGGCTGCAGATTGATCCGGAAAGATCATCGCGCAAACGCCCGCCCTGTCACGGGGCGGGCGTGTCGCGTTTCCAAGATTGCGAGGGTCAGGCGCGCGGCGCAGCGCCAGTACCGCGTTGAACCCGCCGAAGGCGAAAGCGTTGGACAGGCAGGCATCGACCTGCGCCTCACGCGCCACATTGGGCACCACGTCAAGCGCACATTCCGGATCTGGTTCCTCATAGCCGATGGTGGGCGCGATGATCCCGTCGCGCAGCGCCATGATGCAGGCCAGAAGCTCCACCGCGCCCGTGCCGCCGATCAGGTGGCCGTGCATCGACTTGGTCGAGGATATCATCAGATTGTCGGCATGATGGCCGAAGGCATCGGCGACAGCCGCGCATTCGACCTTGTCATTGGCCGCCGTGCCGGTGCCATGGGCGTTGATGTAGCACACGTCCGAGGGGTTGAGTTTCGCGTCCCTGAGCGCACCAGCGATGGTGCGCGCGGCGCCCTGTTTCGAGGGCATGACGATGTCTGCGGCGTCGGACGTCATGGCAAAGCCCACCACCTCGGCCAGGATCTCGGCGCCGCGTTTGCGGGCATGCTCGTATTCCTCGAAGACGAAGACGGCCGCGCCTTCGCCCTGCACCATGCCGTTGCGGTTGGCGCTGAAGGGGCGGCAGGCATCCTTGGACATGACGCGCAAGCCTTCCCAGGCCTTGATGCCGCCGAAGGAGAGCATCGCCTCGGACCCGCCGGTGACCATCACATCGGCCCCACCGCCCCGGATCAGCTGGAAGGCCAGCCCCATCGCGTGGTTCGATGAGGCGCATGCTGTCGCCACCGAAAAACTCGGTCCCTTGAGGTTCCATTCCATCGAGACATGGGAGGCGGCGGCATTGTTCATCAGCTTGGGCACGACGAAGGGATGGACGCGGTTCTTCCCTTCCTCGTAGACGGTGCGGTAGTTTTCGTCCCAGGTGTTGACGCCGCCGCCCGCGGTGCCCAGCACGACGCCAGACCGCGTGGCCAGTTCGCCTGCGAAAGGCGAGGCCCGACTGTCCAGCGCCTGACGCGCGGCGATCAGGGTGAATTGCGTGAAACGGTCGTAAAGCGCGATCTGCTGGCGGTTGAACAGCGCCTCGGGGTCGTAGCCCTTGACCTGTCCGCCGATCTTGATGCTCAGGCGGTCGACATCGCGCAGATCAAGATCGGTGATGCCGCAACGGCCTTCACGCATCGCCTCGAGCGTCGTGGGCACATCTTGCCCAAGCGCGTTGATCGTGCCCTGCCCGGTGATGACGACACGGCGCATGATCGGGTCAGGCGCCTTTTTGGTCGGCGACCAGCGCCTCCACGGCGGCGATGATGGCGGCGACCGACGAGATGTCGAACTCGCTCTGGTCGGGCTCGTTGGCGTTGAAGGGGACCTGAATGTCGAAGGCTTCCTCGATGGCGAAGATCGATTCCACGAGGCCCAGGCTGTCGATGCCCAGATCGGCCAGCGTCGCCTCGGGCGTCACGTCACCTGGTTCCAGAACCGCCTGTTCGGCGATGATCGCGATCACCTTGTCCTTGACGCTATCGGTCATGCCCGCACCCTCTTGCCATCTAGGGCGTCATCTACGGCGTCCGGTCGGTCTTGAAAACGGCTTTCTGCAAGGATGCGACCGTCTGGGCCAGACGCGGCAGACGGCGCAGCGCCTTGTACATCTCGACCTGGGTCTCCATCCGCACCGCCGGATAGCCCAGAAGCGCGCGGCCGGAAGGCACATTGGACAAGATGATGGTCGAGGCCCCAGTCACCACATCGGACCCGATCTCCAGATTGTCGGCAACGCCCGTCTGGCCGCCCAGCACGACGCGGTCGCCGATGGTAACGGACCCCGCAATGCCGACTTGCCCGCACAGCAGGCAGTCGCGCCCGATCCGGCAGTTGTGTCCGATATGGACCATGTTGTCGAGTTTGGTGCCATCGCCGATGGTGGTGTCGGCCAGCGTGCCGCGGTCGATGGTGGCATTCGCCCCGATCTCCACATCGTCGCCGATCCGGACCGATCCCAGCGAATGGATGCGCGTCCAGCCCTGCGGGTTCACCGCCGCATCCGCCCGCCCGAGGCTGGCGCGGGTGCGTTCCACCTGGCTGGTGTCGGGGGTGACAAAGCTGAACCCGTCGCCGCCGATGACGCAACCCGGCTGCAAGATCACCCTGTCGCCGATCACGACCCGCGCGCCCACGCGCGCCCCTTGCAAGATCAGCGCGTCATCGCCCAATTGCGCGCCTTCGGCGATGGAGACATGGCTGGCGATGCGCGCCCGCGCACCAATGGACGCAGCCGCGCCAATCACGACGAAGGGGCCGATGGACGCCTCGGCGCCGATCACGGCCGTGGGGTCGATCACCGCGCTGGGGTGGATTCCGGGGGCGATGTGCGGGCCGGGGTCCATCGCGGCGGTCACATGGGCCATGACGATGCGCGGCCTTGGTGCGACGATGGCGGCCTTCAGCCCAAGCGCGCGCCAATCGCTGCCTACTCTGATCACGGCAGCGCGCCTTGCCGACCGCGTAGGTCCTCGGCATATCGCGCGCTCATCGCCATGGCCAGATCATCAGGGCCAGCGCGACCAGGCTCTGCCACGCCGGTCACCACGATGCTGCCGTCGCCCAACGCCTCGGCGCCCAGAGAGGCCGCGATATCTTTGATGCTGTAGCTCGCCGACAAAGTCCCTAGCACGCTGGTGCCGCGGGGACAGGGTTTAGCTGGATGCCTCGGGCATGACCACCCCAAGCGCCTGAACCGCCCGCGACAGCTGCGCGTTGCGCCCGTAGATGTCGCCCCGAAACTGGATGTGGCCATCCGATTCCACCCACGCGGTCAGATAGGTCAGATGAACCGGGATATGCACGTCGAGGTGAACATAGGTTTCTTCGCCGGTGGCGCGGACACCCTGAAACAAGCCCACCGGGTCGTCGGTCTGCCGCGCAAGCAGGTGATAGGCGAATTCATGCGGATCGGCCAAACGGATGCAGCCCGAGGAATAGGCCCGCACCTCGCTGTTCATCAGGTGCTGTTCGGGCGTGTCATGCAGGTAGATCGCGTGGCGGTTGGGGAACATGAACTTGACCGTCCCCAGCGCGTTGCGCGGTCCGGGGGGCTGGCGCAGGTCGAAGGGAAAGTTGTTCACGGTGTAGCGGCTCATGTCGATGCTGGCCGGGTTCACAGGCCGCCCGCTCGACTGAGGAGCTGCATGTAGGTGCCGCGCCCGGCAAGGATGCCCGGAATATAGCTGCGCTGCGCGATCGATCGGGGCACATACCACGACGGATTGATGACCATATGCTCCATCTCGTCCGAGAACTCGGGCGTCTGGCGGTCGCGTGCTCCGATGACCGAGCGGGTGACAAAGGTCACCTCGCCATCGTCAATGACACGGGTGTGGAAATCGGTCAGGTTGACGTAGATCAGCCGGTCATGCACCTGCCCGTCATTGAGCCAGCGGTGCCGTTCCATCGACAGCACGATCTCGTTCCAATGATCCTCGATAGAGCGGTTCACGGCGCGGATCGTCGCCTCGCCCGCGATGCCGTCTGCGGTGATCCCGTGGTTGGTCTGAAAGGCCACTGACAGCACGCCCGCAGCGTGCCGTCGTACTTCGGCCGTCGCCGAACGGTCCAGATAGCCCATGCGCATCAGGCGGTTGCGCAGTTGCACCACGGCCGGGCCGGCATCGCCGGGACGCAGACTGCCTGCCTGGACGGTCGGACCATAGCCGCCATTGGCAGCCAATTCCTCAAGCTGGAACTTTGTGCGCATCAGCCGAGTGTAACCAGGCGTCTGCGGCGGCAAGGTGTCCATGAACTGATGCGGGTTGCTGTCGAGGAATTCCGTCATCAACGCATAGGGGTCGCGGTGCGGCTGATCTTGAAAGATGTCGGGAATGATTGTCGAGGGGTCGAGGAACCCGCCATGCACATCTTGCGCATATTGCAGGAAAATGCGGCTGGCCATCACATCTGCCTGGCCCCGTAGCCATGGGTTGGTCGCGTCGCGAAAGGCCGCGCGCAGCGCCCGGTCTCGTAGCGGGCGACCGGCGAGGCCATGCGCGCCCGCCTGTTCCAGCGCGCGCAGCAGGGCGTTGCGGCGGTCGGCGGCCTCGACACGGTCCAGACCGGCCCGAAATCGCGGTCCCGATAGAAAGCAACCAACGCCTCGTCGACCGCCGCGGCCCCGGCGATGGACCTGCCGCAATGCCGAAAAAGCCTGCGCCGAAGCGGGTACCGGAATAACCGCAGTCACGGCGACAGGCACCAGCACAAGCGAGACTGCGACAAGCGCAGAGCGGGCGAAAGACAACGGCATAGGCAACATCCTGTGGCAAGGAAACTTCGGTACCAGCTAGTGGCTTATTCTTTCAGGGAAAGACCCATGGTGTCCATTCACATTATCGCAAGTTTTTTCTCATAGCTTCCGACGTGCAACGGTGGATTTCCCGCCATGTCGTGCTCTTGACACCGAACCTTGCCCTAACCGGCAGCGCAGGGGGACGCACGGGCCGGAACCGGCCAAGGAAGCGCCTGAAGGGAAGATTTATCCGCCATCGATTCGGAAAACCGGCGAAAATTCGCCGAAATGCGTGGGTTGTGACCGGCTGTGCATAACTCGCGCTTCCCGAAAAGTTTCGTTTGTGTCATCCAACACACAGCGCCTGTGGGGATGGCACGCAACTTGAAGGTTCCGGCACAAGGAACTTGTGTGGCATGTACGGGCAAAAGATGGGGCAATCTGACCAATGACCATGACGAACTTATCGCGCCGCTCATTGTTGCGCGCGTTTGCGGCTACGGCCGTGGCTGCAGCGCCGGTGATGGCGAACGCCACTGGCCTGCTGCGCGGCGCGGGCGATATCCGCCGGATCACCATGTACAACGGCCGCGCCGGCGAAACGATCAACATGATCTACTGGATCGAAGGCGATTACATCGCTCCCGCGCTGGAAGAGGTCAATCACTTCATGCGCGACTGGCGCAACGACCGCGTCCACCGGATCGACCCACGCACCATCGACATCATGACGGCAGCCCATCGCCTTCTCGAAACCTCCGGAGCCCTACATGCTCTTGTCAGGCTACCGCAGCCCTGAAACCAACGCCATGCTGCGCAGCCGGTCCTCAGGCGTGGCGCGCAATTCGCTCCACATGCAGGGTGAAGCAGCGGATCTGCGGATAAACTCCCGCTCGGTCAACCAGATCTTCAACGCCGCGCGTGCCTGCAATGGTGGCGGCGTCGGGCGCTATGCTCGATCGAATTTCGTGCACATGGATTGCGGCCCGGTGCGCACCTGGGGCTGACCCCGCGCGCGGCCCCACCCCATCACCGCGCGACCTGACCGCCCTGCGTGCCCGCGCAGGGCGTTTTCATGTCGGCTCACCATTGGACAGACGGCGCCCGCGACCCCATATCCCCCCTATCCCGCGATCAGGAGCGATCATGACCCGATACACCAAGGACCCAGACGCCATTGCCCGGCTCACGCCCGAGCAATTCCGCGTCACGCAGGCCTCGGGCACCGAACGGCCCGGCACTGGCGAATACCTGCACAACAAGGAACCCGGCATCTATGTCGACCTCGTCTCGGGGGAGCCACTGTTTGCCTCGTCGGACAAGTATGAGAGCGGCTGCGGCTGGCCCAGCTTCACCAAGCCGATCGAGCCTGCCCATGTGACCGAACTGCGTGACATGAGCCACGGCATGATCCGAACCGAGGTCCGCTCCGCCCATGGCGACAGCCATCTGGGACATGTCTTTCCCGACGGGCCGCGCGACCGGGGCGGCTTGCGCTACTGCATCAACTCGGCCTCGCTGCGCTTTGTCCACCGCGACGACATGCAGGCGGAAGGCTACGGCGATTATCTCGATCAGGTGGAGGATGTGGAATGAGCGAACAACGCGCGCGGGCGGTTCTGGCAGGCGGCTGTTTCTGGGGCGTGCAAGAACTGATCCGGCACAAGCCAGGGGTGATCGCGACCCGTGTGGGCTATACCGGCGGCGACGTGCCGAATGCGACGTACCGCAACCACGGCACCCATGCCGAGGGGATCGAAATCATTTTCGATCCGGAGGTCATCGGCTACCGCGAGATCTTGGAGTTCTTCTTTCAGATCCACGACCCGACGACGCCCAACCGGCAGGGGAATGATCGCGGCATGTCCTACCGCTCGGCGATCTACTACGTCGACGAGGCGCAGCGCCAATGCGCGCTCGACACCATAGCCGATGTCGAGGCCTCACGCCTGTGGCCCGGCCGCGTCGTGACCGAGGTAGAGCCGGTCGGCCCCTTCTGGGAGGCGGAGCCCGAGCATCAAGATTACCTGCAGCGCATCCCGCATGGCTACACCTGCCATTTCGTGCGGCCAGGCTGGGTATTGCCCAAGCGCGCGGCTGCAGAATGACCGGGGCCCAATAGCCGGAAATGTAAAAGGCCGGGCACTCTGCCCGGCCTTTTGGTTTTCAAGGGCAATGCTGGATCAGCGGGGCTTCAGGGTCGGCAATCCCAGCATCCTCGAGAACGACCAGCGCTTGTCCGCATCCGGTGCTCTCCGGGCCGAGCTGGTTACGAGCGGCAAGATAAAGTCGGCCATACGCGCATGTTTGGAGAAGATCGACCCGGTGAAGGGTTTGCGCCGACTGAGCAGTGGCAGCGGAAAATTGGCCATCCGCGCATGACGCGGGAAAGCGAAACTGTCCGCGGGCTTTCGTTCGCTAAGAAGCGGAATCGGGAAATTCGCCATCCGGGGTCCATCCGGGATGATCGAATTCGTTCCGGGCTTGCCGTTGATGAGGAGCGGGAAGGGCCAGTTCGCCATCCGCATACCCCCTGGAACCAGATGCCCGAACGGAAATCTGGCCATGAACTTGTGGCCCGGAACGATGTGACCGAAGGGAAAGCCCGCCATGTGCTTGTGACCCGGCACGATGTGGCCGAAGGGAAATCCCGCCATGAACTTGTGGCCCGGCACGATATGGGCAAAGGGAAACTTCGCCATGAACTTGTTGCCGGGAACCAGCAGGCCGAAGGGAAAACGACCGTAGCGGACATCATGCGGCACGAGGTGCCCAATGGGCCAGTTCGCCATATAGGCATGAGGCTCGATGATCGATTCGGTCATCGGCTTGCGGCGGCTGATCAGCGGGATCGGCCAATTGGCCATGTGATAGGTCGTGCTGCCCGGCACCCGTTCACGGGTCAGAATGTGGGGATGATCCAGCAACAGGCTGTTGGCAAGGGGCTCGGGCGCGTCCTTGACCTCGACTTCCTGAACAAGGCCGCCCATGTCGACCGCGCCCATCTCGGCGGTCACCTCGCGCGTCGTCCTTGCCACGCCAAGCGGCCTGTACCCGGCCCTGACAAGCAAGACGGCGCCACCCCTTGGCCAGCCGCTCCTCATAGGCCTTTGCCGTCGCCCTGTCGACATGGGCGCGTGTCAGCGTGTCCGCCAGCCCGTCGGTCGTGTCATAAAGATCCACGATCCGCGGCGAGAACCGCTGCATCTTCACCAGTTCATGCCGGACCCGGCGGGCCTTCTCAGCGCTGTCGAAATACCGCGTAATGATCCTAGTCATGGGTATCCCCTCCGTTGTGCCGCCGCCTCCGCGGCGTGAAATGCAGTTGGTGCGGCTGGTGGGTCCGGTCGATCCTGCCGTGGTTGATGATAGCGTTCGGTCTGGTCAAGACGAGCCTGTTTGCGTTTGAACATCAAGATGGCCACCGCGGTGGCGGCCAAAAGCACCAGTTCCAGGCTGAAAACCGGTGTATAGGGCACCTCGGGGCGGAAAGTCTCGGCGCCGGGCAGGCCCGCGACCACGTCGCGGATCACGCCGCCAAGCGCAACGGCGATCCCGGCCGCGGTCGCCTGGACCGCGCCCCAAGCACCAAGGGCCAGGCCGACCTGCGCGCGCGGCGCGCTGCGCATCGTGGCCGTCAGCGTGCCATGGCCGAAGAGGCCCGCACCAAGCCCCGCAAGGCCCGTGCCGATCACGAACATCGGCGTTTCGCCCATCGGGCCAGCCGCGATGATAAGGCCGAAGGCGGGAATGCCGATCAGCGTACCCCACCAAGCCACATCAATGGGCGCAACCCCGTCAAGCAGCACCTTGGAGGCGATGGCAAAGCCGATCAGCCCTCCCCCGCCAGCACGGCCGTCAGCCGCGTGGTCATTGCCACCGACATGTCCAGCACCTGCCCGCCATAGGGCTCCAGCACCACATCGGCCATGCCGAAACCCATGGTCCCCAGCGCGATGACGACCAGAAGGCCCACCGCCGTGCGTCCACGCACAAAAAGCCGCCAGGCGTCGAAAAATTCGGGATGCGTCTCGACCCGTGCGGCACGCGCGCGATCGCGTGGCTCCTGCTTCCAAAGGGCGATGAGGTTCAGGGCCACTGTCACCACCGCCGCGCCCTGCACCACGCGGATCAGCCTGCCGGGCGTGTAATCTTGCAAGAGCCAGCCAAAGATCAGGGCCGATGCGATCATGCCCAAAAGCAGCATGACATACATCAGGCCCACGACCTTGGGTTGATCCTCGACCTCGACCAGATCGGTGGCAAGCGCGAGGCCCACGGTCTGCACCGTATGCACGCCTGCGCCCACCAGCAAAAAGGCCAGCGCCGCGGCAGATTGGCCGATCCAAGGCGCCGCATCCGCCGCCTCCCGGTAGCCCGAGAGCACCAGTAGCGCGAAGGGCATGATGGCGAAGCCGCCGAATTGCAGCATCGTGCCTTTCCAGATGTAGGGCACGCGTCGCCAGCCAAGCGCGGATTTGTGGATATCTGACCTGTAGCCGATGAAGGCGCGGAAAGGCGCGAAAACGAGCGGCAGGGCAATCATCAATCCGACGAGCGTGGCGGGAACCGACAGTTCCACGATCATCACCCTGTTCAACGTGCCGACCAGCAGCACCAGCGCCATGCCCACCGTCACCTGAAAGAGCGACAAGCGCAGCAGGCGCGAGAGCGGCACAGCCTCCGTCGCGACATCGGCAAAGGGCAGGAAACGCGGTGCGATGCCCTGTATCTTGCTGAGCGCGGTGTCGCGGAGGCTGGCCATCGGTATTCTTCGTCCAGTTCGCCCGTGTTCGTAATGGCTCCGGGGGCGGGCCGGAATCGGGTCGGGGGTGCGGGATCAGCCGCGGCCTCCGACCCGTTTGTCACGGTCGTTCGGCATCAGATCAGCCCTTACTGCCGCAGCGCGGCCTGGGTCAGATCTTCCACCACCAAAGTCGCGGTCCGGCCATCGGGCAGGATCACCCTCATCGACTGGGTGCCGTCGGCATTCGCTTCGATATACATCGGGTGTGCCGCCGCCTCACCCGATGCCGGAACGATGGCCTGATCGGTCGCCAGCGCAGCGGTTTCACTGCCTACTGAGCTGCCGGAGAGGAAATCCGCAACCCATGTCGTGTTGGTCAGCACCGCCACATGGACGGCAAAAGACCCCACTGCCACGGCGCCGAGGAACAGGGGAACGCCCACGGTCGGTTTGACCACGAGCCACATCTTGGCATTATTCATGATGTTTCCCCCTCAGCCGAGCCACGGCGTGGACACGGCAACCAGCACATGCGCCAAGAGCGCGATCGCGCCGAAGACGCGTGTGCCGTCGATGAGGTAGCTATGTACCTCTTCTGCTTCTTTCAGGGTCAGACCGGTCGGCCAGACCTTATCGGGATCGTCGGACATGCGCCGCCCCTCCTTTCTTGCGATTGCAACCGGCGGGCACAATGCCACGCCGTTCCCGGACGCCGCGCACGAAACCTCGCAACGCCACCGATTACAGGCTGTCACGTTAGCCTGACATATTCAACTGTAAATCAAACGAGACAGTCGTATTGGGCGCCGCCCTGAGCATCCCAAAGCGCTTGCGGTCCCCTTTCAAGATCCCGCCTGCCCAAGACAGGTCAGAGCCCCTGCCCCAACCATCGTTCGCTCGAATCAATCGGGTCAGTCAGACGGGCCGGGAAAGGCTCTGCGGCAGCAGGGGCCTCGCATCACGGCGGCCTCGCACAACTCCGTCGCTCGCCGTCGTCACCGCCGCGCTGGCTGCGGCGCATCCGTGGCTCAACACCTCGGGTAATGGCAGGCCGCGCGACAGGGCAAGAACAGCACCGGCCACGAAACCGTCGCCCGCCCCGGTGCGCGAGACCACTTGCACCCGGGCGGCAGGCGCGATCCACCGCACCACGGCTCCCCAGAACCGAACCCTCGGCGCCTCGCGCGACGATCACGACATCGGCCGCCCCCGCGCCACCAAATCAGCGGCGAAGGCTGCGCTGTCGGCGGCGGTCGGTAAGGCATGACCTGCAAGTGCGACGGATTCTTCGAAATCCACCCCTGCTAAAAGCGCCATGCCCGTACGCGCCCCTGCCAAAGCAACGAGCGCCGCGCCCGATGTGTCGGCGACCACCCGCGCGCCCTGTCCAGTCAATCGTCGCACCAGACTCGACCGAATGCAGCCGGGCGACACGCCCGGCGGCAGGGAGCCCGACAGAACCACCCAATCCCCCGGCATGCACTGCGCGGATGGCGCCTCGGTCGCGGGCCGTCATGTCCGCGGGGGTCCATGTCGGCCCGGGGAAAAAGATGAAGCGGAACTGGCGCCCCGTGGCCGCCTCGATCACCGAGAGGTTCTGCCGCATCTCGCCCGGGGCGGGCAGACGCCGGATCGCCACGGAGCGCGCAGTGCAGCATCCCGCTCCAGCGTGTCGCCGCCCGCGCCGCCTGCCGCCACCAGCGCCGTGGCCGCGCCACCCAGTTGCACGATGGCGCGCGCCACGTTGATCCCGCCGCCGCCCGGGTCGCGCGCGGGCTCAGTACAGCGCAGCTTTTCGCCCGGCACGATCTCGGGCGTTGTGGTTTCGAGGTCGAGCGCGGGGTTGAGCGTGACGGTCAGAATGGCCATGCCGCCAGTTAGACCGGGTGGGCGCACAGGCTCAAGGGGCGAGGCGCCCGCCCGGCGGATCAGGCGGTCAGGCGGTCAGGCGGAACTGCGCCCGTTCCTCCGCGCTCAACTGATCGACGAGGCCCTTTTCCCACGACAGATACAGGCGTGAGGCATCGGCATCGCCGTCATGACGGCCATGGGCGAAGCTGATGACATCGACCGCCGCGGACAAGGTCCATCGCAGCCCCGCAACAATCGCCGCCCTCTGCCCCTGCCAGCGCGGGCAATCCGCCCTCGACCACCTGCACATCGGGGTGGCCCTGCGCCGCGAGCATGGCTGCCGCCAGATCGGCGCGCGGGCTTGCCTCACCGATCAGGTAGAGCGCGGCCAGGTTCGTGGGCAAATCGCGCAACCGGGGCCGGATCGACCATTGCGCGCCTGCGACCGTGCCTTTCTGGTGGGCGGCGGAGGCGCGGAGATCGACCAGACGCGCCTGCCCGCCGCCACATCCGCCAGCGCAGATTCCGCCGAGATCCGGCGCGCCGGAGCGATGGCGGCCTCGGGTCGTGCGGCGGATGGCAGGGCGCGCAGCGCGTCGGTGACGGTGCAGACCGCGACCTCAAGGCCCAAGGCGCGCAGCCAATAGGCGGCCAAGGCGCCCCGCAGGCCCAGATCATCGACCAGCACCACCCGGGCGCGGCGCAGGCCGATGAACAGGTCGGTTGCCTGCACCAGCGTGACCACCGGCGCGGACCGGGCACAGGGCACGGGGTCGGCCGCGACCTCGGACAGGTCGCGCACATCCAGCACATAGGTTGTGCGGGTGATGTCGGACAGCATCGCTGCCACCTCGATGGCCCCCGCTTCAGGGATCTTGTGTCGGTCGATGAATCTTTCCGCCCGGGTGCGGGTCGCGTCCGGGTCGCCCGGCGGCAGGGACGCGGGCGTCACGTCATGGACCAGATCGAGCCCTGCCAGTCGCCAGCCCTGTGTGCCGTCCTCGAGCCACCAGACCTCGCGCTCGGGCGCGATCAGCGACAGGCTGGCCGCACCGACGATGCCGCGCGTTCGGCCCGCGCAGGTCAGCACGATGGGCAGGCCCGCGGGCAGGCTGTCGAGACGATGGGGCAACTCCCCGTTGGGCAGGCAGGTGGCACCGGGCACGGTCATCTTGGCATGTTCCGCCGCGGGCCGCGTGTCGAAGAACAAGACGTCACGCCCCCGCCAGCCATGCCGCCAGATCGGCGGGCACCACGGGGCGCGGGTGCAGCGCCAGTTCCGCCAGCTCGCCCAATGTTTTCGAGGGGACATGCACCCCCTTGTAGAGCGTGTATCCCGTCGCGGCCCAAGCGGGCGTGCCGCCTGCGACGACCGACACATCGCTGTAGCCCATGTCTGCAAGCCCTTCGGCGGCCAGCTCGGCGATCCCGTCGCCGCCATCGATCAAGATGATGGGGGCGGAACCTCGCGGCACCAGCGCGCCGATCGCGGGTTCCATCTCGCTGAAGGGACAGGGCACTGCAAAAAGCGGATGACCCTCGGAAAACGGCCCGGCCTCGCGCAGGTCGATCAACGCAACCTCTCCGGTCCCCAGAACCCGCGCTGCGGCCTGCTGCGGCGTGATGATGTCGGACATGTCCCCCCTTTGCCCTTTGGCCCTGTGGTCCGGTCAGGGTTTGGGCGGACCTTGCGGTGCATCCTCGTAGACCGACCAGCCATGCGGACCGCCGCTTTCGGGCAGGTCTTCCTTGCGCAGGCTCTGGAGCATGTAGACCTTTGCGATGAAATGCGCTGTCACCGGGGCCGTCAGGAACAAGAACAGCGTGATCAGCAATTCATGAAAGGAAAACTGGTCCTTTTCGACGTAGAACCAGATCATCGAGGCGATCAGCATGCCGCCCACGCCCAGCGTCGTCGCCTTGGTCGGCGCATGCAGGCGTTGCAGCGTATCTGTCAGCCGGACCAGCCCGAAGGAGCCGACAAAGCCGAAGATGCCGCTGATGACCAGCGCCAGCGCGATCAGAAATTCACCGACAAGTCCCATGGTCCGCCCCCTTCACTCGATGATGTCGCCGCGCAGAAGAAAGCGGCAGTAAGCGACCGTTGACACGAATCCCACCATGGCGATCAGCAT
The DNA here is from genome assembly GCA_018401055.1 of Roseicyclus sp. Next base: position 33,160 of record JAGYLB010000120.1, read on the forward strand.
CGCCGCCTCGAAATAGATCGCCGTGCCGCGCCAGATGCCATACAGCACCAGAAGGGCGATGACGTTGATCACCATCGTGTCGAGCGCAAGGATGCGGTCGGCGGCATGCGGGCCCAGCACGATCCGCCACAGGTCAAGGACCAGAGCGATGCCGTAGCAGGCGGCGGCAAAGATCAAAGCCATCTCGATCATGGAAAAATCTCCTTCAGGCGGCGCTCGTAGCGCAACTTGATCTGGTCCCGCACGGCGTCGGGGTCATCGGTGTCAAGCGTATGCACAAGGATGGAGGTGGCATCGGCCGACAGCGTCGCCGAGACCGTGCCGGGCGTCATGGTGATGGTGCCCGCCAGAACCGTGATCGCCTCGGCCGAGGTCAGTTCGATTGGCACGCAGATCCAGACCGAGCGGATTTTCGCCTCGGGCCGGAACAGCAAGATCAAGGCGACCTGCACATTGGCCACCACGATGTCCCACAGCACGATCAGCACGAATTCGAGGACCGCCAAGGGGTTGCGGATGCGGGGCCGGTCGGGCCAATAGGCCGCCGTCAGCATCGGAACCGCAAGGCCGAAGCCTGCCCCGAGGATCAGGTTGCCCAACGTGACCTTGTTCACCAGGGCAAGCCAGACCAACACAAGAGCCAGGCTCAGCAGCGGATGGGGAACCAGACGTGCCAGCATGCGCTCAGCTCTCCCCGCCGGGTGCCAGGACGGCGCGCGACATAGCCCGCCCGGTCGAAGACCTGCAGCGCCGTCGCCTCAAGATAGTCCGCCACCGGATGCGCAAACACCGCCAGCGCCGCCAGACAGCCCCAGCGCCAGCATGACCGGCGCCAGTTCCGCAGGACCTGCTGGCAGGTCCGAGCGGCTGCGCGTTGCAGGATGCTGCTATCGCGGTCGAGGACCAGAACAACGCGCTTCCCGCCCGCGCGAAACCCACGATGGTCAAGAGCGAGCCTCCCAATATGGCCGACCATGCCCAGACCAGTGTGCCCGGCTCACGCAAAGCGTCCAGAACCAAGAGCTTGCCCAAAAACCCGCTGAGCGGCGGCATCCCTGCCATGGCGATGGCCGCGCCGAAGAAGAGGGCGGCGAACAGCCCGTTTTGCACCGTCGCGGCCGCAGGCACCAGCGCAGTCGCCCGCCCGGCGGCTGACCACCAGATCGGCGATCAAGAACAGGCTGGCGGCCGGCAAGGGTGGAATGGACCAGGTAGTAGAGCGCCGCCATGGTCGCTTGCGGCGAGAACACCGCGACCGCGACCAGCAGCGTGCCCATCGAGCCCACGACCGAAAAGGCGATCAGCGGCATCAGGCGGCGCGCGCCCAGAACGCCGAAGGCGCCGACGGCGATGGTCACGATGGCGGCGGGAAAGAGCCATGTCGTGGCCAGATCCTCGGTCGCCTCGATGCCGGGGCCAAAGGACGTGGTGTGGATGCGCAAGATCGCATAGGCCCCAACTTTGGTCATGATCGCAAAGAGCGCCGCCACCGGCGCGGGCGCATTGGCATAGGTCGCGGGCAGCCAGAACTGAACCGGAAAAAGCGCCGCCTTGACCGCAAAGACGATCATCAAAAGGATCACGGCGACCCGCACCAGCGCCGCCTCCTCCGCCGGGATGGTCGGGATCACGACCGCAAGATCGGCGATGTTGAGCGTGCCCGTCGAGGCGTAAAGCGTGCCGAGCGCGAAGAGGAACAGGGTCGATCCCGCAAGGTTCATCACGACATATTGCAGGCCCGCCTTGATCCGGTCGCGCCCGCCTGCATGGATCATCAGACCGTAGGATGCGATCAGCAGCACCTCGAAGAACACGAACAGGTTGAACACGTCGCCCGTCAGGAAGGCGCCGCAGATGCCCATGAGCTGGAACTGGAACAGCGCGTGGAAATGCTTGCCGCGCGCATCCCAGCCGGTGGCGATGGCATGGATCAGCACGATCAGCGCCAGCGTGGCGGTGAGCAGCACCATCAGCGCCGACAACCGGTCGAGCACCAGCACGATGCCGAAGGGCGCGGGCCAGTCGCCCAGCCGGTAGACATGGGTGTGGCCATCGGCGGCCAGTCCGGCCAGACCAAGCGCCACCGCCAACAGCAGCACGCTGCCTGCGACCGAGGCGATCCGCGCCAACCCGATGTCATGGCGCATGACGAAGCCGATGACCGGCGCCAGCAACGCGGGCAGAACGACGGGAAGGATGATCCAGTGCATCACACGGCCCCCCCGCGCTGGTCGTCATCGCCATCCGTGGCCGCGTCGATGTCGATACGGTCGCTGTCGGCCTCCAGATAGGCGGCAAGGCCGATCATCACCAGAACAGCCGTCATCCCGAAGGAGATCACGATGGCGGTCAGAACGAGCGCCTGCGGCAGCGGGTCGGTATAGGACCCCTCACCGTAGCGCGCCAGGATCGGGGACTGGTCGATGGACAGCCGTCCGCTGGCGAAAAGGAAGACGTTGACCGCATAAGACAGCAGGGCAAGCCCGAGGATGACCGGAAAGGTGCGCAGGCGCAGCAGCAGGTAGACCCCGCCCGCAGTCAACACGCCAATGGCGCTGGCAACAAGAATCTCCATCTCAGGCCCCCGGTCTTTGGTCGATGACCCGGTCCGCGGGATCGAAATCCATCGCCTCGGTGTTCACGGTTTCCCCGGCAAGGCGCGCGATCCGCGACAGGCTGTAGAGCATCAGCATCACCGCCCCCAAAACGGTCAGGAACACGCCCAGATCGAAGAGCATGGCGGTGGCCAGTTCGAATTCCTCGATCGGCGGCAGGTGGACATAGGTATAGGCCGAGGTGAGAAACGGCGTTCCCGAGAGCCAGGCCCCTGCCCCGGTCAGTCCGGCGATGATGATGCCAAAGCCGATCATGGTGTGGTATTCGATCCGCTTGCGGGCCTGCGTCCAGGCAAAGCCGGATGCCATGTATTGCATCAACAGCGCGATGGCGATCACCAGACCCGCGACAAAGCCCCCGCCCGGCTGGTTGTGACCGCGCAAGAAGATGTAGGCGCCCACCACAATGGCGATAGGCATCAAGACGCGGGTGACGACCACCATCATCAGCGGGTGCCGGTCGCGCGAGCGCTCTTGCGTGAAATCCCTCTCGCGTAGCCGCCGCCCGGCGGGGCCGCCGACCAGCGCATGCACGAGCGCATAGATCACCATGCCCGCGATCCCCAGCACGATGATCTCGCCATAGGTGTCGTAACCGCGGAAATCGACGAGGATGACGTTGACGACATTGGTGCCGCCGCCGCCCTCGTAGCTGTTGTCGAGGTGGAACTGCGAAATCGTCGAGATGTCGCGCTGCAAGAAGGCATAGGCCAGCGCACCCACGCCCCCGCCAGCCGCGACGGCGATCACCCCGTCGCGTGACTTGCGCGCCAGCGTGCTTTCGGCAGGCGTGGTCTTGGGCAGAAAATGCAGCGCCAGAAGCAGCAAGATGATCGTCACCGTCTCGACCGAGATCTGCGTCAGCGCCAGATCAGGCGCCGAGAGGTAGGCAAACCCTGCCGAGATGGTCAGACCGATAAGCCCGATCAGCACCAGAGCAGTGAAGCGCTCGCGATGATTGACCACGACCGCGATGCAGGCCACGACCAGCATCAGCCAGCCCACGGCAATCACCGGCGGCACCGGCAACAGGCCGCGCGTCGGCGCCGACAGGCCGGAGCCGGCGAAGGCCACAGCCCCGAGCGCCACCGCGGCAACCACGAAAATCGCAAGGTAGCGGCTGATTGCGCCGTTGTGCGTGGCCTCGGTCACGGTGCGCGACAGCGCGACCACCGCGGCGACAAGCCGGTCGAAGATCGCCTTGGCTTCGGGTCGCGGCGCAATGGCCCACGCCCGGTCAAGCGGACGGTGCAGCATCAGCAGGACAGCCCCGCCCAGCACGGCGATGACCGACATCCACAGCGCGGGTGTGACCCCGTGCCAGATCTTGAGATGCGGGTGCAGATCCGCGCCCGTGACCGCACTGGCGGCCGCTGTCACGATCCCTTCGGCCAGCCATGGCATCACGCCGATCAGCACCACCAGCACCGCGAGCAGTGCAGGCGAGGCCCAGAGGCCAAACGGCGGATCATGCGGCTTGTGCGGATAGTCGTCGCGCTTGGGCCCAAAAAACACGTGCACGATGAAACGGAAGGAATAGGCCACCGACAACAATGCCCCAAGCGTCGCCAGAACCGGCACGGCCAAGGCGCTGCCCGCCCAATCGGTGTGCGAGGCCTCCTCCAGCATCATTTCCTTGGACAGGAACCCGTTGAGCAGCGGAATGCCCGCCATGGACAGCGCCGCAATGGTGCCGATGGCGAAGGTGATGGGCATCAGATGGCGCAGACCGCCCAAGCGCTTGATGTCGCGGGTATGCGTCTCGTGATCGACGATGCCCGCCGTCATGAAGAGCGCGGCCTTGAACGTCAGGTGGTTGAGGATGTGGAACACCGCCGCCACGGCTGCGGCGGGGGTGCCAAAGCCCAAAAGCATCGTCAAAAGGCCCAGGTGGCTGACAGTCGAAAACGCCAGCAGCGCCTTGAGATCATCCTTGAACAGCGCGATCAGCGCGCCCAGCACCATGGTGATCAGGCCCGTGGTGGTGACGATGTAGAACCATGCATCCGTTCCCGCCAGCACCGGCCAGAGCCGCGCGAGCAAGAAGACACCCGCCTTCACCATGGTTGCCGAATGCAGATAGGCCGAAACCGGCGTCGGCGCGGCCATCGCGTGCGGCAACCAGAAATGGAACGGGAATTGCGCCGATTTGGTGAAGGCGCCGATCAAGATCAGGATCAGCGCGGGCAGATACCACTCCGAGGCCCGGATCACGTCACCTTGCTGCAAGATCTCGGTCAACTGGTAGCTGCCTGCGATCTGGCCCAAAATCAGCATGCCGCCGATCAGCGCGAGCCCGCCCGACCCGGTGACGGCCAGCGCCATCCGTGCGCCCTGCCGCCCTTCGGGCAAATGCTTCCAGAACCCGATCAAAAGAAAGGACGACAACGAGGTCAGTTCCCAGAAGATCAGCATCAACAAGATGTTGTCTGAAATCACGATGCCCAGCATCGCGCCCTGGAACAGCAGCAGGTAGGTGTAGAACTGCCCCATCGGGTCTTTGCCCGACAGGTAGAAGCGCGCGTAAAGCGTGATGAGCAGGCCCACGCCAAGGATCATCGCGGCAAACAAAAGCCCAAGCCCGTCGAGGAAGAAGGACACCGACAGCCCAAGCTGCGGCAGCCATGCGATTTCGGCCTCGATCACCTCGCCGCGTAGAACTGCGGGCGCGAGGATCAGCAAGAGCACCAGCGCCAAAGCCGTCGGAACGGCGGTGAAGCTGGCGCAGGCGTTACGACCCGCGCGAATCATGATCCCCGGTAACAGCGCGCCCAGAAAGGGCAAAAGCGATATCAGGAATAGAAAATGCCCTTGGTCGTTCATGTCTGCGTCCCTGCCGTGCACGCGGCCCTGCGCCTTCGATAAGCGGTGGCGTGGTATTGTAAAAGACCTGCCTGCGCTCTGAACGGCGCATTTTTCGAAAATTGAAGGGGACGACCTGCAAGAACCGCCTTTTGGGGTGCCAAAAGGCGCGAAGGCCCGGCTTTCGCCATCATGCTGGCCCTGCCGTTGCTCCGTTCACCAACGCGTTCACCGCAAGCGCGCCCTACCCTTTGACCTCAGGGGTTTCGACCGGACCCGGGCGGTCAAGCGCCGCTCCCTCCCCGCCTCGAGACCGACCAAGCATCATGTTCAAAACAGTGGTTTGGGCTTGAAGCCCGGGCGCAGGAGCGATACTTTCGCGGTCGCTGCGGGTATGGTGAAATGGTATCACACGAGCTTCCCAAGCTCTTGGCGCGGGTTCGATTCCCGCTACCCGCTCCATCCTTCCTCGATAGGCCGACGAAACGCCTATTGCGTGCGAGCAGTCACGCGAAGCTTGCCTTGTGCGCCTCGGGACGTCACCGGATGATCGCTGAAATACCCTGAAATCGTTTCCTCGACGCCTGATTTCCGCCGCATCCCAGGGGCATTGTGCATTCTATCGAAACGGCGGGCCTCCTCCTCCTCCCTGACCCGCTCGTTTTTCCCTCCCTGACCCGACTTCGGGCCGCATTCGCAAGGATGCGGCCCTTTTTCGTCTCAAGCGCGGACCCGGCCGATCATCAACGGCACCATCACGGTCAGCGCCAGCAGGCGGAACACGTGATGGGCCGCCACCAACGCCGGTTCCAGCCCGGTTTCGACCGCGATGGCGGCCATCACCTCCACCGCCGGGCGCAAAGGCCAACAGAGCCGCGGCCGCAGGCAAGGCCGATCAGATGCGAGGCGACCACGGCGCCGATTGCGGCCACAGCGCAGGCAATGATCGTCGTCACAACGCCAGCCCCGAGCGCAGCCCAGACGCCCCTTGGGTCGAACCCACGAAACCGCGTGCCGATCAGCGTGCCCATGCACATGAACGCGCCCACTTGCAGCCAGACCGGGATCGTGCCGGGCGTCAGACCCGTGCCATGCCCGATGGCCGAAACCGCCATGCCCCCCAGCACCAGCGCCGCCGGAACATGCAGCCGCAAGAACACCCAGCCAACCGCCAGCGCCACCGGAAAGGTGGCGGCCAAGGCGAGGGGCGAAATCGCGCCGTAATCGGTCAGGTAGGCTGTGCCCTCCACCCCCCAGAGCGCGATCAGCACCGGCACCGCCAATGTCAGCAAAAGCACCCGCACCGTCTGCACCAGCGCCACCCGCGGCACATCGGCGTTGAGGTCGGTCGAGAGCGTGAGAACATAGCTCAAATGCCCCGGCGTGGCACAGAGCAGCGCGGTCATCTTGTCATAGCCGAACCCGCGCATCAGCGCCGCCTGCGCCACGACCACCACCGCCACCAGCGTGACCACCAGCACCGCCAGCGAAATCGGCCATGTCAGCGCCGTTGCGATCACCTCGGGCGTCACCGTGCTGCCGATGGTCACCCCGATGACAAGGAACACGCCGTCACGCAGCCGCGCGGGCATCAGAGTCGGCACCCCCATCAGCGTCGCCGCCGACACCGCCGCCGCAGGCCCCGTCAACACCGCCGCCGGAAACCCGATCAGCCAGAACAACGCCGCACCTGCCGCGCCGATCGCCAGCGTCACCAGCGTTTCCCTCAGTGCCGTTCCCGTCATCGCCGTGTGACCTGTCCCCGCTCCCGGCCCTTCACATCCCGAACCAACGGGAAGGTCAAGTCACCCGAACACAGGCCACCAGCTTCATCTTCCCCAAAATACGAAAGCGCGCCCCCACCGTCGGCGCAGGGCCCGAGGGTTTCGCGTCACAGACCGCGCGCAAAGGCGACCAGCGCCAGCGTGGAGCCATCCTTGCCCGCGCCATCCGTAACGCCCGCCAGGACCGGTTCCAGCGACTTGGCCAGTTCCTTGCCCAGTTCGACCCCCCATTGGTCGAAACTGTTGATGCCAAGGATCACGCCCTCGACAAAGACGCGGTGCTCGTAAAGCGCGATGATCTGGCCCAGAACAAAGGGGGTCAGCTGCGGATAGATCAGCGTGGTGGATGGCCGGTTGCCCGGAAAGACGCGGTGGCGCGCCTGACGGTCGCGCTCCGCCCCCTCCAGACCATTGGCGGTCATCAGTGCGCGCGCCTCGTCCAGACTGCGGCCGCGCATCAAGGCCTCCGATTGCGCAAGGCAATTGGCCACGAGCAGGCGGTGATGATGCGCCAGATCGGGCTCATGCCCCTGCGCCGCAACGATGAATTCGCACGGCACCACGCGCGTGCCCTGATGGATCAGCTGATAGAACGCATGCTGACCGTTCGTGCCCGGCTCACCCCAAACCACGGGCCCAGACGGCACCGCCAGATCGCTGCCATCCATCGCCACGCGCTTGCCGTTGCTCTCCATCGCCAACTGCTGGAGGTAGGCGGGCAGCCGCGACAGACGCTGATCATAGGGGAGAACCGCGCGCGTCGCATGGCCTTGCACCTGCGCGTGCCATATCCCAACCAGTGCCAACAGCACAGGCAGGTTGTCGGACAGCGGTGCGTGCCGGAAATGCTCATCCATCGCGCGGGCGCCGTCCAGAAATTCGCCGAACCGCTCCGGCCCTACTGCCAGCATCACGCCCAGCCCGATCGGCCCCCAGAGCGAATAGCGCCCGCCGACCCAATCCTCGAAGCCGAAGACACGCGCCGGATCGATGCCGTAGGCGGTCGTCAGCTCCACCGCACTCGACAGGGCCGCGAATTGCGCCGCGGGCTCCGCAACGCCCTGTGCCAACCAGGCCCGGGCCGTATCGGCATTGGTCATGGTCTCGATGGTGGTAAAGGTCTTGGAAGCAACGATGACCAATGTGCGCTTCGGATCAAGCCCTTGCAGCGTGTCGTGAATGTGCGCGCCATCGACGTTCGAGACGTAATGCACCCTTGGCCCGTCATGCCAAGGCGCCAAAGCCAGCGTCGCCATGGCCGGCCCAAGGTCCGAGCCACCGATGCCGATATTGACCACATCCGTGTAAGGCCCGCCCGCGCCCCGGATCTCGCCCGACCGGACCTGTTGCGCAAATTCCGCCATCCGCGCCCGGGTCGCCAAAACACCGGGCATCACATCCTGCCCATCGACCAGGATCGGCCCCGTTTCGGCCCGCAGCGCAGTGTGCAGGACTGCCCGCCCCTCGGTCTCGTTTATCTTGGCGCCCGCGAACATGGCGTCACGCCGCGCCTCGACCTCCGCCCCGCGCGCAAGCTTCAGCAAAAGCGCCAGCCCGGCGTCGTCGATCTGCGTTTTGGAAAAGTCGAACAACATGTCGCCCAGACGCCGCGAAAACCGCGCGGCGTGCTGATCGTCTTCGAACAGCGACAGCATCGAGCGCCCCTCGATGGCCGCCGCATGCGCCTTCAGATCGTGCCAGATATCGCCCATCGCCCTCACTCCGCCCAATGCACCATCGCTTGACCCAAGACGCAGCGCACCGGCGCCTCGATCACGGGCAGGCGTGCCGCGCGTTCCAGTGCTGCGCGCTTGTCGGTGCCGGTGATCAGGATGTGGATGCTCATCGCCGCGCGCAGCACAGGTGCTGTCAGCGTGATCCGCGGCTCGCCCGCACCATCGGCCCGCATCGCCATCAGCGGCGGCGCGTCATCGGCCAGCGCCGCCGCAAGATTGTCGGCGCCGGGAAACAGGCTTGCCGTATGCATGTCGGCGCCCATCCCCAGCAGCAGAACCGACAAGGGCAAATGCGGCGCAAGCCCTGCGGTCAACTCTTCCAGGCGATCCTCAGGGGTTTCCGACTTGGCATAAAGCGGAATGAATGTCGCCGCAGAAGCTTTTGAAACCAATAGGCGTTTCTTGATCAGGGCGGTGTTCGATCGCGGATTGTCCTCGGGCACCCAACGCTCATCATTGAGCACGACCGCGACCCGGTCCCAATCCAGCGCCTGTTCGGACAGCACGTCAAAGACAGGCCCCGGCGTCGTGCCGCCCGGCACGGAAAAGCCCACCCTTTCGTTGTGGCGCAAAGCCTCGGCCAGATCGGCGGTCAACCTGTCGGCCAGCCCCAGCATCAGCAGGTCACGGTCGGGGTATTCGACGAAGTCCATCTCAGATCTCCCGCCAGCGGCGGTTGTCGCGGTGCATCAAGATCGCGGCCTCCTCGGGGCCGGTATTGCCTGGCTCATAGGGCACCGGGCGGTCGCCCCGCCCCTCCCATGCCGCGATGATCGGATCGGTCCAGCCCCAGGCGGCCTCCACCTCGTCGCCGCGCATGAACAGCGTCTGGTTGCCCCGGATCACATCCATGATCAGCCGCTCGTAGGCGTCCGGCACATCGGCGATTTCCGGTCCCAACGCATCGGCGAAACTCATGTCGAGCGGCACATCGATCAGCCGCATGCCCCCCGGCCCCGGTTCCTTGATCGTCACCCGCAGGTCGATCCCTTCATCGGGTTGCAACCGGATCGACAGCACATTGGCCCGGTTGCCCGCATCGGCATCAAAGATCGAATGCGGCGTTTCCTTGAAATGGATCACAATCTCCGATTTCCGCGCCTTCAGCCGCTTGCCGGTGCGCAGGTAGAAGGGCGTGCCGTTCCAGCGCCAGTTGGCGATGTGCAGCTTCATGGCGATGAAGCTTTCCGACCGGCTGGCCGGGTTTTCCACGTCCTGCAGATAGGACGGATGGGCGCCCGCCTTGTATTGGCCGCGCACGATATGCTCGGGCGCGACCGGGTCGAGCGCGCGGATCACCTTGAGCTTTTCATCGCGCACGGCATTGGGCTCGAACCGTGCGGGGGGTTCCATCGCGGTCAGGCACAACAGCTGCATCAGATGGTTTTGCACCATGTCGCGCATCGCGCCCGACTTGTCATAATAGGCCCCGCGTCCGCCCACGCCGACCTCTTCGGCGACCGTGATCTGGACATGGTCGACATATTGCGAATTCCACAGCGGCTCGAACAGCGTGTTGCCGAAGCGCACGGCCATCAGGTTCTGGACGGTTTCCTTGCCCAGGTAATGATCGATCCGGTAGATCTGCGTCTCGCTGAAATGTGTGGCCAGCGTGGCGTTCAGCGTGCGCGCCGTGGCAAGGTCGCGACCGAATGGCTTTTCCACCACGATTCTGGCATCTTGTCGCGCAATATTGAAGTGATGCAGCCGCTCGGCCAATGCCCCGAACAGGCTGGGCGCGACCGAGAAATAGAAGGCCTGCACAACATCGTCGCGCATCTCGCCCTTCAGATCGGCCCAACCGGCATCCCCCGTGGCGTCCACGGCCACATAGCTCAGCCTTTCGCAAAACGCCTTGACCCCGCCGGGGTCGCGCTTGGCGGCCGGAAGAAAGGTCTCGATCGCCTCGACCACCTGCGCGCGCCACGATGGACTGTCCTGCTCGGTGCGGGCCGCCCCGATGATGCGCGCCTCGGGCGGCATCTGCCCGTCGCAGAACCGGCGATATAGACCCGGCAGGATCTTGCGCCGCGCCAGATCTCCGGTCGCGCCGAAGATGACAAGGTCGAACGGATCGACCGGAATGACACGCGAGACCATGATTGCCTTTCCCCTGCCGCCTCAGGACCCGTTAGCGCTAACAGGTTTTCGGTTCGGCAGATACACCCTCGATTTGCGCGAGTCTAGCAAAAGACCCGAAGCCCACAACCACAAGGCGGACCGACGCGCTCGAACAGGCGAGATGCCGCAGGTCAGGAACTACCCTCGCTGCATCGCGCAAAGCAGCTCGAACATCACCGACGCGCCCAGCCAAGTGGTGATGCCCCCGGTATCAAGGGGGGGAGCCACCTCGACCAGATCGGCCCCGATGATATCGAGCCCGCGCAGCGCCCGCACGCAAGCGATGGCCTCAAACGACGTCGGCCCGCCCACCTCCGGCGTTCCCGTCCCCGGCGCATAGGCGGGATCGACGAAATCGATGTCGAAACTGACATAGGCGGGCCGCGTTCCGACCACCTCGCGCGCGATCTGCATGACGGCCGCCCAGCCCAGATCATGACATTCCTCGATCGGCACGATCCGCACACCGCGATCCCAGCCATACTGGAAATCGTCGTTGTTGTAGGAGGTGCCCCGCATCCCAATCATCACGCAGGCCGTGGGGTCAAGACAGCCCTCCTCGATGGCCTGCCGGAACGGGTTGCCATGGGTCAGCGTCTTGCCGCCAAAATAGGGCGGGTAAAGATCGGTATGGCTGTCTAGCAGCACCAGCCCGAAGGCCTCACCCCGCGCCGCGCGCAATTCGCGCAGCACTGTCAGGGTGCACAGGTGATCGCCGCCCACCATGAAGGGGCGTATCCCCTGCCCCAGCAGACCCGCGACAAAGCCCTGTGCGGCGGCCAACGCCTCGTCTTGATCCACCGGGCTCATCGCCACATCGCCCAGATCGGCGATGCGGGCAGCCTTGAACGGCTCCTGCCCGGTCGCGCGGTTGCGCTCGCGGATCATGGTGGAGGCATCGCGCAGCCCGCGCGGCCCATGCCGCGCACCCGGCCGGTTCGACGTGGCGCCATCCCAGGGCAGGCCGAAGATGCCGATGTCAACCTCAGCCCGGCGAGGATGATCGGGCGGCAGATACGGGAGCCTCATGAAGCTCGGCACGCCCGCATAGCGTGGCAGATCTGTGCCTGACGGCGGCAGAAAGAACGGATCGGACATAGGGGACCCTCCTTTGGCGTGCGGTCAACGCTAGCCCCACCCCCGGCCAGTGTCACGCGACCTTGCAGGCTTCATATTCCCGAAAATACGGATACGCCGTCTGGCTGCCCGCCGCGCGTGCCCGGGGACGCGCGATCAGGCTTCCAACTCGCTGTCCCAGTAGAGGAAATCCAGCCAGCTGTCGTGCAGGTGTCCGGGCGGGAACTTGCGCCCCATGTTGCGCAATTCCTCCGATCCGGGACGGCGCGGCGGCTTGCGCAGGCTCAGCCCCGATTGGCGCAGGCTTTTCGAACCCTTGTGCAGGTTGCAGCGCGAACAGGCCGCGACCACGTTTTCCCAGCTGGTCACGCCACCGCGCGCGCGGCACCACATGGTCGAAGGTCAGATCACCCTTCGCGCCGCAATACTGGCAGGAAAACTCGTCGCGCAAAAACAGATTGAAGCGGGTAAAGGCCACGCGCTTTTGTGGCTTGACGTAATCCTTCAACACCACGACCGAGGGGATGCGGATCTCGGTCGAGGGGGAACGCACCACCTCGTCATATTCCGCCACGATCTGCACCCGGTCGAGCCAGGCTGCCTTGACCGCCTCCTGCCAAGGCCAGAGCGAGAGCGGATAATAGCTCAGCGGGCGGTAATCGGCATTCAGAACCAGAGCCGGGTGGCTTTTCAGCGCGCCCGGTTCGCGCACGAAATGGGTCCTGAACTCGATCTCGGTCGCTGTCTGCATGCCTGACTCCGTTCCCGCCCTGTCTGCCCGTCCTACCCGGCACCAGAGCGGGAGCACCCCGCTCCAGCAACGTCTCCACTATATCTAGGCTTTCCGATCCGGCAAGCCTTACAAGATGCTGTGGACCACTGGGATTGGCATAGGCGAGTTCCCTGACAGTTTCGTGACGTTATCCACAGACAAAATGCCCAGAAAACGACCCGATTGCGGATCACTCCAGCCCGAAGCGCTGCCGCAAAAAGGCCAGCGCCACCGACAGGCCGTCGGGTGCGATGCCGTGGGCGGTGCCCTTCATCACATGGGCATAGACCTCGCTCCAGCCCGCGGCCTGCAGCGCCTCGGCGGCCTCGGGCATCGAGGACAGCGGCACCACATCGTCGCGATCGCCATGGATCAACAGAACCGGCGGGCGCACCTGCACCTCATCGGCCAGCGCCTCGGGTGCGATCAAGCGGCCTGAAAAGCCCACGACCCCGGCAAAGGCCTCATCCCGGCGCGGCGCCACCTGAAGGCTCATCATAGTGCCTTGGGAAAAGCCCACCAGCGCCACCTGTTCGGCGATCATGTCCTCCTCGACCATCACCCGGTCGAGAAAGGCGTTCAAATCGGCCTCGGCGCGCGCCATGCCTTCAGCGGCGGCCTCCTCAGAGGAGCCGTCGATCCAGGGGATCGGGAACCATTGGTAGCCCATCGGGTTCATGCCGCAACGCTCGGGCGCGTTGGGGGCAAGAAACACCGTGTTGGGCAGATGCGGGGCCAGCGGCTCGGACAGGCCGAGCAGATCCTGCCCATCGGCGCCATAGCCGTGCAACAAGATCACCATGCTGTCGGCCTGCCCCGAGGCGGCCTCCACCCGACCGAATTCCAGACCTCGCGTCACAGCACGCCCTCCCGTTTGGTGTCGATCCGGTAGTAGGCCCAAAGCGCGCGTGCGGCAACCGCGCGGACGGGCGACCAGGCCTCGGCCATGGCGCGCAGGGCCTTTTCGGTCGGACGATCTTGCAGGCCGAACGCGCGCCCTGCCGCCACCTGCAGCGCCAGATCGCCCGCCGCAAAGACATCGGCATGTCCCAGCGCGAATTTGGCGTAGATCTCGGCGGTCCAGCACCCGATGCCAGGCACGGCGGTCAAGGTCTCGATTACCCTTTCGGTGGGGGAATCGCGCAGGCCCCCATAGTCCAGCCGCGCCGCAGCCAGCGCCCGGACATAGCGGATCTTGGGCCGCGACAGGCCGCAGGCGCGCAAATCCTCCTCCGCGGCCAGCGCCACCGCCTCCTCCGCGTCCAGCCCGGCTGCCTGCAACCGCCCGAGGATCGCAGCCGCCGAGGCGGTCGAAACCTGCCGCCCCACGATCGCCGCCAGCAATGCGCTGGAACCCGTCCGGCCGAAGCCTCAGCGGCAAGGGGCCTGCCACGTCAAGGATCGGGCCAAAGCGGGCATCGCGCGCGACCAGCACCTGCGCGCCTCCGCCATAAGATCGGCCTCCGTCTTGATCCGCACCGGCCCCATACGCACCCTCCCCTTCATCTTTCCGCAAATACGCACAACCCGGCCGCCGCTCGTGCGCCATCCGGCTCTCTGGACGGCCTGTCCGTTTCCAGCTAACGCAAGGGCATGACGGACGACACGACCCTCCAAGCCACGACGGATATTCCCGACGACAGCCGCGCCAAACGAAATGTCGCCGTGCTGGTCGCAGCGCAAGCCGTTCTCGGCGCGCAGATGCCGCTGATCTTCACCGTGGGCGGGCTTGCGGGGCTTACGATCGCGCCCTCGCCGGCGCTCGCCACCATCCCGATCTCGCTGATCGTCTTCGGCTCGATGACGACCGCGCCTTGGCTTTCGGCCCTGATGCAGCGATTCGGGCGGCAGGCCGGGTTCTTTGTCGGTGCGCTTGGCGGCGCGCTCGGGGCGGGTATCTCGGCCACGGGCCTGTGGATCGACAGTTTCGCGCTGTTCCTCATCGGCTCCTATCTCACCGGCATCTACATGTCGGCGCAAGGCTTCTACCGCTTCGCCGCCGCCGATACCGCCTCGGCCGCCTTCCGGCCTAAGGCGATTTCCTATGTGATGGCAGGGGGGCTGTTGTCGGCGCTGGTCGGCCCACAGCTGGTGAAATTCACCGTCGATGCGACGGTCATTCCGTTCGTCGGCTCCTATGCTTTCGTCGTTCTGATCAACCTGGCGGGCGCAGGGCTCTTTGCCTTTCTCGACGTGCCAAAACCGGTGCCACCCCAACCGGGCGATGCCAAGGGCCGCAGCCGGATGGAGCTGCTCCGCGACCCCAAGATCGCGGTCGCGATCATCTGCGGCATGGTCTCCTACGCGCTGATGAACCTGATGATGACCTCAACGCCCTTGGCGGTCGTGGGCTGCGGGTTTTCCACCGGCAATGCCGCCGACATCGTCTCGGCCCATGTGATCGCGATGTATGCGCCCTCCTTTGTCACCGGGCACCTGATCGCGCGCTTTGGGGCCATGCGGATCGTGGCGCTTGGCCTGTTCCTGCTGGCCTGTGCGGGTGGCGTGGCGATGACCGGTGTAGAGCTGTTCCAGTTCTTCTGGTCGCTGGTCCTGCTCGGCATCGGCTGGAATTTCGGCTTCATCGGCGCGACAGCACTGCTGACACAGGCGCACCACCCCGCAGGAATGGCGCGGGTCGCAGGGCCTCAACGATTTCCTCGTCTTCGGCTGCGTCACCGTCGCCTCGCTGGCATCCGGGCTGATGATGAGCCTTGGCGACAATGTTCAGGACGGCTGGACCGCGATCAACCTTGCCATGATCCCCTTCCTGATGCTGGCGGGGGCGGCGCTGATCTGGCTCGCGCTCAGGCCCAAGGATGCCTACGCCACCTGAGCGCCTACCAACGCCCGGTCAGCGCCACCGCATCAGACCGCGGCGGGCCGCGAACTCGCTGCCGTCAAGCTTGCCCTCGATCACCCGCTCGGGATGTCACGCGCCGCGCGCAAGATGCCCTCGGCCCGCCACCCGGGAGCAAAGCGCAGGCGCAGCCTGTGGGGGCACCAGCCGCCGCCCGGCCCGCGCGCGCGCCAGCCTCGACAGTCCCTCCGCAGCCAGATCACGCACAGCCTGCGGCGTGCCCTCGATCAGTGGCACCCGCCCTGCCGCCTCCAGCGCGGGGATGGCGCGCAAGAAGGCCGCAAGTCCATAAGCCCAACCCGCATCGCGCAAAATGCCCTCGGCCTCGGGCGGCGCGCCAAGAGCGCGTGCCGCAACGGTGACGAGGGTGGCGGCGGTGTCGGTCAGATAGGCGTCGAAACCCGCGCGATCCTCGAACGGATCGGTGTAGATGTCCCAGCGCCGCGCGGCCACCAGCGCATCCAGCGCGCCGATCAGATCTGGCGGCACGGCCTCGGCCATGGGCGCCACGACCTCATGGGCGCGCGGCGGCTTGCCTGCTGCAAGCTCCTCGATCACGTCGCGCCAGAATTGCAGGCGCATCTCGGCGATGATCGGTTCAGAGGTCACCCAAGGCGCGCGGCTGACCTCGATGTTGAAGGCGTAAAGCGGAAACAGCACGCGCCGCGCAGGCACGGGGGCAGCCATGGTGGCGCGGAACCGGTCGGGATCGCCGCGCGCCACCAATTCCGCGCAGGCCTGCAGGCTCATGCCGGGCGCACCAGAGACAAAAGATACCCCGTCTCGCGCCGATGCGCGCGCCAGCCCGCGATTTCCGCCTCGGACATGTCGAGCACGCGGCTCAGCGCCGCATCCGCCCCGGGGCGTAGGCTGGCGATCCGCGCCTCCATCGGGCGGTAATAGCTTTCCCAGCCGATATCGGAGATCGGGCGGGTCGCAACCGTCCCGAAACCCGCCGCACTTACCTGCGCCGCGATGCCTGACGCGGTCGTCAGCCGGGCATAGCCCTCCCAAAACGCAATGGCGCCTTCCGACGGGGTATCGGTGAAAAGGCAAGGCTCTGAAAAGGCGATGACGCCGCCGGATGCAAGGCGCGCGCGCCACGCCGCCAGCGCCGACTCGATCCCGAGGAAATAGACCGCGCCCGCGCACCAGATGAAATCGAACGGCCCTTCGGGCGCGGTCATATCGCCGGTCAGAAGCGTCACGCGGCGGTCCGCCCCCAGCGCGCGCGCCCCCTGATGAACGGAGCGTGCAGATCGACGGCCGGTCACATGCCCCTCAGGGGCCGCCCGGGAGAAGCGCGCCGATGTCGCCGCCCGGCCCGCAAGCCGCGTCGAGGATGCGCATCTGGCTGCAACTCCACAACCCCTGCGGCCCATGCCACATCGGCGGTTTCCCCCGGCCCCTCGCGCGGCAGATCGGCGTGAAGGGTGAAGAAGGCGTCATCGGGCCAGTCGCTCACCAATCCCTCCCGCAGATGTCATCGGCCCCTTCGGGCAGGGTCGCAAGCAGTTCCTCAGTGAAGTCGATCCCGGCGATGGTCTGGCGGGAGAAGAAGATCTCCTGTCCCAGCAGGGCGACCGGATTGTCTTCGCCGCAGCTGGCATCGCGGCGCAGAACCCGGCCATCGGCGTAACGCAGTACGATGGTATCGCGCCAACCCTCGTCGCAGCGCGCAATCAGATCGTCGGGCACGGCTGCCACCGCATCCCCAAGGATCGCTGCGGAATGAGCGAAGATACCGGCCTCACGCCAGCGGCGGATCACGCCCAGGTGCCTCGTTCCCATCGGGCGTTGAAACCCACGACGCGATCATCGGCAAAGATCGTCCTTGCCGACGACATAGGTGTCGGGCGAGCCGTTCGACAGGCAGATGGCGGTCAGATCCTGCGCCATGACAGGCAGCGGCACCACAAGCAGCAGGGCAAGACATCTCATGACGCAGGCGCCCCGTCCCGGATCAGTTTCCACTGTATGGCGTCGATCAAGGCCTCGAAGCTTGCATCGACGATATTGGCTGAAACGCCCACAGTGGACCAGCGCCGCCCGGTCGCATCCTCGCTGTCGATGATGACGCGGGTGACGGCCTCTGTCCCGCCTTGGGTGATGCGGACCTTGAAATCGACCAGACGGATGTCGTCGATGTAGCGCTGGTAGGGGCCAAGGTCTTTGGCCAGCGCCTTGGAGAGCGCGTTGACCGGGCCACGGTCATGCCCTTGTTCATCCATCGACTCGCTGACCGAAAGGGTTTTCTCCTCGCCGATCTTCACCACCACGACCGCCTCGGACAAGCTAACCATGCGGTCATACTTGTTCTTGCGGCGTTCCACAGTGACCTTGTAGCGCTTGACCTCGAAGAACCGGGGCATTTCCCCAAGAGCCCGACGCGCCAGAAGCTCGAAGCTGGCTTGCGCGGTGTCGTAGGAATAGCCCTGATCCTCGCGCGCCTTGATCTCGTCAAGGATGCCGGGCAGCGCGGGATGGTCGCGCGGCACATCCAAACCCATGGCCCGTCTGACGCTGGCGCAGGTCTGACTGGCCCCGCCTGGTTTGACACTGGGATGATCGCGCGCGCGACCCAGCTGCGGGGTCGATATGCTCATAGGTCGGGGCTTGACGAATGGCCGAGGCATGCAGCCCCGCCTTGTGCGCAAAGGCCGAGGCGCCGACGTAGCGGGGCCTGCCGCATCGGCACGCGGTTCAGGATGTCGTCGCAGCAGCGCGCGAGGCGCGGTGAGGTCGCGCAAGGCGTCACGGCTCACCCCGATCTCGAACCGGCTGGCGTAGGGTTCCTTGAGCAGCAGCGTGGGGATCAGCGTGGTGAGATTGGCGTTGCCGCAGCGTTCGCCCAGACCGTTCAGCGTGCCCTGGATCTGGCGCGCGCCTGCTGCCATCACGGCCACGAGACTGCCCGCGACCGCCGTTTCGGTGTCATTGTGGGTGTGGATGCCGAGGCGACGCCTGGGATGCCTCGCGGCGACCACTGCCCGGCGGTGATCTCGCTCGATCTCGACCGGCAGCGTGCCGCCATTTGTGTCGCACAAGACGACCCAGCGCGCGCCCGCGTCATGGGCGGCGCGCAGGCAGGCGAGCGCGTAATCCGGATTGGCCTTGTAGCCGTCGAAAAAGTGTTCGGCGTCGAACAGCGTCTCGCGGCCCTCGGCGACGCAATGCGTGATGGAGGCGCGGATGTTGTCGCGGTTTTCGTCCAGCGTGATCCCCAGCGCCTCGGTGACGTGGAAATCATGGGTCTTGCCGCACCAGACAGACCGCCGGCGTGCCTGGCATTCAGACGCCAGGCCAGAACATCGTCGTTCTCGGCCGAGCGGCCTGCGCGTTTGGTCATGCCAAAGGCGGTCATGGTGGCGCGGGTCTGCGGGGCCGCGTCGAAGAAGGCGCTGTCGGTGGGGTTCGCTCCCGGCCAGCCGCCCTCGATATGGTCGAGGCCGAGCACGTCGAGGGCGGCCGCGATGCGCAGTTTCTCGGGTGTGGAGAATTGCACGCCCTGGGTTTGTTGGCCGTCGCGGAGGGTGGTGTCGTAGAGGTGGAGGCGATCAGGCATGCGCGCGGCCTTCGGCGGGGTAGCGTGGATCGGCAGGGCGACGACCAGCCGCATGGTGCTTCTGAAGGCGCACCCTACACAAGCGCGATGTGTAGGGTGTGCCTTCAGGCGCACCATGCGGTCGGGCCCGGTCACAACAGGCCCTCCAGCTTAACGGGGTCGAAGATCATTGCGAATTCTGCTGCAACACCAGATTGAATGGCACGGAGTTCTAGACCCGCCTCCTTTGCCTGCCCCCTAAGGACATCTGCAGCTTGAAAGTCTTTCGCCTTTCTGAGCGCCTGCCACCTTGTTCCCACTCTTCGTGCCAAGTCGCTGAATACAATTGTCCGACCTGAACCGACAACAAACACTGCATCGATCTGCCGCTCAGAGAATTCAATCATATTGTCAGGTTCTCTTAGGCCAATGAGATGGCAGGCTGCGGCGAGCGCACCCGGATCACCTGTTTCCGCTATATCATGCAATGCCGAGAGGGCACCGGCCGTGTTGAGATCATCGGCTAGAATGTCAATGAACCAATCCGGAGGCTTTGTTGCAGGCTGCCCGCGAATGATGCCGTTGAACCTCTGATGATCTCGTACGCCTCCTCCGCCTTCTTCGCCGTCCAATCCATCGGCTTCGAATAATGCGTGCTCAAAAACACGAACCTGATCACTTCGCCCGGGATACCTTGATCCAGCAAATCCCGCACGGTGAAGAAATTGCCCAAGCTCTTGGACATCTTCTTGCCCTCGACCTGCAGCATCTCGTTGTGCATCCAGATGCGCGCGAAATCGCCCTCCGGATGGGCGCAGGCCGATTGCGCGATCTCGTTCTCGTGGTGGGGAAACAGCAAATCGTTGCCGCCGCCGTGGATGTCGAAACTATCGCCCAAAAGCTCATGCGCCATGGCCGAGCATTCGATGTGCCAGCCGGGCCGCCCCCGCCCCCACGGGCTGTCCCATCCCGGCAGATCGTCCGTGGAGGGTTTCCACAGCACGAAATCCATCGGGTCTTCCTTGAAGGGCGCGACCTCGACCCGCGCGCCCGCGATCATGTCGTCGACCGACCGGCCGGACAGCTTGCCATACTCGGCGTAGGAGCGAACACGGAAGAGGACATGCCCCTCCTTCTCATAGGCGTGGCCCTTGGCGATCAGGTCCGCGGTCATCGCGATCATCTGGCCGATGAATTCCGTCGCGCGGGGCTCATGCGTGGGGCGCAGTGCGCCGAGCGCGTCCATGTCGGCGTGATACCAGGCGATGGTCTCCTGGCTCCGCTCGGCGATCAGATCCTCGAGCGTGCCGGGCGCACCGGCTTCTTTCCGGGCCAATGCTGTCGCGTTGATCCTGTCGTCCACATCGGTGAAGTTGCGCGCATAAGTGACGTTGCCCTCCCCGTAGACCTGCCGCAGCAAGCGGTAGAGCACATCGAAGACGATGACGGGCCGTGCGTTGCCCAAATGCGCGCGGTCGTAGACCGTTGGGCCGCAGACATACATCTTGACCTTGCCCTTGGTCACGGTCGGCTCCAGCGGCACAACGGATCTGGTGCGGGAATTGCGCAGGCGGATCTCGACCATGGGACGGGCCTTTCAAGGGACAGGAAACCGGCGCAGGCGACCTAACAGGTTGCACGCGGGTTGAAAACCATCCGTTGCGGGAAAGCGCGTCAATGGCGCATCGCCCCTTTGACTTTGCCGCCGTATACCGTTGTATATGAAACCATGCGACATGACTTCGTGGATCGGCACTGCCGTGCGATGCCCGGAACCGAACGGGCCACCCCGTTCGGTCCGGATACCGTGGTTTGGAAGATCAACGGCCACATGTTCGCAGCCTATACCGACATCGGGCCGGGCCTGTCGGTGCGCACCACGAACCTGACGCGGGCGCTGGCGGTGATCCGGCAGAGCCGCCCGGCCTCGGCCCCCTATCTGACCGGCGGCGGCTGGGTCCCGCTGCCTTGGAGAAACCGCGCTCGAGGAACTGCGGCTGCGGCTGATCGAAAGCTACAATCTGGTGCGCCGCGACTGGCCACAGGCCGCCCCGATCCGCGCGGCGTTGCGCAAGACGATTGAGGCCATTCGCGCCTTGCCCCCGGGCGCGCGACATGTGCATCTCGGCCCCGAACGCGCCGTGACGGAGACCGCATCATGCCCAAGCCATCGACCCGCATTGCCAATCTGACCGGCGATCGTGACGATGGCTGGGCCATCTTTTACCGAGCCCGCGCGATGAAGGCCGCAGGGGCGCG
>JAGYLB010000121.1 GCA_018401055.1 Roseicyclus sp.
TTCGGCAGGTGTTCCACATCCCGCCCGAGGATGAGCGGGCGGCGGCGCGCGTCTTCAACCTCGCGCGCGAGGATGTGGCGGGGTTCGAGACCTATGCCGCGCGCATCGCCTCCATGTTCCGCGCCGAGGGGCGGCCTTGCGGCGTGGACAGCGTGCTGTGCGACCTGATGGAAGGGCTGTTTCACATCGCGACCGCAGACGGTGACTACCACCCGGCCGAGGATGTCTTTCTGACCCGCGTGGCCGAGATTTTCGGCATGGAAGAGCTGCAATTCCGTCGGTTGCGCGCGCGCTATGTGGCAGATGCCGCGCCTGATCCCTATGCCGTGCTGGGTGTCAGCCCCGACGCGCCGTTGGACGAGATCCAGAGCGCCTGGCGGGCCGAGGTGCGGATGACCCACCCCGATACGATGATCGCGCGCGGTGTCCCCGAAGAGGCCGTGAAACTGGCCGAGCGTCGGCTGATCGCGGTCAACCGGGCGTGGGAGGAAATCTCGGCCCGATCCTCGGAACGCTCGGCTGAGCGGGTGTGATGGACCGGCGCCGCCTGCGCATCGCCACCTACAACGTGGAGTGGTTCCACGCGCTGTTCGACGATGACGGTCACATGCTCGATACCAATGCGTGGTCGGGGCGGCATGACGTGACCCGCGCGCAGCAGATCGCCGGGCTGACGCGCGTGTTCCGGGCGATGGATGCCGATGCGGTTCTGGTCGTCGAAGCCCCCGACATCTCGCGTCACCGCAACGGGGCTGTGGCGCTGGAGAATTTCGCGCGCGCCGCGGGGTTGCGGGCACGCGAGGTCTGTTTCGGCTTTGCCAATGACACGCAGCAAGAAATCATGCTGCTCTACGATCCGGATGTGGTCCGCGCGACGCATGCGCCCTCGGATCTTGGCGCGCCGCGCTTTGACGGGGAATTCCGGATCGATCTGGACGTGGACGCGACCGAGGATCTGGTGATCTTTTCCAAGCCGCCGCTGGAGATGCGGCTGAACACGCCGCTGGGCAGGCTGCGGATGATCGGGGCACATGTGAAATCCAAGGCGCCTCATGGCGCGCGCGACGGCGATCATGCGATGAAGCTCGCCATCGCCAACCGGCGCAAGCAGCTGGCGCAATGCATCTGGCTGCGCCGCCGGATCGAGGCGCATCTGGCCGAGGGCGAGCCGCTGATCTTGCTGGGCGATCTGAACGACGGGCCGGGCCTCGACGTGTTCGAGGATCTGTTCGGACGCTCGGGCGTCGAGATCGTGATGGGCTGGGGCGAGGACGAGGCCCGGCTGATGCATGACCCCCATGCCGCGCGCGCTTTGGAGCGGCGGATCATGGCCGCGCCGACCACCGCGCGGTTCTACATCGCGTCCGAGGGGCGGTATCTGTCGGCGCTCTTGGATTACATCATGGTCTCGCCCGACCTGCGGCCCTTGGCGCGGCGCTGGCGCATCTGGCACCCGTTCGAGGACCCAGAGTGCTGGGAGGATGAAGGGTTGCGCGATGCGCTGCTTGCGGCCTCCGATCATTTTCCGGTGACGCTCGACCTGGAAGCCGAGGGGTGAAAGGCGTGCAGGGAATGCCTATCTGCAAGCCAGAACAATGGAGGAAGCGAACATGCGACATGTCCTTTTTCTGACGGCAGCCTTGGCCCTGTCGACACCGGCCGCGGCGCAAGATGACAGCGGCGGAGTGCGCGATGGCCTCGGCCTTCTGGGCGAAGGTGGCCGGATGATCCTCGAGGGGTTGATGAACGAGATGCGCCCGATGCTGGAGGAGGTGCAGCCCTTTTTCGAAGAAGAGGTGTTGCCGATGCTGGAACGGATGGGCGAGATTGTCGATGACCTGTCCTATTACGAATTGCCTGGAGCGGCTGCCCAATGGCGACATCTTGATCCGCCGCAGCCCCGAGGCGCCGCCTTTCGGCCGCGAGCCGCTGCCCGAGGTGGGCGAGGGTGGCGAGGTGGAGCTGTAACAGGGGCGCTGCCCCCGGCCCTGCGGGCCTTCCCGCCGTATTTTCGGAAAGATGAAGGGGCGGCCCTGCGCTTTTGGTTGAGAGTGGGGCGGAGGGGCCATATCTGACGCGACACGTTTTCCCCGGAGAGGTTCCCCATGCATCTGTCCCAGTTTTCCGCCCCCCTGCCCCGTGACGCCGCACGCGACGCCGGGGGCGGGCCGTTGGGGGCTTTGCCGGACTGGGACCTGACGGATCTTTACGCAAGCCCCGGTGCGGCCGAGCTGACGCGGGATCTGGCGTGGCTGGAGGGGGAATGCGCCGGTTTCGCCGCCGATTACGAGGGCAAGCTGGCCGGGCTTGATGCGGCGGGCATGCTGGATTGCGTTACCCGCTACGAGAAGATCGACGTGGTGGCAGGCCGGATCATGTCCTATGCGGGGTTGCGCTACTACCAGCACACGACCGACGCGGGCCGCGCCAAGTTCATGTCGGACATGCAAGACAGGATCACGACCTACACGACGGCGCTGGTGTTTTTCAGCCTCGAGTTCAACCGCATCCCCGATGATCGTTACGACGCGGTCTTTGGCGGTGACGCGCGACTTCTGCGCTACAAGCCGGTTTTTGACCGGATGCGGGCGATGAAGCCCTACCAGTTGTCGGACGAGCTGGAGCGGTTCTTGCACGATCAATCGGTCGTGGGGGCGAGCGCTTGGAACAAGCTCTTCGACGAAACCATCGCGGGGATGACGTTCGAGGTCGAGGGCGACCGGCTGGGCATCGAGGCGACGCTGAACCTGTTGACCGACCATGACCGCACGCGCCGCGAGGCCGGCGCGCGGGCCTTGGCCGCGGCCTTTGGCGAAAAGCTGCCGCTCTTTGCCCGTGTGCACAACACGCTGGCCAAGGAAAAGGAAATCTCGGACCGCTGGCGCAAGCTGCCGACGCCGCAGACCGGCCGCCACCTGTCGAACCATGTCGAGCCCGAGGTGGTGGAGGCGCTGCGCAATGCGGTCGTCGCCGCCTATCCGCGGCTGTCGCACCGCTATTACGCGCTGAAGGCCAAGTGGCTGGGGCTGGAGCGGATGCAGGTCTGGGACCGCAACGCGCCCCTGCCGATGGAAGAAAACCGCGTCTTTGGCTGGGAGGAGGCGCGCAGGCTGGTGAGCGAGGCTTATGCGGCCTTTGACCCGCGCATGGCGGAACTGGCCGAGCCCTTTTTCACCCAAGGTTGGATCGACGCGGGCGTGAAGGAGGGCAAGGCGCCCGGCGCCTTCGCGCATCCCACCGTGGCCGAGGTGCACCCCTATGTGATGCTCAACTACCTGGGCAAACCGCGCGACGTGATGACGCTGGCCCATGAACTGGGCCACGGCGTGCACCAGGTGCTGGCGGCGGGCCAGGGCGAGTTGCTGTCGTCCACGCCCCTGACCCTGGCCGAAACCGGCGAGCGTCTTTGGCGAGATGCTGACCTTCCGCAAGCTGCTGGCAGAAGCCAAGGACGACAAGGCGCGCAAGGTGCTCTTGGCGGGCAAGGTCGAGGACATGATCAACACGGTCGTGCGCCAGATCGCGTTCTACGATTTCGAATGCAAGCTGCACGCGGCGCGCCGCGAGGGGGAACTGACGCCCGAGGATATCAACCTGCTGTGGATGAGCGTTCAGGCGCAAAGCCTGGGCCCGGTGTTCGATTTCATGGAAGGCTACGAGACCTTCTGGGCCTATATCCCGCATTTCGTCCATTCGCCCTTCTACGTCTATGCCTATGCCTTCGGCGATGGCCTCGTGAACGCGCTTTACGCGGTCTATGCGGAAGGCGCGCCGGGGTTCGAGGAGAAGTATTTCGAGATGCTGAAGGCGGGCGGGTCCAAGCACCACAAGGAGTTGCTTGCACCCTTCGGCCTCGATGCCACGGACCCGGCGTTCTGGGACAAGGGGCTGGGCATGATCGAGGGGCTGATCGACGAACTTGAAGCGATGGAGGCCTGAGATCGCCCGCATCCCCTTTCTGTCTGCGGCCGAGGTCGCGCGCTGGAAGATGCGCGCGCGCCGGTTTCTTGTCCGGGTGCGCCAGACGGTTCCACCCGGCGGGCGGCTGATCCTTGGCATCTTGCTGATGATCGGGGGGCTTCTGGCCTTCCTGCCGGTGCTGGGGCTGTGGATGCTGCCGCTGGGGCTGGCCGTGGCGGCCCTCGACGTCGTTCCGGCGATGCGCTGGCTGCGCGGGGGGCGGTAGGGTGGACCTGCGCCCGACGCGGCGGCAGACCATCGCGGGCGCGCTCGCCTGTCTCATGCCGGGGATCGCCCACGCGCAGGGTGATCCGGTAGCGGGGCTGGTGGCGCAAGTCTCGCAAGACCGGCTGCGCGCGACGGTGGTGGCGCTGGCGGGCTTCCACGCGCTACACGTTGCACCCCGATTTCCCGCAGGTCGAGGCGCGGGTTGCGCAGGCGTTTCGGGAGATCGGGGTCACCCCGGGCGGGCTGGCGCTGCACCCGTTCACGATGCCAGGGGCCGATGCGCCACAACGTGCTGGCCGGAAATCCAGCCGATCCGCGGGGCGTGATCGTGATCGGGGCCCATATCGACAGCCTGTCGGAAAGCCCGATGCGGCTGGCGCCAGGGGCCAACGACAATGCCACCGGCGTTGCCGCCATGATCGAGGCGCACCGGATTTTGGCGGGCGCGGGCCTGCCCTGCGGGATCGTGTCGGCGGGGTTCGCGGGCGAAGAGCAGGGCTATCGCGGTTCGGCCGCGGTGGCGGCGCTGGCGCGGTCCAAAGGGTGGCGGGTGCGGCTGATGGTGAACCTCGACATGCTGGGCCACAGCCACCCCGGTCCAGGTGCGCCCTTCTGGATCGAGGCCGATCAGGGCAACACGCGGCCCGATAACGATGCGGCAGCACAGGCGGCGGGCGATATCGCCGCGCGGATGGCGGTGGCCCATACCGGGCTGACCATCGCGCGCTCCGACATCTGGGGCAGCGACTACATGCCCTTCGAGGCCGAGGGGTTTCCTGCGATCGGGTTCTATGACGGGGCGGCGGTGGACGGGGCGCCGGGCTATCATTCCACGAGCGACACCGTGGACCGGATCGATTTCGCCCGGCTGACCGAGGCCACGCGGCTGACCGTCGCCACGGTGGCGACGGTCGCGCTTCAGGCTGGGTGAGGGATCAGTCCGCCTCGTTCGCAGGTTTCGCCTGCAGCAGGCCGTAGTTGGCCTCGCCCAGACGGTCGAAGAGGTCGAGCTGGGTTTCGAGGAAGTCGATGTGGCCTTCCTCGTCGCTGATCAGTTCCTCGAAGAGCGCCTTGGTCACGTAATCCTTGACGCTTTCGCAATGATCGCGCGCCTCGATGTAGAGGGTGCGGGCATCATGTTCGCCGGCCAGATCGGCCTCGAGGGTTTCGCGCAGGGTCTGGCCGATGCGCAAAGGGTCGAGTTTTTGCAGGTTGGGATGACCGCCGAGGAAGATGATGCGGGCGATCATCTTGTCGGCGTGGTTCATCTCTTCGATGCTTTCGGCACGCGATTTGGCGGCGATGCGGCCGTAGCCCCAATCCTCCTGCAGGCGGTAGTGCAGCCAATACTGGCTCACGGCCGTCAACTCGCTGCGCAGCGCGGCGTTGAGATACTCGATGACCTTGGCGTCGCCTTTCATGGCACGGCTCTCCTGTCTGTCTGGCCGGGGGCGTCAGGCCCCGTTCGGCTGGTGGTGGGTCAAGTAATTTGGATCATTGGGGGGATTGAACGACGGCCGTCAGACCCGCGCGCGGCGTTTGAGCCCGCGCAGTTCGGCGGGAACGCCAAGGCCGGGCGAGGCCTCCATCGTGGACAGGAACGGCGAGCGCAAGCAGCCGCCGCAATCCGCCTTGCGGCCAAGCGCGCGGTAGACCTTGCCGGGCGTGATGATCGTGTCGGGGTCGGCTGCGCGCATCCAGTCGATGGCGCTGTGGATGTCGGCGTCGCTGGATGCCCGGTGCAGTGACAGACGATCATCGGGGCGGGCCCTGTGGCGAGGGTGGCCTGCCGATCAATCAGGCGTTCCAGCAGGGCCGTGACCGAGGGGCAGCAGCCACCGCCGAATTCGGAGAGCAGATCGGCGGCCATGGCGACCGGCGCGATGTCGGGCAAGCGGGGCGGAGGGCGCGTGTGCATGGGTCACCTTCGGGTCGCAATGCCCCAAACCTGACCAATTCACTCGGACATGTCAATCCTTACAAAAAGGATCGCCTATTTGTCGTAACCTGCCCTACAGCCGGTTGTGCGATCCATCACAAAGCGGTTGCCGCGCACTGGCCTTGCAGCCGCAAAAGAACACTGTGCCGTCTTTCTCGGCGGTCCATTTCTGCGGCTGAAAGGGCGTGTCCTTGTGCGAACCGTCGCAAAAGGGCTGGGTCTGCGACCGGCCGCAGGCGCACCAGAAATAGCTCTTGCCTGCCGTCACCTCGACGGGGAACGGAGCTTTCTGGGCGATGATCGGGGTATCGTCGGACATCTGGCGGGGTTCCTTGGCTGGATGTGTCCGCACCAAGGTGACGCATCGCGCGCCCGCGTCAATCCAGATCGGTCCAGGGCCAGGGTTTCACGTCGGAGGCGGCGGATTGATAGCGCGCGGCCTTGGCCATCCAGATGCCCAGATCGGTGCCGAAATCGGCAAGGCGCTGGTTGCGCTCGCCGGTGTTGACCAGCATCACGACGAACTGCACCACCGTCAGCAGCGTCAGCACGGTCTGGCTGAGGCTCAGCATGATGGCGATGATCACCATGTGCAGCAAGCGCATCCCCATACCTTCGCGGGGCGCCTCGGGCTGGTCGCCGTTCAGGCGGCCCTCGATCCGTGCGTCGTCATTGCGGTCCATCATGCTATCCCCAGAAGGTCGAACATCGCGTCCATCGCAGCTTGCGTGCCGCGCGCAGCCTCCAGAGGATAGGGGAAAACGGCGCGATCTAGAAGGGTGGCTGCCACCGCCTCGACCTGAAGGGCATATTGGCGCGCCTCGGGGAAGGCGAAGGTTTCGGTGGGCTGGCCGTCACGCGACAAGATCAGGTCGGCTTGCGCGTATTGGCCTGCGTTGAAGGGGGCCGCAACGGTCAGGCGGCCGGCGTCGCCTTCGAACAGCATGGATTGGTAGCGCGTCGTGCGCATCGAGACGTGGAAGTTGAACCGCACCTCGCCCGCCCGCGCCTGCACCCAAGTCGAGGCATCGACCCCCTCCTCCACCACCGCATCGGCCCAGACAGGCACAGGTTCCAGTCCCGTGGCATAGCGGAAGGCGCCGATGGGATAGACCCCGATGTCGCGCAGCGCACCGCCCGCGAGGTCGGCAGACAGGCGGATGTTGGCGGGATCGGCAAGGCCGTAGGTAAGGAGGCGCCGGTGACGGTCGTGCAGCCGCCCCAGCGCGCCACCGTCGATCAACTCCCGCACCTTGTGCCATTGCGGGTGATGGGCGGGCATCCAGGCCTCGGCGATCAGGCAGCCGGTCGCGTCACGCGCGGCGATCAGGCGGTCGAAATCGGACGCCCGCAGCGCGATGGGTTTCTCGCACAGTACCGCCTTGCCCGCCTCGGCCGCGCGGATCGACCAGTCGACGTGAAGCGCGTTGGGCAGCGGGATGTAGACCGCGTCGATGTCGGGATCGGCAAGAAGGACGTCGTAGCTGTCATGCACCCTGAGGCCCGGCGCGATCCCGGCGAAAGGCGCCGCGCGGGCGGGATCCCGCGTGGCGATGGCCGCAAGGCGCGACCGGCGGGCCTCGTCGTTGATGGCGGGGGCCATGGTCTCGCGGGCGAAACCTGACGCCCCAAGGATGCCCCAACGGATGTGATCTAGTGTCATAGTTTGCTTGCCCCGGATCCTTGGCCTGTGACTATCACGCCGAACCGGGGGCACAAGGTGACCCGGCCCGCAACGGCCCGCCCACCGCCAAGGCTTCGATCCCGCGCGCGATATCCTCGGCGAGCTGCGCCACCCGTTCGGTCGCGTCCGTGCGTTGGGCATAGGCCCGCAGCCCGAAGATGGCGGATTGCAGACGTGCCGCCAACAGGTCGAGGTCGGCATCGGCGGCAATCTCTCCCTCATCGCGCGCCTTGCGGAACACCTCCCGAAACACCAGTTCCGCCCGGCGCAGCAAGTCTTCGACCGACCGGCGCAAGACCGGATCATCATCGGGCGTTTCCAGCAGGGTCTTGACCAGCATGCAGGCCCGCGATGGCGCTTTGCCTCGCATCATGCCGCCAAGGCTGCGGATATGGGCGGCCAGCCCCGCGATGGGCGAGGGGGCTTGGGCCAGCGCCATGTCCAGATCGGCTTGCCCCGTGCGGGCGTAAAGGTCGAGGGCCTCTTTGAACAACGCCTCTTTCGACCCGAAGGCGGCGTAGATCGAGCCGGGTCGCATGTCGAGCCCATGCTCGAGATCCTTGAGCGAGGTGTTGTGATATCCCCGCGCCCAGAAAATATCCCGTGCCACCATCAGCACCTTTTGCCGGTCGTAGCTGGCTGCGCGTCCCATGACTGCTCCTGATCGCATTTGAGTGATCGCTCAAAATATATCTTGAGTGATCGCTCAGGTAAAGCTAGGCATTTTTGAGCAATCACTCAAATAATTCAAGGAGACATCATCATGACCTTCGAACTCCACGATCTCGAGACCGCGCCAGAGGCCAGCCGCCCACTGCTGGAAGCCTCGAAAAAGGCCTTGGGCCGTATCCCGGGCCTGCATGCCGTGATGGCCGAGGCCCCTGCCCTGCTGCAGGCCTATCAGACCGCCCACAAGCTGTTTGCGGAACAGACGAGCTTCGACAAGGACGAGCTGACGGTTGTCTGGCAGACGATCAACGTCGAACATGCGTGCCATTATTGCGTGCCCGCCCATACCGGCATCGCCCGCATGATGAAGGTCGATGACGCCATCACCGAGGCGTTGCGCACCGAGACCCCTCTGCCGAATGCCCGGCTTGAAGCCCTGCGCAGCTTTACCCTCGCCGTGGTCCGCCAGCGCGGCATGGTCGAGGATGCAACCGTGGCGGCCTTCCTCGATGCCGGGTTCACGCGGCGCCAGATCCTGGAAGTCATTCTTGGCGTGTCGCAAAAGGTGATGTCGAACTACACCAATCATTTTGCCCAAACCCCCGTGGATGCGCCGATGCAGGCCTATCTTTGGGAAAAGACGGGCAAGAGTGCAGCCTGATCTGCGTTCGGCGCCGCGCCTGTCCCTTGAACACGAAAATGACCCGGGGTCGGTCCGCCCCGGGTCATGCGTCTGGATTGGGGGCCCGAATGGACCTGCACCATGCGACCCGAGGGCCAGTCCCGCCACGTCACGCCGCGCGATGACGTATCTCAGGCGTTGGCCAGCATGCCTTGCTCTTTCGCAAGATCGCGCATGCGCTTTTGCAGCTTTTCGAAGGCGCGCACCTCGATCTGGCGGATGCGTTCGCGGCTGACGCCGTAGACCGAGGACAGATCCTCGAGCGTGACCGGCTCATCGAGCAGACGGCGCTGGGTCAGGATATCGCGCTCTCGCTCGTTCAGAACCTCCATAGCCTGGCTCATCAAGGACATGCGCTGGGTGTATTCGTCCCGCTCGGCGTAATCGGAGGCCTGGTCGGCGCCCTCATCCTCCAGCCAGTCCTGCCATTGGGTCGAGCCGTCATCTTCCGACCCGACCATCGCGTTGAGCGAGGCGTCGCCGCCCGACAGGCGGCGGTTCATCGAGATCACCTCGGCCTCGGTCACGCCGAGGTCATGGGCGATGCGGGCGACGTTCTCGGGGCGCAGGTCGCCCTCTTCCAGCGCGCCGATGCGGGCCTTGGCCTTGCGCAGGTTGAAGAACAGCTTCTTCTGCGCCGCTGGTGGTGCCCAGTTTCACCATCGACCACGACCGCAGGACATATTCCTGGATCGAGGCGCGGATCCACCACATCGCATAGGTGGCAAGGCGGAAGCCCTTTTCGGGGTCGAATTTCTTGACCGCCTGCATCAGGCCCGACATTCGCCTCGGAGATCACCTCGGCCTGCGGCAGGCCATAGCCGCGATAGCCCATGGCGATCTTGGCCGCGAGGCGCAGATGCGAGGTGACCATCTTGTGCGCCGCCGCCGTGTCGCCATCCTCGACCCAGCGCTTGGCCAGCATGTATTCTTCTTCGGGTTCCAGCATCGGGAACTTGCGGATTTCCTGAAGATAGCGGTTCAGGCCCTGTTCGGGCGACGGTGCGGGAAGATTGGCGTAGGTGCTCATCTTGGGGACTCCCTGTTCGGCAGTCCGGATTGCACTTATGTAAATCGGGTTAACTTTTCGTCAAGAGCCGAAGTGAACGTGTTGGTTCAGAATGTGCGCTTTGCGTCTGCGAACAGCAAGTCTCGTTACCGTGATATCACGTGCATGTGCGCACAGATTACAGGCGCATCGCCGCGCGCGACATCCCTGCAAGCAGCGCAGGCCATGAATCCCTTCGGGCGGCAGGTCGGCCTCGAAGACGCCAGCGCCTCAACCGTCACGGGATGCACGAAGCCCAGGACTGCGCGCGCATGCAGCGCCTGGCGCGGGAAGGCGGTTGATCGCGAGCTGCGGCCGTCTCGCCCAACACCTTGCCGGACACCTTGCGCCGCCCGCCATAGACCGGATCCCCGACCAGCCCGTGCCCGACATGGTGCCATATGCACCCGGATCTGATGGGTGCGCCCGGTTTCCAGGCGGCATTCGACCAGCGTGACCGCGGCCGGCGGAACCCCTCGAGCACCGCGCACGCCGGGTGACGGCATGGCGCCCGCCCTGGAACAGCACCGCCTGGCGCTGGCGGTCGGTCTTGTGGCGGGCCAGCTGGGTGGTGATCTTGAGGGTTCCGTCGCCTTCGAAATTCACGCCTTGACACCGCTGCAGCCTGGGATCGGCGGCATCGGGCACGCCGTGGCAGATCGCGTGATAGACCCGCTCGATCGAGTGATGGGCGGCGAATTGGGCGGCCAGCCCGTGATGCGCCCGGTCGGATTTCGCCACCACCAGAAGCCCGCTGGTGTCCTTGTCGATCCGGTGCACGATGCCGGGCCGCTTCTCGCCACCCACCCCCGACAGGTTGCCCCCGAAATGATGCAACAGCGCATTGACCAGCGTGCCGTCTGGCGTGCCCGGCGCGGGATGCACGACCATGCCCACGGGTTTGTTCACGACCAGCAGGTCGGCATCCTCATGCACGATCTCAAGCGCGATGTCCTGGGGCGCGGTGGCGACCTCGGCGGCCTCGGACAGGGCGATGGTGATGGCGTCGCCCTCAAACACGCGGCGCGTGGCGTCGGTCACGGGGCCGCCGTTCAGCCGCACGGCCCCCTCGGCGATCAGGCGCATCAGGCGCGAGCGGCTCAGATGCGCATCCTCTGGCACATCGCGGGCCAGTGCCTTATCAAGGCGCGGGGCCGGGTCCGGCCCGATTTCGACCGTCACGATATGGGTGGGCATGGGCGTGGAGCCTCCTGAAACCTCGAGCGCCGAGGATGATCTGCCGCCGCAGCTGCGCTGGCTCAAGCGGCTGGTGACGGTCCTGACCGCGACGATGATCGGGGGCGTTCTAGCGATCACGGCGCTGCTTGTCATCCGCCTGAACGCCGATACAGCACCCGTGGTCATCGCGCCGGGCGATTTCGTGCTGCCGCAAGGCGTGGGGCTGGTGGGCTTCAGCGTGGTGGACGGGCGGACCGTGATCTTGGGCGATGATGGCGTGATCCGCGTCTACGACAGCGAAAGCCGCGCCCTGCTGCGGGATTTCACCATCGACTGAAAAGGGGATGGTACCAGCGCCCCGGCTCGAACGGGGGACCTCTTGATCCACAATCAAGCGCTCTAACCAACTGAGCTACGCCGGCATGACTTGCGTCTGGCGCGGGGGATAGCGCCCGCGTCGGTCGATTGCAAGGGGTCAGGCGCAGCTTGCGGTTCAGCTATGCCGCACGCGCTCGCTTGCGGAATGCGTCATCACCCGCTACCTCCCGGCTGCAGTCTTGGAGAGTGGACCGATGGGCATCAACAGCGAAAACGACGTGGCCGCGAACCTGCAGATCGGGCCGACGACGCTTGGCATGGTGCGGATCTATGTCGAGGGGGACGGGATCGACCTGCCGCTCGACTTCGACCCCGAGGAAGCCGAGGAAATCGCCGAGGAATTGCGCGCCGCCGCCGCCGCCGCGCGCGCCATGGGCAAGAAAAAGCGCTAAAGGATCAGCCCGGGGTCGCGCAGCACCTGCAGGCGCAGCGCGGCATGGCGGGCAAAGCGTTGCGTCACCGCCTTGCGCCGCGCGGAGGGCAACCTGACCTCGTCGGGCATGCGCAGGATTTCCGCGTCATAGGCATCGGCGATGATCAATCCCGTGCCTTCGGGCAAAAGATCGGTCGGAAAGGCCTCGTCCACCGCCCAGAAATAGCGGTCGCCCCATTCCAGATAGCCGCCCCACTTGGCGTCCGACGTGAAATCGGCGCGGCTTGACTTGCATTCGATCACCCAGATCTCGCCCCTTGGCCCCAAGGCCATCACATCCAGCCTTTTGCCGCGTTCGGGGGTGAATTCCTCGAGCGTGACGAAATCATGCCCGCGCAGGTGACGGCAGACGCCCCGCGCCAGAAGCTGGCCGGGCCGCACATCGAGAGAAGCAGTGGCGCAAGCCGTATCGGACATGGGCGGAGAATGGAACATTCGGGGAACAAAGGCAAGCCGGGCGCACCCCTTGCTGAATCCCTCCACCCGCCTATCTAGCGATTGTGACGGATCTGCTCGTCCCGTGCCTGTGGCAAAATTCCGGTGGCCTTAAGCATTTCCGAGGGAGCTGGCTCTGATCGGATCCTGGTCTGATTACCTGGCGCCCACCTGTACACACAGGTCCTCGGGAATTAACGCCTCCACGGATGCTGCGGTCCCCGTCACCACAGACAAAAACGCCGCCCCGAGAGGGGCGGCGTTTTTCGTTTGGACTGGCCCGGATGTCAGCGGCGCGGGTCGTCGTTGCGCACGCGGACAGGAACCGGCACCGCATCGAGCGTGAAGACACCGTCGCGGCGGCCGCGCTGGTCGTCGTCGCTGTCGTCGGTCATGGTCATGATCTTGTAGCCGACCTGCGCCGAGCCGAAAGTGATGCCGCAGAGCACGAACAGCACGGCAAGCGCAATAGGTCCCTCGGCGGTATGGGTCACAAGGTGCCAGAGGCCCGCCACGTCAAAGGCCAGCAGCATTCCAATAAAGGCGAAGGCCAAAACGAAGCCGAAGGCCGCGTGTCGGAGGATGAAACGGATGTGATCGGGCATGCACGACTCCCTTGGTTTTCAAGGTTAAGATGATGGCGACGGGCCCGCCCGACAAGGGGGCGCGGCGCTCTGGCGCGGCGATGGCGTTGATCTGCCTGTTTTTCAGGCAGCCGACAGCGCCAACCAGCCGATGTAGCCCGCGTGAGCGCGAAACCCCGCCCCCACGCCGCGCCCGATGCGCCCCAGAAACAGCGCGCCAAGCAGCAGCGCGGCGGATCCTGCGACCACGGCCAGATCGACCGGCGACAGGCCGGGCGGCACGGGGATCGGCACGATCACGGCGGTCAGGCCGAGGATGGCGAGGATGTTGAACACATTGGACCCCAGCACATTGCCCAGCGCCAGCCCTCTGCCTCTCGCGCCGGGCAGCGTGCAGCGCTGGTTGCCAGTTCCGGCAAAGACGTGCCCACCGCCACGACGGTCAGCCCGATCACCGTCTCGCCGGTGCCCAAGGTGCGCGCGATGCCCGTCGCCCCCTCGACCAGAAGCCATGCGCCCCCGATCAGGGTCGCAAGGCCGCCCAGCAAGAACAAAGCGATGCGCCCTGCCCCCAAGCCCTCGATCCCCGGCACGGGTTCTACCGCGGCGTCGCGCGACAGCGCGCGCCAGATGTAGAGAGCGAGCGCCGCAAGCAAGACTGTGCCTTCGATGCGCCCGACGTCGAGGCCCACAAGGATCACGGCGATACCCAGCACGGTGGCCACGGCAAGCCAGACCCGGTCCTCGATCCCGGCCGCGCCTGCGGGGATCGGCGCGATCACGACGGCCACGCCGAGGATCAGCAAGATGTTGGCGATGTTCGATCCCAGCACATTGCCGATGGCGATGCCCGGCGACCCCGCCAGCGCCGCCGAAAGCGACGTCAGCATTTCGGGCATCGACGTGCCGAAGCCCAGCACAACGGCCCCCACCACGGCCATCGGCAGGCGCATCCGCGTGGCCAGCGCCACGCCGCCGCGCACCAGCCCCTCGCCCCCGCCCAGCAGAAGGGCGAGGCCCGCAATGATCATGGCGATGTCCAAGATGTCCCTCTTCGGATGGTCCGGTGCACGGCCGGTGCATCGCAGATGGAGAGAGAAAACCGCCGCCACAAGCCCGGCCCGGAAATTTCCCGGGCCTACGCTCAGAACGCCTCGGGCTTGGCCTCGCGGGCCATGTGGTCGAGCACGGCGTTGACGAATTTCGGCTCTTTCCCCTCGGGGAAGAAAGCGCGGGCCACGTCGACATATTCGGAGATCACGACCTTGGGCGGCGCCGCGCCCTCGATCAGTTCGGCGCCCGCGGCGCGGAAGAGCGCGCGCAGCGTCGGGTCGATGCGGTGGATCGGCCACTTAGCGACGAGCGCGCGATCGGTCATCTGGTCGATCTTGGCCTGCCAGTTGACCGCATCCTCCAGCGTCTTGGCGAAAAGGTCGGGGTCGCCCTCGGCCATCTCCTCACCCTCGTAGATTTC
>JAGYLB010000122.1 GCA_018401055.1 Roseicyclus sp.
TCGATCCGCGCCGACGACCACCCCGACCCCTTGGCCGAGTTGCGCCGCCTGCATGATGTGGCGCAGGAGCGTTTCCTCCATGTGGCCGAGGTGATGCCGACGCGCTCCAATTTCTCGGGCACGACCGACCGCAGCGGCATCGACGCGGCCATCGCCGCCGAGGACGCAAAGCGCAAGGCCGAGGGCCGCAAGAGCCGCTCCTTCGCCACGGACCTGACCACCTGAGCGCGCCCGCTTGACCCTGCCGCCGATCCGGGGGACGTCTCGGGGGCAGGGCAAGGGGACAGGGGCGCGTGGTGAAGGCATCGCTGGTGACATCGGCGCTGGTGGCGGTCGTGGTGGGCTTCGGCGGATCGGTCGCCGTGGTCATCGCCGCCGCCGACAGCCTTGGCGCGTCCGAGGCGCAAAAGGCGTCGTGGATCACGGTTCTGTGCCTGTCGATGGCTGTGGGGAGCCTGTTTCTGTCATGGCGCAGCAAGATGCCCGTGGTGCTGGCCTGGTCAACGCCCGGCGCGGCGCTGATCGCGGCCTCGACCGGGATCGACATGGCCGCAGCGGTGGGGGCGTTTCTGGTGGCGGGCGCGCTGATCGTGCTCACGGGCGTGATCCGGCCCCTTGGGGCCTTGGCCGCGCCGCATCCCCGCGCCGCTGGCCACCGCACTTCTGGCTGGCGTCTTGTTCAGCTTCGTCGCCGGGGCGGCAGGGACAGTGTCGCCTTGCCCGCTTTGGGCCTGCCGATGGTCGCTGCCTTTTTGCTGGTGCGGCTTTGGTCTGCTGCTTGGGCGGTTATCGCGGCAATTGCGGTGGGCGTTTCCATCGTGCTGGTTGCGGGGATGCACGGGCCCCTTCCCCCCATCGCCCTGTCGCCACCGGTGCTGATCCTGCCCACGTTTGAGGCAGCCACGCTTCTGGGCCTCGCCCTGCCGCTCTACATCGTCACCATGGCCTCGCAAAATCTGCCCGGCATCGCGGTGCTGCGGGCCGATGGCTACACGCCGCCGGTGCCCGCCATCCTGACCGTCACAGGCGCGCTGTCGGTGCTGACCGCCCCCTTTGGCGGGCACACCACCAGCCTTGCCGCGATCACGGCGGCCATCTGCACCGGCCCCGACGCCCACCCCGATCCCTCGCAACGCTGGAAGGGCGGCATCGTCTATGGCGCGGGCTATGGGGGTCTTGCGCTGATCGGGGCCTCGGTCGTCGTCATCGCGGCCAGCCTGCCACCGGAACTGGTCACGATCCTTGCAGGTCTGGCACTGCTTGGCCCCTTCATGGGCGCGCTCAAGGCCGCCTTCGGCGGCAGCGCCGACGCCTTTGCCCCGGCGCTGACATTTGCGGTCACCGCCTCGGGCGTCACCGTCTGGTCGGTCGGCGCACCTTTCTGGGGGCTGGCCGTGGGGCTTTTGGCAATGGGGCTGGCCCGCACGCGCAAGCCCTGAGCAAGATCACCCTTGCCCGACCCTTGGCCGCCGTGCTGAGCTTGCACCCATGCCCTATTGCATCGACCTGAACGCCACTCGCTACACTTTCCCCTCGCTCAAGGTGCTGCTCGCCCGCGCCTCGCCCGAACGGAGCGGGGATGCGCTGGCAGGTCTTGCCGCCGATGGCCCGCTGGAGCGGATCGCGGCGCAGCATTGCCTTGCCGATGTGGCCTTGCGCGATTTCCTGACCAATGTGCTGGAGGTCGAGGGCGATGGCGTCACCGCCCTGATCGCGGCGCAGCATGATCCTGCCGCTTTCGCCCCCGTGGCAGCGCTGAGCGTCGGCGCGTTCCGAGACTGGCTGCCCGATCCGGCGACCACAGGCGCCGATATCGCAGGGCTCGCATGGGGTCTGACCCCCGAGATGGTGGCCGCCGTCTCAAAGATCATGCGCGCCCAAGACCTGATCGCGGTGGCGGCCAAGGTCGAGGTGGTCACGCGGTTTCGCTCCACCATCGGGCTGTCTGGCCGTCTGTCGACCCGCAACCAACCCAACCACCCCACCGACGACAGCCGGGGCATCGCGCTATCAGCTTTGGATGGCCTCTTGATGGGCGCGGGCGATGCGGTGATCGGGGTCAATCCCGCAACGGACAGCTTGCCCGATTACATCCGCATCTGCGAGGTTCTGGACGCGATCCGCACCCAACTGGCGATCCCGACGCAGACCTGCTGCCTTGGCCATGTGACCACAGCCCTTGCCGCGATGGGAGGCGGGCGCGCCGGTCGATCTGGTATTCCAGTCCGTCGCGGGGTCCGACAAGGCCAATGCAGGGTTTGGGGTGACGCTTGGCATCCTCGACGAGGCGGCGGAGGCCGTGGCCTCGCTCGGCCGCGCGCCTGCTGGCGCAAACCTGATGTATTTCGAGACCGGACAGGGCGCAGCACTCTCGGCCGAAGCCCATCACGGCATGGACCAGCAGACGATGGAGGCGCGCGCCTATGCGGTGGCGCGGCGCTACCGGCCGCTTCTGGTCAACACGGTCGTGGGCTTCATCGGGCCGGAATATCTGGCAGACGGCAAGCAGATCATGCGCGCGGGGCTGGAGGATCATTTTTGCGGCAAGCTTCTGGGCCTGCCGATGGGGGTGGATGTCTGCTACACCAATCACGCTTGGGCCGATCAGGACGACATGGATATCTTGCTGACCGCCCTTGCGGCGGCTGGCGTCAATTTCGTCATCACCGTTCCGGGCGGCGATGACATCATGCTGAACTACCAGAGCCTGTCCTATCACGACGCAAGCTACATC
Organism: Roseicyclus sp.; assembly: GCA_018401055.1. Next base: position 2,735 of record JAGYLB010000122.1, read on the forward strand.
CGCCGCACGCTGGGCCGCCCGCCCGCCCCCGAATTCGCGGACTGGATGGCGGCAAACGGGATCGGCACGCCGGGCGTGACCCTGCCTGCGCTCGACGTGGCGCTGTCCCAGTTGCGCCTGCCCGCGGCATGAGCGCCAAGCCCCCCGTCCTGCAGGCCGAGATTCGCGCCTTGACCGAGGCGCGTTTGACCTTTGGCAAACGGGGCGGCGCAGTGGCGACCGCCGAGGCGCTGGCCTTTGCGCTCGATCACGCCCGTGCCCGTGCCGCGGTGGAGGCGGAACTGGATATCCCCCGGCTTGTGGCAGCGCTGGACCGGATCGGGCTTGCGCACAGGGTCGTGACCAGTGCCGCAGGCGACCGCGCGACATTCATCCGCCGCCCCGATCTGGGCCGCCGCTTGGCCCCGGCCGAGGCGGCGGCGCTGGCGGATGCGGGTGGATGCGACGTGGCGTTGATGCTGGGCGACGGGCTGTCGGCGACGGCGGTGGCGCTGAACGGCGTGGCTTTCCCTGTCGGCGCTGGCCGACCGGCTGGGCGCGATGGGCCTGCGCCTGTCGCCCGTCATCCTTGCGCGGCAGGCGCGGGTGGCCTTGGGCGACGGCATCGCACAGGCCTTGGGGGCCACGACCGTGGTGATGGCGCTTGGCGAAAGGCCCGGCTTGTCTGCAGCCGACAGTCTAGGCGCCTACATCACCCACTTGCCCCGCGCAGTGGCACGGCCGACAGCGCGCGCAATTGCATCTCAACATCCGGGCTGCCGGGCTGCCGGTGATGGAGGCCGCGGGTCAGGCCGCGCAACTGATCGCGGCGATGCGCGCCTCCGGTCAAAGCGGCGTCGCCTTGAGCCGCGCCTTGGCCAGCGGCGCGCTGCCCCCGCCGCAGCCTTAGGAAAACCGCGCCCGCGTGCGGTTGGCGAAGGCCACCAGCGACAGCATCACCGGCACCTCGACCAGAACGCCCACCACGGTCGCCAGCGCCGCGCCGGAATTCAGGCCAAAGAGGCTGATCGCCACCGCCACGGCCAGTTCAAAGAAATTCGACGTGCCGATGAGCGCGCAAGGCGCCGCAATCTTGTGCGGCACTTTCAGCGCATAGGCCGCCGCATAGGCCAGCGCGAAAATGCCGTAGGACTGGATCAGGATCGGCACCGCGATCAGCGCGATGATCAGCGGGCGGTCAAGGATCACCTGCCCCTGCAGGCCGAACAAGATCACCACCGTGGCGATCAACCCGATTACCGACCATGGCTTGGCCCGCGCCTGAAACGCCGCGATACGCGCGGCACTGCCAAGGCGCAGGCGCGTCAGCATGCCCGCAACCAGCGGCAGGGCCACGAACAAGGCGACCGACAGGAGCAGCGTTTCCCACGGCACCACGATATCGGTCACGCCCAGCAAAAAGGCCACGATGGGCGCAAAGGCGAAAACCATCACCACATCGTTCACGCTGACCTGCAGCAAGGTGTAGCCTTCGTCGCCGCGCGTCAGCTGCGACCAGACGAAAACCATCGCCGTGCAGGGCGCCGCCCCCAGCAAGATCAGACCTGCGATATATTGCTGCGCATCCTCGGGCGCGATCAGGTCGGCAAAGACCACCTCGAAGAACAAGACACCCAAAGCCGCCATGGTGAAGGGCTTGATCAGCCAGTTGACCACCAGCGTGATGGCCAGCCCCCGCGGCTGGCGCAGCGCGCCCTTGAGGGCGAAGGCGTCGATGCCGATCATCATCGGGTAGACCATGGCCCAGATCAGGACCGCGACCACAAGGTTGACCTGAGCCACCTCGGCCATGGCGATGGCGCCGACAAGGCCCGGCGCCACGCTGCCGATGGCGATGCCCGCCGCCATAGCCAGCGCCACCCACAGGCTCAGATACCGCTCGAACAGGCCCATATCGCCTCACCTCCGGCACGATGCAGGGCGGTGATGGACCCTGCGGCGGGCGCTGTCACCCCCGGCTTTTGCCTCAATAGGGATTTTTCGCGGACCGGTCGCCGGACAGGGACCGTTGCCCGCGTTCGACCAGAGCCTCGATCGCATCGGCAAGGTGTTCGCGGTCGATGTGGTGATCGCCGCGCGCCACGCGGATCTTGTGCGCCTCAAGCATCACATCGGCGTGGCGGAACCCTTCGGGCGGCTCGAACCGGTAGCTCGCCAGTTCGATGCGCAGCCCCAGCGGGTCGCGGAAATAGATCGAATCCATGAAGCCGCGATCCTTGGGGCCGGAATGTTTCACCCCCGCGCATCCAGCCGCGCGGCGACCTGCCAGAACATCGCTTGGCTGACGTTGAAGGCGAGATGGTGCAGCGATCCGACCGCCTCGGGCACCGGGTCGGCGTTCGGTTTGCGCGCCTCGTTGGTGAAGATGGTGATCAGCCGCCCGTCGCCCGGATCGAAATACAGGTGCCCCTCGCCCGGGTTGTCGAGATTGGGCTGGTCGAAGATAAAGGGCATGCCCAGAACGCCCTCCCAAAAGTCGATCGAGGTCTGCCGATCGGCGCCGTTCAACGTGATGTGATGAACGCCTTGCGTCTGGATCTTGCGGATTTGGGCTGTGGACATGGCTTTCTCCCTTCGGCTTGGCTTGACATATAGGCAAAGACAGGCGCTGCGTCCCGTGCAGGGACGCACACAGGGTGTTTTGTCCCTCGTCCGGCCTATCTTGCCGGGGGCGACGGGATCGAGAAACAGGCACGCAAGGACGCCGCGCGGGATGGATGATTGGGGCAAGCTTCTGACGCGAGCGAATGCCGGGGACGCCCGCGCTTATGAGCAGTTCCTGCGCGCCATCACGCCGGTCCTGCGCGGCATCGTACGCAGCCGCGGGGCCAATCTGGGCGAGGCGGGCTGCGAGGATGTGGTTCAGGAAATCCTGCTCGCCGTCCACCTCAAGCGGCACACCTGGCAGCCCGACGCGCCCGTGCGGCCATGGCTTTACGCCATCACCCGCTACAAGGTCGCCGACGCTTTTCGGGCGCGGGGCCAGAGGGTCCATCTTCCGCTGGAGGATTTCGTCGAAGACCTGCCCGCCGATGCCGGGCCCTGCCCGACCGAGGCCGCCGACATGGCGCGGATGATCGGCATGCTCGATACCCGCGCGGCCGAGATCGTCACGATGATCGGCCTGAAGGGTGCCAGCGCCGCCGAAACGGGACAGGCGCTGAGCATGAGCGAGGGCGCGGTGCGGGTGGCCCTTCACCGGGCGCTCAAGACGCTGGCCATCTTGCGCGAAAGGCATGTGAAATGAGGACCGACACCCTGATCCGCGCCTTGGCCGCGGACATGCAGCCAGCGCCGCGGCCCGCCCGCTTGCTAGTGGCGGGGATGCCTGTCGCGCTGGGGCTGGCGCTGATCGGGCTCTGGCTGGGGCTGGGTCTGCGCGAGGACCTCGTCACCTCGCTGGGCGTGCCGCACTCCGCGCTGCGCTTCGTCCTGAGTGGGGCCTTGGCGCTGATCGGGCTGCGGATGGTGCTGACCCTGGCCCGGCCCGAGGGGCGCTTGCTGGCGCGGTTCTGGCCGCTGGCGGCGGTGGGCGTGGCGGCGGCGGGTCTGGTGGCTTGGGCTTGGCTGGTCACCCCGCCCGATGCCCGCCAGATGGCGCTGATGGGCAAGACCATCGTGACCTGCCTTGTCACCATTCCGATCCTGTCGATCCTGCCCGTGGCAGTTGTGATGGCCGCGCTGCGGCGCGGGGCGACCACGGCACCGGCGCTGGCGGGGTTTGCGGCGGGCCTGTGCGGCAGCGCTGCTGCGGCGGTGATCTATGCGCTGCACTGCACCGAGGACAGCCCGCTGTTCTACGTCACATGGTATGGGCTGGCGATGCTGGGCGTTACCGCCGTCGCCACGCTGGTGGGGGCGCGCCTTTTGCGCTGGTAGGCGTCAGGGCAGCGCCTCGAACCAATCGAGCGCCAGATCGGCCCAGCCGGGCGGCACCGAATGACCGCCGGGATGCAGCGCGAAATCAAGCCGCGCGCCGCTGTCGCAGCCGGTCCAACTGCGGATCTGGTAGTCGCCTTGCGCGTCGTAAGTGTCGGGTTGCAGGCGGCAACCATTTGTGTCGCGCCAGATCTGCATGGCGACAAAGACATCGCCCTGCGCGATCCCGCTGCCCAGAACGCGGCCTTCCAGCGGCACGGTGCCGTCTCGCCAACCGTGGACGTGATGCAGATCGACGGGACCGACGCATCCCTCGGGATGGGGTCGCCAGAAACTGCCCGCAACCGGCGCATAGGCCCGGAACGAGGCAGGCGTGGCGCAGGCGACATAACTTGTCAGTGAGCCGCCGATGGAAAAGCCCGACAACAGCATCGCGTCCCGGTCAAGGCCAAAGCGCGCGGCGGCGTCATCGGCCACAGCCCGCAGGAACGCACCCTCGTCACGACGGGCGGGGCGTTCGGGTGAAGCCCCGGCTCAGCCTGTCGCGGCCCACTCGCGCGGCTGGCCGTCGGGCGCGATGACCGCATAGCCCCGCGCGCGCCGTCTCGACCATGCCGGTGTTGCGCAAGGTGCCTTCGCCGCTGCTGCCGAAGCCACGAAGAAAGACCAGCACGCGGGCGTGGCGGCGGTGGCCCCATCGGGCAGGAAGCGATGCCGTGGTAGCTGCCACCCGGGAGGACTGCAGGCGGCAGGATCGTCTGCGCAGGCGGCCTGCGCCGCCCCGCCGGTGCAAAGGCCGATGGCGAGGGCCGTCAGGCGCGCCGCGATCATGTGCGGACCCCTTCGGACTGTGCTGCGTCGGCGGGCTGGCGCGGGCGGGTCGCCGCCTGTTTCCACGGCTTGGCCTTGAAAAAGGCCGCCATCCGCGCCACCGCGATGATCAACGCAAAGCCCACAAGGTTCACGACCAAGGCCGCCAAGCGCCCCGCCGCCCGCAAGGCTCAGAAAGGCCCCCAGAACCCGCGCCATCACCATCGAGGCCGCAAAGACCGCCGCAGCGATTGCTGGCCCACCCGGCGAGACCACCGCGATGATGCGGCCCGCGATGCCGCCCCGGATCAGGCGCGCGCCCTTCACCCGCCGCAGCCCAGGGCCAGATAGGCCAGCGCCAAGAAATGGACGTATGCGCGTAGGATGCCGAAAAAAAACCGGACTTGTTGAACAGGAACGACCATTCGCGCCGCCAGTCGCGCACGAATTCCGACGCAGCGATGATCTTGCCCCATGCAAAGGGAACCGAGATCACCACGACCACGATCGCCAGCACGACAAGCCAGCGGTGCACCGGTGGCGGGGGCAGCCAACCCGCCATCAGGGCGAAACCGGTAAAGAACACCAGCTGCCAGGCAAAGGGGTTGAAGAACCATGTCCGTTCCGACCCGTTGGAAAACCACAGTTCCGCCGGCAGGTTCAGACCCATCGACGCGGCAATCCACAATACCGCGCTGAACACGAAAGCCAGCCGCACATCGACCCGCGCCAGCGCCATCATCACCGGGATCAGCACCAGAAATTCCACCTTCAGATATACATCTCGGCAAGATGTCGAAGTAGTTGGGCAAAATATTGTAAAAAAAAGTGCCCGTGCTCTGATCAGGTTGGGCCCGGTGTTGTTGAGAAAGGGCGTAAGGTTCAGCGCCCCCACCTCGTTGCGCGGAAAGATCTGCGTGGCGTTCAGCACCAGCATCAAGAACAAGGTGACGACGAACACGCCGATATGCACCCAATAGACCTGCCAGACCCGGAATGCGATCTGCAAGCTGCCCATCAGCCAGCCCGCGCGGGCCCAAAGATATCGCGCGCCGCCAGGCCATGCCAGCGCCGACGCCCGAGCAAAAGACAAACATCTCGGTGGCGTCCCAGTAAAAAAGCTGAAACGCGTCGATCCACAAGGTCCAGGGGTTGTTGGTGATATAGCGATCTGGCGATTAAACATTTGCCCTTACGCGCCTGGAACTGTTGGCCTGCGGCGTGTTTCGTGAAAAGCACTCATCTCAGATTAACTTCTCCGGGGACGCCTTCGATCAGGGCGAGCCGCGTTTCGGCATAGCCGTCCAGCGCGCCACCGCGCCGGTCTTGCCGGTCGCGCAGCAGACCGGCGGTGGCCGTGTCCATGTAGCCGCTTCGCAGGGGCTGCCTCAATGGTGATGCGGTCGAAGACTGTCGCGCTGCGCATGGCTGCCAGATGGTCTTCGAAGCGGTCGGTCCGTCCGCGCAGATGCACCCAGGCGCTGGAATACATTCCCCGCAAGCAAAGGCATGCAGCCCTTGGGCGACATGCAGGCCAGGGGCAAAAAGTGATGACGGCTCAGGTGCTCGTCTTGTGGTGTCAAAGGCATCCGGCGCGATCATCTCTTTGATGGCCGCCGTCGCGGGCGCCACCGCGCACGCGCTTCTCGCATGTGGCGCAGACCAGCAAGGCCAGACAGCCATCGCTGCTGCGCTTTTTCCTGGCGGTGCCGCGTGGCCAGTTCCTCCCAGCGGGTGCCGACCGGCACGCCCCGGCGCTCCAGCCGCGACGTAAGCGTGAGGCCGCGCTGGAGATGTCGCGGTAATTCTTCCTCCGCTCGGGTCTTGTCACACCGGATTTCGGCGTCGTACTGCGCCAGCGCGATGTCATGTTCGCCCAGATCCAGATGCATCAGCGCGCGGTGCCACTGCCGGACTGCGTGGAGACGGAAGTTGTTGCAATGCGCCCCATGGCCCCTCGCGCCCGGTGAGCCAGTCGAGCCTCCGCCCCGCGCGGCCCCCGGTGCCCATGTCATGGGCGCGGGGCGACGGCGTGCGTGCGGGCCCACACAGGGCGCATCATCGAGGACGCCCGACCCGCGCACGTCGCCCGATACACGCTCGGCGCTGGCGTACTCGCCGGTTTTCCTCCAGCGTGAAGGCGGCCGGACAGCCTTCATGAGGTGGCTGGGCGACGCCGGGTGATCGGCCCAAGACGCCAGCAGACCTTCGACCGAGGCGCGCATCGCTTGCGGACGGCCCATGACGAAATGGATCGCCTGCACCATCTTCATCGCCAGCGCGTCGCGCGGGTTGACGTCCAGCATGGCTTGCAGCCGGGTCGGGCGGCGCTCGAGCGGCCCGTCCAGCCAATCGCCCCAGCGCCTCGACAAAGGCCGCCTCGCGCGGGGTGGCGGGGGCCCCGGCCAAGGCCGCGAGATGCGCCTGCCGGGCGACGCTGACCATCTCGGCCCGGCCCAGCAGCAGGCACGACAGCCCGCGGATCGCCTGGCCCAAGGCGAAATCGGGCGCGACTTGCAGCACGGTATTGAGGTCGGGGCCGGTCGAGGCCGCATGGGTCAGGATGCCCCGAATGACCTTGTTCCACCCCTCGATCCGATCAGCGGGCAACGAGGTCGGCGACCTCCACTGGGTCATCGGGAAACGGATACGCATGGACAGGCCTTCTTCTTTGAGAACGCGCGCGATGCATTTCGGCGACGGCAGGCCCGCCTGTCCGGTTCGGCAGGGCGGTCAGGGTGCTGGCACGTTACGATGCACAGGCCGGGATTGGCCTGCGTCTCACGCGGTCGTGACCGGGGGGGCGCTCGGTTGCACGTGCGATCAGAACGCCCAGATCATAGGCGCGCCGGGGGATGCGCGCGGCGATCAGGGTAAAGCGGTCGCGGGTCAGCGCCCGGCGCGGTAAGCTTCGCTGCGCCAGCGTTTCGCGGTCGACGACCTCGACCCCGTGGCCCCCAGCGCAATTTCCGCGCAAGGGGGTGGCGAGGCATCCCGTGCCCGCCCCCGGCCCGCCGAAATCGACGCCCAGATTGGGGCGCTGCGTGCCGCGCTGTTTCAACTCGATCAGCGCAAGGCTGTCATCGACCAGAACGCAGATCACGACAGGCAGGCCAAGGGCCGCCATAGGTGCGTTCCGCCCGCTCCCATCTCCAGCCCTGCGTCGCCCACCACCGCGAGGACCGGCGCGTCGGGTCGGCCCAGCTTGGCACCTGCCGCCAGCGGAACGGCGCACGCCATGGTGCACAGCCCCGAGGATTGCAGCATCCCGCGCGGGTCGGGGCACTGCCACATCTGGCTGAAAAGGATGCGATGCGCGCCGCTGTCGGCGGTGGCGATGGTGTCTGCGGGCATCACCGCGCGGAGCGTGGCGAACACCTGATGTGGCCCCCAATGGTCGGGCAAGGCATAGGCGGCGGTCAGGGCTGTGCGGGCGACCAAGGGCGCGCCATCTTTCCAGCGCGGGGGCGCGTCATGTGACAGCGCGGGCAGCGTCTGGGCCAGATTGCCCAGCAGCAGATGGTTGGCGTTGTGCATGCCATGGGTGCGCGGCACCGGCGCTATCTCGATCACGGTCTGGGCCTGCGTCCAGGGATCACGCCAACCCACGCGCATCTCGATCGGGTCATAACCCATCAGCACGATGCAATCGGCCTGTTCCATCAGCGGAAACAAGATGCGGTCGGCCTTGGGCGACAGGCCCGCGCCACCAAGACAAAGCGGATCGCCCTCATCCATCAGGCCCTTGCCCTTGTAGGTGGTGACAAGCGGGATGGCATGGTCGCGACAAAAGGCGGCGACAGCTGCGCCCGCGCCTTCGTTCACCGCGTCCACCCCAGCGATGGCGATGGGGCGTTCGGCGCGCGCCAGTGCGGCCAACGCTGCATCAAGCGCCGCCTGCGGCGCCAGGCCGGGGGAAAAGACCTGTAGTGCGGGCGCCGCGCCTTCGGTCGTCAGCGCCTCGGCCACGCCGATCGGCACATCGACATGCACCGGGCCGGGCTGGCCCGAGGTGGCAAGCGCGATGGCCTTGGCCATGCCCGCGCCGATCGCACCATAGGCAAGGCGGAAGCTGCCCTTGACGATGGGGCGCAGCATCGCCTGATGGTCAAAGACCTGATGGGTGTAGCTTTCCGCCAGATCGGCATCTACGCAGCCGGTGAGGAAAATCAGCGGCACCCGGTCCTGCATGGCGTTCGCCACCACATTGACCGCATTGGCGACGCCCGGCCCAAGGGTAGCGACCAGCACCGGCAGCGCGCCGGTCATGTGCCACAGACCTTCGGCCATGAAACCGCCGCCGTTCTCGTGTTTGACGAGGACAAAGCCGATGCCCGCCCCATCGAGCCCCTGCATCAGCGCCAGAACCTCGCCGCCCGGAATGCCGAAGGCATGGGTCGCGCCTGCCTGCGCCAGCGCCCCGCCGATGATGTCCGCGCCGCTGCGCGCTGCCCCGTTGGTCATGGGTCAAGGTTCCCGTCGATGACGCCCGCGGCCTTGAGCGTCGCAAGATCGCCCGGCTCAAGGCCCAGATGGCGCGTCAGGACCGCGCCCGTGTCCGCGCCCAGCATCGGAGGCGCGCGGCCATAGGTGACAGGGGTGCGCGACAGCTGCAATCGGGTTCCCGATCAGATTCGACCGCTCCGCCCGCCGCTGCGTGGATGGGCGCAGGGGCTGACGCGCATGCCGCGCGCCGCGACTTGGGCACTGCCAAAGACCTGCGCCAGATCGTTCACGGGGCCTGCGGGCACCGTTTCGGCCTCGCAAATCTCCAGCCATTCTGGCAGCAGGCCGCCCTTCGGTCAGCGCCGCGATCAGGGGGATCAGCGTGTCGCGGTGGCGCACCGCGAGCGGCATTGGTGGCAAAGCGCGCATCCACGGCCAGCCCCGGCGCACCGGCCGCCGTGACGAAGCGGGCGAATTGCGCGTCATTGCCCACGGCCAAGATGAAACTGCCGTCGCTGGCCGGAAATGTGCCATAGGGCACGATGGTCGGATGGTCGTTGCCCCGCCGCGGCGGGACCTTTCCATCGGTCAGATAGCCCACGCCCTGATTGACCAGCATGGCCACCTGCGCATCCATCAGCGCGATGTCGATGTGCTGGCCCTCGCCGGTCGCATGGCGCGCCTGCACGGCCGCAAGGATGCCCACGGCGGCATACATCCCGCACATCAGGTCAGCGATGCCCACGCCCGCCTTCATCGGCGGGCCATCGGCCTCACCCGTCAGGCTCATCAACCCGCCCTCGCCTTGCACGAGGAAATCGTAGCCTGCACGCTCGGCATTGGGGCCGGTCTGGCCAAAGCCGGTGATCGAGCAATAGACGAGCCTAGGGTTGATCTTGCTGAGTGCCGCGTAATCAAGCCCATAGCGCACAAGATCGCCGGGCTTGAAATTCTCCACCAGCACATCGGCCTGCGCAGCCAGCGCCTTTACGATATCTTGCCCACGCGGATCGGCGATGTTCACCGCCACCGAATGCTTGCCGCGATTGGCCGCAAGGAAATAGGCGCTTTCACGGGTTTCCCGCCCTGATCGTCGGTGACGAAGGGCGGCCCCCAGCCGCGGGTGTCGTCTCCCTTGCCGGGGGCGCGTTCGGATCTTGATCAACTTCGGCGCCCAGATCGGCCAGAAGCTGCGTCGCCGTCGGCCCCGCGAGGATGCGCGACAGATACGACGATGCGCAGGCCCGACAGGGCCTGCGCGCCAGAGTTGTTTGAGGTAGAACCTGCGGTCACGGCGTCAGTTCGAAACCGGTGCGGCCGAGGTGAATTGCGGGATCGCCATGGTCGATGCCGCCTGCGGCTCCAGCGTCACCCAGTTCGTCTCGGAGGTCTGGAGGTTGCCGGGAATATCCGCCTCCCAGAAGCCTACGACGTTTTGCGTGATGTTGAGGTAG
>JAGYLB010000123.1 GCA_018401055.1 Roseicyclus sp.
CCTTGCACTCGGAGCGTGCCAGTGCTCTGCGCGCGCTGGGGCTGGCTGGGGCATTTACGGGCGCCGCAAGGTCGAGTTCGGCTGAGGTCGCCGGTCACCGACGCAGCACAGGACGCAAATTGCAGCGCATCGCAGGGCCACGTGCCCGGCGGTGCCCTTTGGCATGTGAAGGGGAAGGGGGACGTCGATGTTCTATCGTGAGGCCGGCGATTACAAGACGTCTTACGCCGCGGACAGCCAGACATTTCCGATCGCCTTCGACCGCTACCGCTACTACGCTGTGCTGCTGGTCGGGGTGGGCGTCATTCCCTTCATCATCAACGATTACTGGGCCAGCGCGATCCTGATCCCCTTCTTGATCTACGCCATCGCGGCCATCGGGCTGAACATCCTGACGGGCTATTGTGGGCAGGTCAGCCTTGGAACGGGTGGCTTCATGGCGGTGGGGGCCTTTACCTCCTACAAGCTGATGACGGCCTTTCCATGGCTGGACATGGTGACGATCACGATCTTGTCGGGGGTGATGACGGCGATGGTGGGCTGTGCTTCGGCCTGCCCTCCCTGCGGATCAAGGGGTTCTACCTGGCCGTGGCACGCTGGCCGCGCAGTTCTTCCTGGTCTGGCTGTTCAACAAGGTGCCGTGGTTCTACAACTATTCCGCCTCGGGCCAGATCAACGCGCCGGAACGCACGATCCTTGGGATGGCCGTGACCGGCCCCAATGCCGAGGCCTGGGTGAAATACCTGTTCTGCTTTGCCTTCGTCTTTGTGCTGGCCTGGGTCGCGCGCAACCTGACGCGGGGTGCGATGGGGCGGCAATGGATGGCGATCCGCGACATGGATATCGCTGCCGAGATCATCGGGGTGAACCCGTTGCGCGCCAAGCTATCGGCTTTTGCGGTGTCGTCCTTCTATGTCGGCATCTCGGGTGCGCTTTTGTTCACCGTCTATCTGGGCGCGGCAGAGGTGGGCGAGGCCTATGGCATCCAGAAGTCCTTTCTCGTGCTGTTCATGATCATCATTGGCGGTTTGGGCAGCCTGTTCGGCAGCTTTGCGGGTGCGGCCTTCATGGTGCTTTTGCCCGTCGCGCTGAAGGTGCTGCTGGTCGACACGATGGGCTGGGATACCGCGCTTGCGACGCATTTCCAGTTCGTCATCGTGGGCGCGCTCATCATGATCTTCCTGATCGCGGAACCGCATGGATTGGCGCGTCTTTGGGCGTTGGCGAAAGAGAAACTGCGCCTGTGGCCCTTCCCCATTGAGTGGGCGGGCCATCGAGACACGACGGGCGAGGAGGCCCCGGCGGCGCAACAGAAAGAACCCCGGGGACAACGGGGCGAGACAAGACTGACAGAACCAGAACCTTTAGGGAGGACTACCCCGATGAAATCACTTGCCACTGGTGGCAGCTCACTGGACACTGCGGGGCTTGCGTTTGCCGACCTCATGATCCCCGATCTGTCCTATCGGACCGGACCGTTTGCGGCGGGCGGCATCCCGTTCTCGGACGGGTATCAGGATTACTTTGCCCTGCTGAACGCGCGCGACGGCGGCATCGGTGGCGTGCCGGTGCGCGTGGTGGAATGCGAGACCGCCTACAACACCGAGCGCGGCGTGGAATGCTACGAGGCGACACGCGGCGACAACCCGCTGGTCTACCAGCCGCTGTCGACCGGCATCACCTACCAGTTGATCCCGCGCGCCACCGCCGATGGCATCCCGCTGCACACGATGGGCTATGGCCGCACCTCGGCCGTGAATGGCGAGGTGTTCAGCCATGTCTTCAACTATCCCGCGAATTACTGGGACGCGGCATCGGTGATGATCAACGTGCTGCTGGACGAGAACGGCGGCTCGCTGGAGGGCAAGAAGATCACGCTGCTCTACCACAACTCGGCCTATGGTCGTGAACCGATCCGCACGCTGGAAACGCTGGCGGCCCAGCACGGCTTTACCTTGAACCTTTTGGCGGTGGATAGCCCCGGGCAGGAACAGGGCAACCAGTGGCTGACGATCCGCCGCGACCGGCCCGATTACGTGTTGTTCTGGGGCTGGGGCGTGATGAACCAGGTCGCGATCCAGGAAGCGATCAACATCCGCTATCCGCTGGAAAACTTCATCGGCAACTGGTGGGCGGGCGCCGATCATGATGTCGCCTCGGCCGGGGCTGCGGCGGCGGGCTACCGCGCGCTGAACATGAACCGTCTGGGCGACATGCCGGTCTTTGCCGAGATCCAGCACCATGTGATCGATGCGGGGCTTGCGGCGGGTGATGGCACCAACCTTGGCTCGGTGCTGTATACGCGGGGATGTATGCCGCGATGCTGGCCGCCGAGGCCATCCGCACGGCGCAGGAAATCCATGGCGTGGCCGACATCACGCCCGCGATGATGCGCGACGGGATGGAAGCGCTGGAGTTGACCAACGCGCGGATGGAAGAACTGGGCATGCCGGGCATCGGGCCTGAGTTCGCGGTGTCCTGCGCCGATCATGGCGGCACGGGCATGGCGATCATGACACAGTGGAACGGGACCGAATGGGTCACGCTGAGCGACTTCATCGCGCCGGATGACAGTGTCACGGGGCCCTTGGTGATTGAGGATTCGATGGCTTACGCCGCCGAGGACGGGATCGAGCCGCGCAGCTGCACCGACAGCTGATCCAAGCCCCCCGGCGGCGGCGCGGGCCGTCGCCGCCGGGATTTGCATATTTTTGGAAAGATGAAGGTGGGGCTACGGCCCGTTAACCTTAACCGCAGGTGACCGTGCCAAGGCAGGCGCGCGACAGGGAGAGCGGCGAGATGCTGGACCAGCCGAAAGAGACCCATGGCGATGGCGTGGCGCCGCAGTTGCAAGGCGCGGACACGCTGCTCGAAGTCACCAATATCGAGGTGATCTACAATCATGTGATCCTTGTCTTGAAGGGCGTGAGCCTGAAGGTGCCCAAGGGCGGGATCACAGCGCTTCTAGGCGGCAATGGTGCGGGCAAGACGACGACGCTCAAGGCGATCTCGAACCTGCTGCATTCCGAACGCGGCGAGGTGACGAAGGGCACGATTCTTTATCGCGGCGAGCGGGTACAGGATCTGACGCCTTCCGATCTGGTGCAGCGTGGCGTGATCCAGGTGATGGAGGGGCGGCATTGCTTCGAGCATCTGACCGTCGAGGAGAATCTGCTGACCGGCAGCTACACGCGCAAGGACGGCAAGGCGGCGATCATGGCCGATCTGGAGATGGTCTATGAATATTTCCCCCGGCTCAAGGAGCGGCGGACGAGCCAGGCCGGGTATACCAGCGGTGGCGAGCAGCAGATGACGGCCATCGGGCGCGCGCTGATGAGCCGGCCCGAAACGATCTTGCTGGACGAGCCGTCGATGGGGCTGGCGCCGCAGCTGGTCGAACAGATCTTCGGCATCGTGAAGCGGCTGAACGAGGAGCAAGGCGTGACCTTTCTGCTGGCCGAGCAGAACACCAACGTGGCGCTGCGGTTCGCGCATTACGGCTACATCCTCGAATCGGGGCGCGTGGTGATGGATGGGCCTGCGGCTGAACTGCGCGAGAACCCGGATGTGAAGGAATTCTACCTCGGCATGTCCGAGGAAGGCCGCAAGAGTTTCCGCGACGTGCGCAGCTACCGGCGCCGCAAGAGGTGGTTGAGCTGATGCTGGACGAGAACCCAAAGTATTTCGACGCGCTGGAGACGCGCAGCAGCGATCAGCGCGCGGCCGAGCAGCTTGGTGCGGCTGAACGCGCAGCTGGCGTCAAACGGCATTGCGGCGCTGGCAATCGGCTCGATCGACCTGGCGGGTCGCCGCCGGTACTGCGAAAGGCCGACCTCGTGCGCGGCAGGCCGAGAACCCGCCCTTTGGCGGCATGTCCGTGTCGAACGTGGCCCATGTCTTTCAAAGCCCCGGACCGATCTACGAGCCGGGTGGGGTCAGCCATGACTGGTGGCGCATGGGCCGGTTCCTGCACGCCGTGGGCATCGGGCCGGGCGATATCGTGCAGAATTGTTTCGGCTATCACCTGACGCCGGCGGGGATGATCTTCGAGAGCGGCGCGCGGGCGGTCGGGGCGGCGGTTCTGCCCGCAGGCGTTGGCCAGACCGAGTTGCAGGTGCGCGCGGCCAAGGATGTGGGCTGCACCGCCTATGTCGGCACGCCCGATTACCTGAAGGTCATCCTCGACAAGGCGGATGAAATGGGGGTGCGGCTTGGCTTTGCGCGGGCGGCCGTGGGCGGTGGCGCGCTGTTCCCGTCGCTGCGGCAAGAATATGCAGATCGCGGGATTGCCTGTCTGCAATGCTATGCCACCGCCGATCTGGGCAACATCGCCTACGAATCCGCCAGCGATGGAGGGGATGATCGTCGATGAGGGCGTGATCGTCGAAATCGTGCGCCCCGGCACGGGCGACCCGGTGCCCGACGGCGAGGTGGGCGAGGTGGTGGTGACGACGCTCAACCCCGATTATCCGCTGGTCCGCTTTGCCACTGGCGACTTGTCGGCGGTCTTGCCGGGGCAAAGCCCCTGCGGGCGCACCAACCTGCGCATCAAGGGCTGGATGGGGCGCGCCGATCAGACCACCAAGATCAAGGGCATGTTCGTGCGCCCCGAACAGGTGGCCGAATTCGTCGCCCGCCATGCAGAGGTGGTCCCGCGCCCGCGTCATCGCCACGCGCGAGGGTGAGATGGACGTGATGACGGTGAAGGTGGAGGCCGAGGGGGGGGATGTCGGTGCATTGTCCGACAGTGTTGCGGCGGTGCTGAAGCTGCGGGGCCGGGTCGAGATCGTGGCGCCGGGCAGCCTGCCCAATGACGGCAAGGTCATCGACGATCAGCGCAAGTATGATTGACCGCCTATCCCATGTTATCGGTTAACAGCACGGGGGCGTGCTAGGCATCGGGTTGTCACGAGACCAAACCCGGAGACTGCCCCGATGCGTGCCCTCTTGCCCTTTTTGATTGCCGTGGTGATGGCCCCCGCCGCGTTGGCCGATACGGCCTATCTTATCGCCAACGCACGGTACGACAACGCGCAGAACCTGAGACAGGCGAGCGATATTGCTGCCCTGGAGGCGCCACTGACCGAGGCGGGGTTCGAGGTCATCGTCGTGGAAAATGGCCCTGCCGAAGCGATGCGCGCCGGTCTTTCGGTGCTTGTGGCAGCCGGGAAA
>JAGYLB010000124.1 GCA_018401055.1 Roseicyclus sp.
AGACCCGCGATCCAGAAGAGGCCAAAGCCCACCGTGGCAAGGATCGCGAAGATCTTGCGTCCGCCCGAGGCCTTGCCGCGCGCGAAATCCGGCGTGCCGATATTGGGTTGCTGCAACTCGTCCAGTGCCATGGCCGTCCATCCTCCCCAGCGTGCGGCGGTCCGAACCTCCCCGTCCGGGACCCCGCATGGCGGCAGACTGCCCCGAAACGGTCCGCAGGTCAGCATCTATTTTCAAGGTCAACCACATGGCCCCGGTCACACCCTTTCGATGATCTTCTCGCCGAACAGGCCCTGTGGCCGGAACACGAGAAAGACGAGAGCAAGGACATAGGCGAACCAGTTTTCTGTCGCGCCGCCGATCATCGGGCCGATGGCAAACTCGAACAGCGCCTCGCCCACACCGATGATCAGCCCGCCGATGATCGCGCCCGGGATCGAGGTGAAGCCGCCCAGCATCAAGACCGGCAGCGCCTTGAGCGCGATCAGCGACAGCGAGAACTGGACGCCCGATTTCGACCCCCACATGATGCCCGCCACCAGCGCCACGATGCCCGCCAGCGACCAGACCAGCACCCAGACGTAATTGAGCTGGATGCCGACGCTCAGCGCGGCCTGATGGTCATCGGCCACGGCCCGCATCGCGCGGCCATTCTTGGTGTATTGGGCATAGGCGATCAGCACCGCCACAAGGATGCCCGCGACGATGGCGGCCGAAAGGTCGAGGTTGTCGATGAAGAACCCGTAGCCGAACAGATCGAAGGTCGCCGCGTCGATCGCATCATTGATGCCCTGCGGCAGACCCACGTCGAGATTGCGGATCTCGGACCCCCACATCAGGTCGGACACGCCCTCAAGGAAATAGGCAAGCCCGATGGTCGCCATGAACAAGATGATCGGTTCCTGCCCCACCAGATGCTTGAACACGAACCGCTGCACCAGCAGCGCGAAGCCGATCATGACCAGCACGGTCAGCGCGATGGCCGCCAGCGCCGGAACCTCCCAGCCGAAATAATGGATGTTGGTGCCGAAGATCTCGTTGATGAGATGGCCAAAGGGCACGCGTCCCTGCTGAATGCCCACCAGCGTCATCGCCGCGAACAGGGCCATCACGCCCTGCGCATAGTTGAAGATGCCGGACGCCTTGAAGATCAGGACGAAGCCGAGCGCGACAAGGGCATACATCACGCCGTTCAAAAGGCCGTTGAGCGTGACCTCCATCGCGAAAATCAGTTGATCGGGCATGCGCGGCCTCCGTGGCTTTGCGTGTGTACGCGCGGTGTACGCAATGTGTACGGGCTGTGACGGGCAAGATCAGTCATGCGACACCCCCAGATAGGCGTCGATCACCTCTTGGTTGCGGCGCACCTCGTCGGGCGTGCCGTCGCCGATCTTGCGGCCGTAATCCATCACCACCACGCGGTCCGACAGGTCCATCACCACGCCCATGTCATGTTCGATCAGCACGATGGTGGTGCCGAATTCGTCGTTCACGTCGAGGATGAAGCGGCTCATGTCCTCCTTCTCCTCGACGTTCATGCCGGCCATCGGCTCGTCGAGCAGCAAGATCTTGGGTTCGGCCACCAGCGCGCGGGCCAGTTCCACCCGCTTTTTCAACCCATAGGGCAGACGGCCCACCGGTGTCTTTCGGATGTTCTGGATCTGCAGAAAATCAATGACTTCCTCGGCCTTGCGGCGATTTTCGACCTCTTCGCGCTGCGCGCGCCCCCACCAGAAGGCCTGATCGAGGATGCTGGCCTTCATGTGGTTCAGCCGCCCCGTCATGATGTTGTCGAGCACACTCATCCCGTCGAACAAGGCGATGTTCTGGAAGGTCCGCGCGATGCCCTGACGGGCCACCTGATAGGGGCGCATCGACGGGCGTTTTTGCCCCCGATAGATCACCTCGCCCTCTTGCGGGTTATAGAACCCGCTGATGACGTTGAGCATGCTCGACTTGCCCGCCCCGTTCGGCCCGATGATCGCCCGGATCTCCCCCTCGCGGATGTCGAAGCTGATGTCCTTGATCGCCACCACCCCGCCAAAGCGCAGTGTGATGTTGCGCATCTCCATCACCACGCCGCCGATGGTGCGGCCGTCGGGGGTGGTATGGCTGTCTTGTGCAGCATCACGCATTCATTTGGCCCTTTCCCGTGCGCCCTGCCCAGACCGAAAGATCAGCGCGCCCACCAACCCGTAGATCAGCAGCGCGACCAGCGCCCAGATCAGGTGATTTTCCCAAATCTCGGGCATGCCCACGACCAGCGCCGCAACCCCGCAAAAGCCGATGGCCCCGCCCTGCACCATCGCCGCGCCCTTGGCGACAAAGCGCCCCGCGACCCAGCTTGCCGTGAAACCCAGAAGGAAGAAGAAGACGGCCAGCGCGGTCATTCGGCGGCCACCCGACGATCGTGCGTGCCGCCGACCGTTTCCGCATCGCGGATCTGCCAGGTGGCGCTGATCTTGCCCTTGCGACCGTCCTCGTAGGTCACCTCCGTCTCGGTGTATTGCTCACGCTTGCCGCCATACATTGCCTCGATCAGATCGGCGAATTTCTCCTCGATGATGCGGCGGCGGACCTTGCGGGTGCGGGTCAGTTCCCCATCGTCGGCATCGAGTTCCTTGTGCAAGATCAAGAAGCGATGCACCTGACAACCCGACAGCATGGCATCGACGGCGACGGATCGGTTCACCTCCTCCACATGGCTCTGGATCATGTCGAGCACCTTCGGGTGGCCCGCCAGTTCCTGATACGAGCCGTAAGCGATGTTGTTGCGCTCGGCCCAGTTGCCCACCGCCGTGAGGTCAATGTTGACGAAGGCCGTGCACATCTGGCGCCCGTTGCCAAAGACCACGGCCTCAAGAATATTCGGGAAGAACTTCAGCTTGTTCTCGACATACTTGGGCGCGAACAGCCGCCCGTCGGCCATCTTGCCCACATCCTTGGCGCGGTCGATGATCCGCAGATGCCCGCTGCCTTCCTCGATGAAGCCCGCGTCGCCGGTCGCGACCCAGCCCTCGGCGTCCTTGGTCGACGCGGTGCTTTCTGGGTTCTTGTAATACTCCACGAAAACGCCCGGGCTGCGGTAGTAGACCTCGCCGTTGTCGGCGATGCGCAATTCCACCCCCGGTGACGGCACGCCCACGGTATCGGGCCGCACCTCGTGATCGGGTTGCTGGGTGATGAAGACCGAGGCTTCGGTCTGCCCGTAAAGCTGTTTGAGATTGATCCCGAGCGCCCGGTAGAAATCGAAGATCTCCGGCCCGATGGCTTCACCGGCGGTGTAGCCCACGCGGATGCGGCTCATGCCCAGCGTGTTCTTGAGCGGCCCGATGGTCAGCAGATTGCCCAACTGGTAGGTCAGCCGGTCGACGATCCCTACCGGCTTGCCATCCAGCAGTTTCGGCCCGACGACCTTGGCGTGGTTGAGAAAATATTGGAACATCCGCCGCTTGAGCGCGCCCGCATCCTCCATCCGGATCATGACGCTGGTCAGAAGCGTCTCGAACACGCGGGGGGGTGCGAAATAATAGGTCGGCCCGATCTCGCGCAGGTCGGTCAGCAGCGTTTCCGCCGATTCGGGGCAGTTCACGCAAAAGCCGGTCCAGTAAGCCTGTCCGATGGAAAAGATGAAATCGCCCACCCAAGCCATCGGCAGATAGGCCAGCACCTCGTCATCGGCGCGCAGGTGATCGAACTCGCTCGATGCCTTGGCGGTCATGATGATGTTGCGGTTCGACAAGACCACGCCCTTGGGCTTGCCGGTCGTGCCCGAGGTGTAAAGCATTACGCAGGTGGAGTTGAAATCCAGCTCGCCCTGCCGGGCGGCCAGCTCACGGCCCAGCCGTTCTGTGGACGCGCGCCCTTCGGCCTGCACGCTGGCCAGAGAATGCAGCTTGGAATGGTCGTATTTCCTGAGGCCGCGCGAATCCTGGTAGATGATGTGCTCGATCTGGGGAACGCGTTCTTGCACCTCGAGCACCTTGTCGACCTGTTCCTGGTCGCCGCAGATCACGAAGCGGGCGAAGCAATGCTCCAGCACATAGGCCATCTCTTCTGCGACGGCGTCCTGGTAGAGCGGCACGGGCACCGCGCCCACTTTTTGGGCCGCGACCATCGCCCAATAGAGCGCGGGACGGTTACGGCCGATGATGGCGACATGGTCGCCCCGGTCCACGCCCAGAACCAGCAGGCCCAGCGCGATGGCGTCGATCTCTTCGGCGGCTTCGGCCCAAGTCCAGCTTTGCCAGATGCCGAATTCCTTTTCCCGGTAGGCCGGTTTCGATCCGAACTGCGTCACGTTCCGCGCCAGAAGCGCGGGAACGGACTGGGGAACACCCACGGGTGCGTCTGCTTGAGCCAAAACCTATCCTCCCCTCACCGGGCTCCTCTTCCCGGCGTCCACAGAGCATGTGAACAGATGCCACCGTGACACATCATCAAGGTCCGTCAAGTTTTGCCGCAGTTTTGCGCAAACCTTTCGAATTGTAACAACCGGGCGCCCCTGCTTGACGGAACCCGGTTCCGGGGGCAGCCATGGGCACAGGGGAGAGTTTGCGATGCAGCCACGCACGGGCACGGATCACCTGACGCGCGCAGGGCTGAACCTGATCCAGCAGGCGCTGTCGATCTATGACGCGGACCTCAGGCTGGCGGTCTGCAATCGCCCGTTCCAGACCATGTTCGCCCTGCCCGAACGGCTGGTGACCCCCGGCGCCCCGTTCCGCGACACGATCCGCTATCTGGTCGAGACCGGCGAATACGGCGAGATCGACGATGTCGACACCTTCGTGCAAACCCGCGTCGACCAAGCCCGCGCCTTTCAGCCCCATTACATGGAACGCCGCCGCGCCAATGGCCGTATGATCAGCGTCGAAGGCTCGCCCTTGCCGGAAGGCGGCTGGGTGACCGTCTACACCGACATCACCGCGATCAAGCGGCAAGAGGAATTACTTCGCGCAAGGTCCGAGGAACTGAGCGATCAGGTCTTGACCCATGCCGAGGATCTGGCCGCCACCAACCGCGCGTTGGAGGCCACCATCGCCCAGCTGGAGGAAGCCAAGGCAGAACTGACCGAGATGGAGGCGCGCATCCGCCTGACCACGGAAATGACGCCCGCCCATATCGCCCGCGTCGACCGCGACGGCGTCTATACCTACACCAACCGCCGTCTGTCCTCGCTCCTGCCGGGGCGGCAGAGCGAGATCGTGGGCCTCAGCTTCGAACAGGCCTTGGGCGCACGCACCGCCAGCCGCCTGCGCCCCACCCTTGCGCGGGCGCTGTCGGGCGAAGCGAGTGTGCTGGAATTCACCGAGGATGACAGCGGGCGGCGCATCCGCACTGCCTTTACCCCCGACCAGACCGGCCCGGGTGAGCCGATCACCGGCGTCTATCTGCTCTCCACCGATCTGACGGAGGAAACGCAGGCCAAGGCTGCGCTGGCCCAGACCGGCAAGCGCGAGTTGGCCGCCCAATTGACCAGCGGTCTGGCGCATGATTTCGCCAATCTGCTGACCATCATCCTTGGGCTGCAAGGGCGGCTGGAACGCACGCCCTGCCTGCGGGGCGCGCGAACTGACCGGGGCGACCAAGGCGGCAGCGCGGCGCGGGGGCGACCTGCTCCACAAGATCGCGCGCATGTCTGGCCCGCACGAGATCCGCGAGGCTCCCCACCGTTTTGGCCGATTTTCTGGCGACGCTTGCCCCGCTGGCCGGTGCGGCCCTGCCGCCAGAAATCGCCCTGACGCTCGACAACACCGTCGCGCAACCCACACTGATGCTGGATGCCGGCAGCCTTCAGGACAGTCTGCTGAACCTTGTGCTGAACGCGCGCGACGCAATCGGTGCGAGCCCCGGACAGATCGCCATCCGCCTTAGCGCTGTGCAGGACACCTGGCTCGACATTGCCGTGACCGACACCGGGCCGGGCTTTTCGGAAACGGCGCTGGACCGCGCGCTTGACCCTTTCTTCACCACCAAGGGCGACGCCGGTTCGGGTCTTGGCCTGTCGATGGTCTATGACCTGACCAAGCTGGCGGGCGGGCAGGTGCGGCTGGAAAACCGGGCAAGCGGTGGGCATCTGTCACGCTGCGCTTGCCGCTCCGCCCGACCGAGGCCGAGGCCCGGCCCCAACTGGTGCTGTTGGTCGAGGATACGCCCGACATCCGCGCCCATGTGCGCGACGCGCTGACAGCGCTTGGCCATCAGGTGATCGAAGCCGCAGAGCGCGGAGGAGGCGCTGGCGTTGGCCGATATTCCCGGCATCGACTGGGTGCTGTCCGACATCCGTCTGGGGGCGGGCGACGGTGTCGACCTGCTGACGCGGATCGCAGAGAGGCAACCGGGGCTGAAACTGGCGCTGATGACCTCCTTGCCCGAGGGGGATACGCGGCGCAATGCGGGCGCGAAACGCTGGCCGGTAATGCAAAAACCCGTCGCTCCCGGGACGCTTCAGGCCCTGTTCGCGCCGGAGGCCGCGGCATGACCCAGCCCCTTGTCGCCATCCTCGACGATGAACCTCAGATCCGCGCGCTCTTGTCCGAAACCCTGACCGAAGCCGGATTTCGCACCGCCACCTATGGCCGAGCCGCTGATTTCGAGGCCGCGCTTGCGCGCACCACGCCCGATGTCTGCCTTGTCGATCTTGGCCTGCCCGACCGCGACGGGCTGGCGCTGGTGCATCGGCTTGCGCTGGAATCGGGGGCGGCGATCATCATCATCTCGGGACGCGCGCAGGTGCAAGACCGCGTCACCGGATTGGAACTGGGCGCGGATGACTACATCATCAAACCCTTCGACCCGGCCGAGGTGGTGGCGCGTATCCGCGCCCGCCTGCGCTCGCGCCAATCCGCCGGGCAAAGCCTCGACACCGCACGGTTCAACGGCTGGACCGCGCATTTCGACCGCTATGTGCTGGTTGACGCAGGCGGGACCGAGACCAGCTTTTCCCATGCCGAGGGCGAGGTTTTGCGCCTGTTTCTCGATGCGCCCAAACGCCTGATCTCGCGCCAGCAGATGCAAGAAAGCCTTGGCGGCGCGGCGGGCGAAAGTTTCGACCGGGCGATGGATGTCCGCATCTCGCGCCTGCGCACGAAGCTGGGCGAAGACCCCAAGAACCCCCGCCTGATCAAGACGATCTACGGCGCGGGCTACATCTTTCTGGGGGATGTGGTCTGGGGGTGATGCGGGGTCTCAGGCGGCCCGGCCAAAAATCTCTTCCCGATGATACCTGAGGTAGTCGGGATGTGGGTGATCGCGCCGCGCCTTTGGCAAGATCAATTTCCGACTCGGGTGAACGAGACGTTCCACCGTCGCTAGATCCACCTTGTTGTGCGACACAAGAATGCTGTTATCCTCTGCGACCGAAATCAGTCCGCGATCGAACATCCAGTGAAGGGTGCCCGACAATGCCAGCCCATTTGGTACGATATCCGGGCCAATGTCGGCAACCGGACGGATGTGTGCAGCCTGCACCTCTGCCCGTCCACCACCGTTACGCAAGTTAAGCCCAGAGATTGCACAGACCCCTCCATATGCGGCCTTCACCATCCGCGCAAAGGCCGCATCGCGATAGGCACGGTCCGACAGCAAACGTACTCGGTCAGAAGCCAAAGGTGCGGCGCCAAAGGGTGCCTGCGCCTCTGCAAACCCGGCAGCGGGATGGCGAGGCAAGGCATCGGGCCCGAATGCCTCAGTCATTCCCGCTTCGAGAATTGCTACAAACTCTTCGACCGTGATCCTGCGCACTGCAGACGTATTCAAGCCCCCCGAATAGGGCTTGCCATTGGCCCCCATTAACCGTCGCTCATAGGTCTGGCCCCGTTCGTCGGTTCGACGAACCAACGTTTCGAACTGCAACAACGTTCCCGGATCAAGTTCGGCAAAGAACCAGTCTTCGCGCTTTGGATCGGCGACCACTTCAACCACCTTTTGGACACTTACGTAGCCAAAGGCACCTTGCTTGCTTTCGTAAAAGACGACCCAGTCGCCAACCGTCTCTCGCACCATATTCAGATAAGCGGATGGGAAGTTATAACGAAGACCCGGCAGATCCTCATAAATAGAGTTGGGGTTCTGAGTGAAGACCGCGTACGCCATGGGCTGACGTTGCCGTCGGCTTGCGCTTGACGCAAGGGGTACAAGGCGGTCTGCGGCTTACCCCAACCGCGCCGCCGCTTCGGCCAGCACCTGCAAGCCGGTCACCAGATCGGCCTCGGCGGTATCCTCGGCGAAATCATGGGAAATGCCCTCGATCGAGGGCACGAAGAGCATCCCCACCGGCATCAGCCGCGCCAGGTTCGACGCGTCATGCAGCGCGCCGGACGGCATCGCCCGCCAGCGTCCCGGCGCGACAGCCTCGGCCGCGCCCGACAGCGCCGCCTGCATCCCCGCATCCATCGGCATCGGCGCAAGGTCATGGCGCAACCGTTCGGTGGTGATCTCGCAGCCCGTTTCCGCCGCCATGTCGGAGAGGAGCGCCTTTATCGCGGCCTCCATCCTGTCCAGCCGATCCGCGTCGATATCGCGCCATTGCAACGAGAACTCCGCCCGTCCCGGCACCACCGAAGATGCGCCGGGGTGCAGCACGATATGCCCGATGGTCCAGACAGAGTGCGGCGTGACGATATTGGCGAAACGATCCGGCAAGGCCGTGGCGATCCGGGCGGCGACGGTAAAGGCATCGCGGCGATGCGCCATCGGCGTGGTGCCCGCATGGTTTTGCTGGCCGCGCACGGTGACCTGCACCTGCCGCAGACCGACGATGCCGGTGACCACCCCCACCGCCTCGCCCGACAGGTCCAGCGTCGGGCCCTGCTCGATATGCATTTCCAGAAATCCCGTAAACCGGGCCGGATCGACGAAATCCCCCACACGGTCGCCAAGGGCCGTCCGCGCCGCGACAAAGGCTGTTCCATCGGTGGCGACCAGCTTGTCGGCATCCTCCATCGACAGCTTGCCCGCCCAGACCGAACTGCCGGTGAGCGCGCCAAAGCGCCCTTCCTCGTCCTGAAAATTCGCCACCGAAATCGCGGGCCCGCCCGCCTCGCGCGCTGCCCGCGCGATCTCCAGAGCGGCGATCACACCCAGCGCGCCATCCAGCCAGCCGCCCTCGGGCTGCGTGTCGGAATGCGACCCCAGCAGCAGCGATTTGCCCTCGACCAGACCGAACAGGTTGCCCAGTGCGTCAAAACGCGGCTCCAGCCCGGCCTCGGCCATGCGCCCCCGCCAGCTCAGTCGCGCGCGGCGATATCGGCTTCGGTCAAGGCACGGCGGCGGACGCCTTTGGTGGCGCTGTCGCCACCAAAGCTGCGCAGCATGTGAAGGTCGGACAGGAACCGGGCGGGGTCGACGGGAATTTTGCTCATGCCCCGTTTCAACCATGTCACGCGGCAGGCGTCCAGCAGGGCCTTGCGATCCGCGCCCCGATCGCCGATCACCCCCGCGACACAGGCGAAGGGGAAACATCATGGGCGAACTGGTTCTGGTGCGTCACGGGCAGGCGAATTCCGCAGCCCAAGATGAACATGGCTATGACCGCCTGTCCGACCTTGGCCATCAGCAGGCGCGCTGGCTGGGCGAATGGTTGCGCGACCATGACGCTCCCTTTGACCGGGTGCTCACCGGATCGCTGCGGCGCCACCGCGAGACGCTGGCCGCGATGGGCGACATGGGGGCGCAGCCGGAAATCGACGCGCGGCTCAATGAGCTGGATTACTTCAACCTCACCCGCGCCCATGCCGTCCGAAACGGCACCGCGCAGGCCACACCCGAGACTTTCGTGAGCCACATCACGGACGTGATGACAGCCTGGCAACGCGCAGAGATCCAGGGCAACGAAAGCTATGCCAGCTTCGAAGCCCGCGTGGCCGAGATGCTGACCATCGCCGCCCGCCCCGGCCGCCGGGTGCTGTGCGTCACCTCGGGCGGCGTGATCGGCATGATGGCGCGCCACCTGCTCGATCTTGATATCGCGCGGATGGCGCATCTGCTGGTGCCGATCCGCAATTGCTCGATCCACCGGGTGATGGTGCTGCCCGATGCGCAGATCCTGTCAGGCTTCAACGCCACACCGCATCTGGACGGGTCCGACCGGGTGCATGCGCGAACCGAATACTGACGCGCCGCGCCTGCCCCTTCATCTTCCTCCAAATACGGATGGCCGACCACCCGGCGCCCACGCGCCTACAAGAGGTCTTCTTCCTCATCGGCGATGTCGAGACCCAGAGCCTCGGCCCCCGCCTCGAGGTGGTCGGCGAAATGCGGGCTGCCCAGCAGGTAATCGGCGGTCGGTGTCGTCGCCTCGGCGCGGGCGGTCTCTACCGCCTCATCCCAATCCTCGACCTCGAAACTGCCGCGCCCGATCCAGTAAATCGCCGTCAGTTCGGCCTGTTCATCCTCATCCATGCCCTCGATAAAGGCGCGCAACTCGCCCTCGGCGCGCTCAAGCTCGTGACCCATCAAGATCACCTGCGCCACCTGACTTACCGATATCTCCATGCGCTTGCCCTCCTGTTCGCGTCGCGTTTCGTGCCGCACCATATCATGGGCCTGCGCGCAGGCCGTCGTTGATCTGACGCAAACCGTCGCGGTCAGAAAAAGAGTCGACGGTAAAGCCCGTGGGGCAAGAACACGCTGAGGCGGAATGCCAGACTGAACAGCGTCGGGAAACTGCGGGCGAAGCCGCCTGCCGTCATATGCTCGAAAAAGATGTCAGCGGCCGCCTCCGGCTCCATGATGAAGGGCATCTTGAACTCGTTCTTGTCGGTCAGGCGTGTCTTGATGAAGCCGGGGTTCACCAACTGCACCTCGACGCGCGTGTCCTTCAGATCGCCGTCGAGCGATTCGGCCAGCGAATAGATGCCTGCCTTGGACGCCGAATAGCCGATGGCACCGGGCAAGCCGCGAAACCCCGACAGGCTGCCGGTCAGCACGATATGACCCGCGTCGCGGGCGACGAAATCAGGCACCACATGCGCCAACACGCGCGCCGCACCGGTCAGGTTGATGTCGAACATGGTCTCAACCGCCTCGGCATCCCACTGCTTGGCCGACATCGGCGTATAGACGCCAGCAAGGAACACCATCCCATCGATCTCGCCCACCTCCACCCAGGCCTCGTGGACGCTGTCGCAGTCGGAGATATCCATCGGCACGACGCGCGCACGCCCCGGCAGTTCTCGGCCAGCTCGCGCAGCCGGTCGCCGGATCGCGCCGACAAGATCAGTTCGGCCCCCGCGCGGCTCATCTTGAAGGCCAGCGCACGCCCTAGCCCCTCGGACGCGCCCACCAGCCAATAGCGTTTCTTGCTCCACTCGCGCATGTCGTCTCCTTTCAGATCATCGTCTGTCGCCCGCCCTCGGGCAGGGGCGTGGTCGCCAGCACCGCAATCGCGCCCAGTTTCAGGACGCAGGGCACCAAGGCGTAGAGATAGGTCAAAAGGTCCAGCGCGCCTTGCGGATTGTCCGCGCCTGACCGAAAGCCTGCTGCCTCCAGCGCAGGCAACAGCACCACGGCGGCGAAGGCCAGCGTCAGTTTCGACACGAAAGCCCAAAGGC
Source organism: Roseicyclus sp. (assembly GCA_018401055.1). The sequence continues at coordinate 11,556 of JAGYLB010000124.1, forward strand.
CAAAGCCCGCCGCCGCCTCGGGCGCGACCTGTTCCATGCGCCGGGCAAAAAGCGCAGGCAAAAGCGCGAAATCAGCCCCGAGCGCTGCGCCCGAAGCAAGGCAAATCAGCGCGAAACCCGTTGTATCGCCCGGCCCAAGCCTCAGCACGACGGAAAACGAGGCGATGGCAAGCACCATCGCGGTGATCAGCATCGCACGCGCTCCAAACCGCCGCGCCGCAGCCGTCCAAAGCGGCGCACGTTGTACTGCCGCCAGAAAGAACAGCAACAAAAGCGGCCCTTCCCACCCTCGGGGCGGGCCAAAGCACGCTTTCAACATAGAACAGGAACAGCGTCGATGACACTGCGACCGGGGCGGCATTCATCAGGGCCACGATCAACAGGCGCCGCGCGATCGGGTCCGACAGCACGGTGCGAAAGCCGCTGTCTTCTGTGACGACTCTGGACCCGCTCCATTGGCCCCGCATCAGCCATAGCGCTACCCCGCACAGCCCCGCGAAGCCCAGCGCGAAATTCCCGTAGGGATTGCCGGTCGCATCCAGAGCCGTCGGCGCGACGGCGGCGACGCAGACCCCCAAAAGCGCCCCGGTTTCCCGCCACGCCGCAAGGTTCAGATAGCCCTGCGGCCCAAGGCGCGGCGCGGCCGCGACCCCTTGCGCATACATGCAGATCGTCAGGAACGAGAAGGCCGAGAACAGCCCCGTCATCATCAGCGCGAACCACCACAGGGGTGCGATGGGGGGCGCGATGGCGAACAGGCCCAGCATGGAGCCCGCCAGCACCAGCGACCCCACCGATGACCGCCAGCGCCCGCTGGCCGCTCAACCGCTGCGCCAGCCAGCCCAGTGCGGGGTCCTGCACCACGTCGAACAGACGCAACGCGAACAGCACCCCGCCAACGCGGTCAGGCCGACGCCGTAGCGATCCACATAGACCTTGGGCGCGTGAATATAGATGGGCAGCCCGGCGGCCGCCAGCATGGCGGCAAATACCGCGTAGGCCGGTCTGGACGGGGCAAGAGCCATACTCAGGAGATTTCGCGCTCCGGCGGTTCTGGGCGCACGCGATAGGGCGCACCCTTCCACCAGAGCTTGAGCGCCTGCCAATGGATCAGCGCCAGAACGCGACGCGCGCCCAGGGGACGCCGCAAGGCCGAACGCAGGACGCCGCCCGTGGTCAGCGGCGCGCGCCTGCCGGTCAGGGTCGCCAGAACGCCCTCGTTCGCGGTGGAATAATCGATCCAGATGCCGACGCGGTCGTCCCTTATGTCGAAGCGAAAGGTGTAGCCCCCAGCGATGGGCTGGAACGGCGAGACATGCATCAGCTTTACAGCACTCAACACATCCTCGCGCGTGATCGGCTGGCGGTCTTCGCGCACGCACAGGTAGGAGTGGCGGTCGCCGAAGGTGTTCGTGACCTCAGCGATGACGGCGCGCATACCGCCCTCGCCGTCATGTGCCAGCCAGAAGGAGACCGGGTTGAACACATGCCCAAGCATCCGGGGTTGCGCCAAAAGCATCATCGGGCCAGCGGTGATGCCCTCAAGCCCATGCGCCGCCAGAACCTCGCGCGCCCAAGGCGCGCCGCGCCCCTGCTTGGGTGGCCCGCCATGGTCGCTGTCATGCAGCGCGGTCAGCCCCGCCCGGTTGCGCCCGAAAAGCCAAGGCGCGCGCGGGCGCGCATCCTCGGCATCGAGCATCACGTAGTCGATGGAATAGGTGAAGGCGTTCTCCACCGCGCCGCGCCGCCCGTGAAAGGTCGAGCCCGCGATATGGTCGACCACGCTCATGCGGCTATGGCCGCCCCGTCGCGCGCGGCCATGCCTTCGACCACGTCCATCGCGCTGCCGTAGCCATCCTCATGGAAACCGTTCTTCATCCATGCCCCGCAAAACCATGTGTTGTTGTCGCCGTTCATCGCGCGGATCGTGCCTTGGGCCGCCAGCGCCGGCAGATCATAGACCGGGTGCCGGAACTCGGCCGTGTCATAGATCAAGCTCTCGTCAATCGGCGCGCGGCTGTTGAGCGTAACGAACAGCGGATCGCTTTCGGGGATCGGCTGCAGGCAGTTCATCCAGTAGGTCAGGTCAATCGGTCCGCCCTCGAACCCGGGGCGCTCGGTGTAGTTCCACGAGGACCATGTGGCGCGCCGCTTGGGCATCGCACGGGCATCGGCATGCAGCACGGCCGTATTGGGCTGGTAGCGCACGGCGCCAAGGGCTGCGGCCTCGGCGGGTGTGGGGTCGGCCAGCATCCCGAGACTATCATCGGAATGCGTGGCGAACACGACCTCGTCGAACTGCTCCCAATGGCCCTCGCGCTGGATTTCGACGCCCAGTGCGCTGCGTCTCCACGGCTGCGATGCGAGCCGATAGCGTGATCTCGACGCTCTTGGCGCGCATCGCGGCCTCCAGCCGCTTGACGTATTCGATGGACCCGCCCCGCACCGTCCACCACTGGTGCTGCCTCGAAGCCTGCAACAGGTGGTGGTTTCGGAAAAACCGCACCAGCGCCTGCGCGGGGAAATCCATGATCTCTTCCTTGGGGGTCGACCAGATCGCGCCGGAAATTGGCGTCAGGTAATAGTCGCGGAACCAGCGACCCATGCGCATCTGGTCCATCAATTCTCCAATGGTGATGGTGGCATCGGTGGCCAGGACTTCGGCCTGCGCGTTGAACCGCATCAGGTCGCGGACCATTCGCAAGAACCCGGGATTGGCGAGGTTGCGCGTCTGCGCGAACAACGCATTGAGGCTGCGCAGCCCGTATTCGATCTGCCCGCCCCCGATGGAGGCCGCAAAACTCATGTCCGATTTCGCCACCGGCACATCGAGCTCCGCAAACAGCCGCGTCAGGTGAGGATAATTCACATGGTTGAACACGATGAACCCGGTATCGACCGGCTGGTCGCCCCGCTTGCCCGCCACAATGGTGCGCGCATGCCCGCCCAGCCGCCCCTCGGCCTCGAACAAGGTGATCTTGTGGGTGTCCGCCAGATGATAGGCCGCTGCCATCCCCGATATCCCTGCGCCAATCACGGCAATGCGTTTCGGCGCGGGGGCCGGCTGGTCGAATGGCATGTGTGGATGTCCCTTCCGGATCGTGTGGTGCGTGTCTGGGGCGATACGCAGGCAAGCCGCCGCCGGATCAGAGAAATTCTTTTTGATCCGGTCTAGGGCAGGCCGCGTAATCCCGTTATGTTGATGCCCAACGACCACGCTGAAAGCCCCGTCACCATATGGCAAAGTGCCGTAGGGGTGCAGGGCACGACGCGATGGCTTGAAAGGCATGCAACGACGGTGACGGCACAGAACGAGACCGAGGTGGAATGGGCCGCGCGCATCGCAGCCATCGCGCAGGCGCGCGATCAGGCCGCCTTCGCCGCGGTGTTCCGACATTTCGCCCCACGGGTGAAGGCTTTCTTGATGAAATCGGGCGCCGACGCCGCGCTGGCCGAGGAATGCATGCAAGACGTCATGGCGACGCTTTGGCATAAGGCGCATCTTTACGATCCGTCGCGTGCGGCCGTGTCGACCTGGATCTTCACCATCGCGCGAAACCGCAAGATCGACCTCTTGCGCCGCTACGCACGCCCCGAACCCGAGGATCTGCCTTGGGGTCCCGAAGATGCGCCGAACCAGGCCGATGTCCTGGCCCTGCAGCAAGAGACGACCAAGCTTGCGGAGGCGATCCGCACACTTCCCGAGAAACAGCGGCTTTTGATCGAACGGGCCTATTTCGGCGACCTCACGCATAGTGAAATCGCCGCCGAAACCGGTTTGCCCCTTGGCACGATCAAGTCGCGGATTAGGTTGGCGTTGGAACGGTTGCGCCACGCAATGAGTTAGAGAGGCGACGAATGCAGACCATTCGCCATACGATTTCCGATGACCTGCTGATGGGCTACGCCGCTGGCGTGCTGTCTCGGCCATTCGATCTGGTGGTTGCGACCCATGTTTCGCTGAGCGACGAGGCGCGCGTGCGGCTTGCCGGGTTCGAGGCCGTGGGCGGCGCGATGCTTGAGGATCTCGACCATGCCAAGCTCGCCGAGGACAGTCTGGAACAGACCATGGCGCGGATAGCCGGGATGAAGCCCAGTGCCCGACCGACCGCCGCGCGCGAGTATTTTCCCTGCGCCGCTGCAACAAATGGTCGGCGGCGACGAGGGTGCCGTGAAATGGCGCAGTCTCGGCATGGGCGCCCGGCAGTCTGTCGTGTGCACGGACGGCGAGGCGACGGCGCGTCTGATCTACATCCCCGCCGGTCAGGCGATGCCCCAGCACAGTCACCGCGGGCTGGAAATGACGCTGGTGCTCAAGGGCGCCTTCCGCGACGAGGATGGCGTCTATGCCCGCGGAGACGTCGAGCTGGCGGATCAGGCCGTAGATCACACGCCGATCGCGGAACCGGGCGAAGATTGCATCTGCCTGATCGCCACCGATGGTCGGCTCAAGTTCAACGGCATCCTGCCCCGGATCGCGCAGCCCTTTATCGGGATCTGAACGGCACAGTCCATGCCCGAAACGCAACGCCGCGCCCGACAGGGACGCGGCGTTTCTCATCGCGGACAGGTGCCGCGGCAAGACAACGTTGTATTTGCAACGACTCTGTGGCATGTCACGGCGACCCGATCCGGAGGCCCGTGACATGACCGACCAGAGCACCCCCCGCCCGATGGTTCAGGCCCCCGGCCTGACCGGCCCGCATCAGGGCTACATGCCCGGTTTCGGCAATGATTTCGAGACAGAGGCGCTGCCGGGCGCGCTGCCGCAAGGCATGAACAGCCCGCAGAAATGCGACTACGGGCTTTATGGCGAGCAACTCTCGGGCACTGCCTTTACCGCCGCGATGCCGGAGCGGACGTGGTGTTATCGCATCCGCCCTTCGGTGAAACACTCGCGCCGCTACCAAAAGATCGACCTGCCCTACTGGAAGACCGCGCCGCATATCGACCCTGATGTGATCAGCCTCGGCCAGTATCGCTGGGACCCGGTTCGCCATTCCGATCAAGCGCTGACTTGGCTCACCGGCATGCGTACGATGACGACGGCGGGCGACGTGAACACGCAAATCGGCATGGCGAGCCACATCTACCTCGTCACCGCCTCGATGGGGGATGACTATTTCTATTCCGCCGACAGCGAGCTGCTGGTCGTCCCTCAGGAAGGCCGCCTGCGCTTCCTGACCGAGCTTGGCATCATCGACCTTGCCCCGCAGGAAATCGCCATCATCCCGCGCGGATTGCTCTACCGGGTCGAACTGATCGACGGCCCCGCGCGCGGCTTTGTCTGCGAGAATTACGGCCAAAAATTCGAGCTTCCGGGCCGCGGGCCCATCGGGGCCAATTGCATGGCCAACCGGCGCGATTTCAAGACGCCGGTGGCCGCCTTCGAGGACCGCGAGGTGCCCTCGACCGTCACCGTCAAATGGTGCGGGCAGTTCCACCGGACCCAGATCGGGCATTCGCCGCTGGATGTCGTCGCCTGGCACGGGAATTACGCGCCCTGCAAATACGACCTGACCACCTACTGCCCAGTCGGCGCGATCTTGTTCGACCATCCCGACCCGTCGATCTTCACCGTGCTCACCGCCCCTTCGGGCCAGCCGGGCACGGCCAACATTGATTTTGTGCTGTTCCGCGAACGCTGGCTGGTGGCCGAGGACACGTTCCGCCCGCCTTGGTATCACCGCAACATCATGTCGGAGCTGATGGGCAACATCTACGGCCAGTATGACGCCAAACCGCAGGGCTTCGTGCCGGGCGGCATGTCGCTTCACAACATGATGTTGCCCCATGGGCCCGACCGCGACGCCTTCGAGAAAGCGTCAAACGCGGAGCTTGCGCCGCACAAGCTCGACAACACCATGTCCTTCATGTTCGAGACCCGTTTTCCCCAGCACCTGACCGCTTTCGCAGCGCAAGAGGCGCCATTGCAAGACGACTACATCGACTGCTGGACAACGCTGGACAAGAAATTCGACGGCACGCCGGGGGTCAAGTGACGGCCGATACGTCACGAGCGGACAGGGGGAACGCCATGGAACTCCACGACAGGCTCGTTTTGCTCGGCACGAAGGGCGGCCCGGCGATCCGCCCCGGCGGCCTGATGCCAACCGCCTCTCTGCTCGAAATCGGCGGGCGGCGCTGCGTCATCGATTGCGGTCTTGGTGTCTCGAAGGGTCTGGTCGAGGCTGGGGTCGATCTGAAAACGCTCGATCTGGTCTTTGTCACCCATCTGCATTCGGACCACGTCCTCGAACTGGGGCCGCTGCTGCACACGGCCTGGACCACGGGCCTTGCGACAGGCGTGCAGGTCTTTGGCCCGCAGGGCACGCAAGCGGTCTGGGACGGTTTCCTCGCCTCGCTGCGCTACGATATCGACCTCAGGATCGAGGATGAAGGACGTCCCGACCTTCGGTGCCTCGTGCAGATCCGCGAATACTCCGAAGGCACCCTGCCCGTTGACGGCCTGAACGTGACCGCGCTGCGCGTCGACCATCCCCCGGTGACCGACTGCTTCGCCCTGCGATTCGACAGCCCAGGCTGGTCGGTCACCTTCTCAGCGGACACCGCATTTTTCCCGCCGCTGGCCGATTTCGCGCGCGGGTCGGATGTTCTTGTGCATGAGGCCATGCTGGAACGGGGCGTCGACCGGCTGGTGGCACGCACGGGGAACGGCTCCCGGCTCAAGGCGCATATCACACGCTCCCATACCGAGGCCGCGGACGCCGCCCGCATCGCTGCATCCGCTGACGTGAAAACGCTGGTCCTGCACCACCTGATTCCCGCGGATGATCCGGGCATCACCGAAGCCGATTGGCTGGCCGCCACCGCGCCCGTCTTTGACGGTAGAACTGTGGTTGGCCATGACGGCCTGACCCTGATGCCGCAGGGCGACCGATCATGACCAAATTCGGCCCCTCTCGCGGCGAGATCAAGCTGCGGCTGGCCATCAGCCTTGCAGGATTGGCGCTGCTGGTCGGGGCCTATACGACCAATGGCATCGGCGGCATCGCATCGCTTGAAATCGCGATTATCGGCACTGCCTTTTTCGGCGGCTCGGCGCTATGGTGCATCCTGAAATTGCGACGAAAGGACGACACATGAGCACCGGTCAGACCATCCAGCTTGCCTTGCAGAGCCTCGTCTTCCTCGCTTGGGCGGTGCTGATGTTCCGCACCCTGTTCCTTCTGCGGTCCCGATCGGCCGAGGAAACCGGCGACAGCCTGCCGGGACCGGGCCAGTTCCTCACTCAAGTCGGGCGGTGGCTCCGTGCGCCCGAGGATCGACAGGAGCGCACCACGCTGTTCTTCCTGACATTCGTGCTCTTCGCGATGATCGCCACCTCTGCCCTTCTGGGGCAGCCGGGCGCGCGCTAGGCCGCTTTCTCGGCGGCCTCGGCGCGGCGCAGCAAAGGCGGGCTTGCCCGGTGCGCTCAACTCCGGCGCATGGGCGTAGCCGCCTGCGTCAAAATCGAGGATCGCATCGGGATCGGTCAGCCGCCGTTCGATGATGAACCGCGCCATGGCGCCGCGCGCGCGCTTGGCGAAGAAGCTGGACGATCTTGGGGCCGCCCGGCTTGTCCTCGAGGAATTGCGGCGTGACGACCTCGAGATTTAGAGCCGCAGCATCCACCGCAGAGAAATATTCGACCGAGGCGCAGTTGATCAAAGTGCCGGTGCCAAGCCGATCCGCATCGTCGTTCAAGGCGCGCGCCAGCCGGGCGGCCCACCAATCATACAGCGTCTCGCCTTTGGCAGTCTTCAGGCGGCTGCCCATCTCGAGCCGGTAGGGCTTGATCGCGTCCAGCGGGCGCAGCAGGCCATAAAGCCCCGACAAGATGCGCAACCGATCCTGCGCGAAACGCAGATCGTCCGCATCAAGGCTTGCGGCCTCAAGCCCCAGATAGGTGTCACCGGCAAAGGCCAGCGCGGCCGGGCGCGTCTCGGCGGTGGCCGTCTCGAAGTCACGAAACCGCTCGGCGTTGAGCTTGGCCAGCGTGGGCGAGATATCCATCAGCTTTCCAAGCTCTGCAGCGCTTAGCCCGCGCGCGATACGGGCCAGCGCCGTTGCATCGTCCTTGAAGGCGGGTTCTGTCATCTCCATGGCGCGATCGGCCCAATCGAGGCGTTTGGCGGGGGAAATGACGGTCAGCATGGGCAAGGTCCTGTCGACAGCTCGATGGTCGTCAGGTAGCGCGCCCAAAGCGCAGGGGCAACCGCCAAGGGTGCAACGCAGCATCTTGAGGTTGCCGGCCAGCCGACCCACACTGCCCCGACCAAACAGGATGCGACAGGCCCGTGGCAGACAAACACCAGATCGGCAAGACGGTTGAACCTACGACAGATGCCGGGACGCGCCAGCGCATCCAGACCGGTGCGCTGATCATCATCGCGGGCGCTGTCTTGCTGTTCCTGCTGGTGCAGGCAAGGTTCATGCTGACATCGCTGGCGGTCGCCATCATCTTGTTCAGCCTGACGAGCGATGCCATCGCCTATATCTCGCGGCTCAAGATCGGCCCGCTGCGCATTCCCAACTGGCTGGCCAGCCTTGCAGCGTTGCTGCTGATTTCCACTGGCCTGTTCATGCTCAGCTCGTTGGTGCTGTCGCAGGTAAACACGGTCCTGTCGACGACACTCGTCTATACCGAGCGCGTTCCGGCAGCCACCGCCGACCTGTTCGCCTGGATGGGCCCCGAGGTGGAAACCGCCATCCAGAACGCGATGGGCAGCGTCGATGTGTCGGGATACCTGCGTACGGTCGCCGGGCAGGCCGGTGGGCTGATGCAAGGCACCGTGCTGGTGATCTTGTTCGTGGGTTTTCTGTTTGCCGAACGGCTGTGGTTCGAGGTCAAGCTGACCAGCCTGATGGGCGGTGATGCCGACCGCGCGGCGCAAGTGCAGCGCATCATCGGCACGATCATGCACAGGGTGAATTACTACCTTCTGGTCAAGACCGTCGTCAGCGCGGTGACCGGCCTGATGGTCTATGCCGTGGCCTATGCCTTCAACCTCGAGCTTGCCGTGGCGATCGGGGTTCTGACCTTCATCCTCAACTACATCCCCAATGTCGGATCTATCGTGGCGACGGTTCTGGCCACGCTGGTGACCTATGTGCAGATCGGCGAACCCGGCCCGACCATGGCCTTTTTCGTGGCGGTCGGCATCGATCCAGTTCGTGAACGGCAACATCATCGATCCATGGCTGATGGGGCGCACGTTGCGGCTGTCGACCTTCGGCATCATCGTGTCGCTGGCCTTTTGGGGGGCGGTCTGGGGCATCGCGGGCATGTTCCTGTCGGTGCCGATCATGGTCGCGGTGATGATCGTGTCCAGCCATGTCGCCGGAATTGCGCCCCATCGCCGTTCTATTGTCGCGCGAAGGCCTGCCCGACGGCGAGGAGCCCCCGCCCAGATGCGCGCCGCCGAATAGCTGCAACGCTCACGAGGCTTCGCGCAGCACCTCGAGAAAGGCGTCGCCGAAACGTTCCGCGTGCCGCTCGCCCAACAGGCGGGCAAGACCCGGCAGATCCGATGGCTTGACCTCGGCCAGCTTGGCCAGTTGCGACGAGGAACAGGTCATCGGTTTGTCGGTCCCATCCGTGCCGCGCGCCAGATCCGCCTGTACCGCCAAAAGCCGGTCATAAAGCGTGCCGGCCTCGCGGCCCGCCAGCTTGCGCCGCGCCGGATGCAACGCTGCCGGGCGTCTCGCCGGTGATGACAGCCAGAAAGGCCGCGCCGTATTTCTCGAGCTTCGTGGCCCCGACCCCGCCGATCTTTGCCATCTGATCCAGCGTCGCGGGCCGGGTTTCCGCCATCTCGATCAAGGTCTTGTCGGTAAAGATGACATAGGCGGGCACGCGCGCTGCCTCGGCCAGCGCGCGGCGCTTGGCTTTCAGCGCGGACAAAAGCGGCGCGTCCTCCTCGCTGACCAGCATCTTGACCTGCGGGCTGCGTGGGGCCTTGGTGATGGTGTCGCGGCGCAAGGTGATCTCCGCCTCGCCGCGCAAGATGGGCCGCGCCGCTTCGGTCATGCGCAGCGCGCCGTGCCGGGCGGGGTCCGGGCGCACCAGATCATGCGGCGGCCATCTGCCGGAACACGGCCTGCCAGCCGCGCTTGTCGAACTCTGAGCCGATGCCATAGGTGGGCAACTGGTCATGGCCGCGTTCGCGGATCTTGTCGGTGTGCTGCACCGGTCAGAATGTCGATCAGATGCCCCGCGCCGAACCACTCGCCGGTGCGCAGCATCGCCGACAGCGCCTTGCGCACCGGGGTCGTGGCGTCGAACACATCGGGCGGGGTAGCGCACAGATCGCAATTGCCGCAAGGCGCGGCTGTTTCGCTGAAATAACCCAACGAGCACCTGCTGTCGACAGCCCAGCGCCTCGGCCAGCCCCAGAAGGGCGTTCAGACGCGCGTGATCAGCCTCTTTCCGCTCGGGCGGCGCGAGGCCTTCATCAATCTGGGACCGACGAAACCGGATATCGTCGGGACCATACAGCGTCATCGTGGTCGGCGAGGCGCGCCGTCACGGCCCGCGCGGCCGATTTCCTGATAATAGCCTTCGATCGACTTGGGCAGATCGGCATGCGCGACCCAGCGGATGTCGGGTTTGTCGACCCCCATGCCAAAGGCGATGGTGGCCACCACGATCAGCCCGTCCTCGGTGGCGAAACGCCCCTCGACCACGCGCCGATCCTCGGCCTCCATCCCACCGTGGTAATGGCAAGCCGTGTGCCCCGCTTCGCGCAACGCCTGCGCCAGCACCTCGGTCTTGGCACGGGTGCCGCAATAGACGATGCCCGACTGCCCCTTTACGCGACCGCAAAGCTCATGGATCTGGCGCGCGGGTTTTGCTTGACCTCGAAGGCCAGCGCGAGATTGGGCCGGTCGAAGCCGCGCAGGAAACTGTCGGCGGCATACCGTCGAACAGGCGCGCGACAATCTCCACCTGCGTCTCGGCATCCGCCGTGGCGGTGAAGCCGCCAGTGGCACATTCAGCGCCCGACGCAATTCCCCTATGCGCAGGTAATCAGGCCGGAAATCATGACCCCACTGGCTGACGCAATGCGCCTCGTCGACCGCAATCAGGCTGACGCCTACGCGCTTGAGCATCCGTTCCGTGCCCGAGGACGCCAGCCGTTCGGGCGCTATATAGAGCAGCTTGAGGCTGCCATCCTCGAGCGCGGCCCAGACCGCATCGGTTTCCTCAGGCGTGTTGCCGCTGGTCAGCGCGCCCGCGACCACGCCCGCTTCGCTGAGGCCGCGCACCTGATCGCGCATCAAGGCGATCAAGGGCGAGATCACGACGGTGACACCTGCCCGCATCAGGGCCGGAAGCTGGAAACACAAGGACTTGCCGCCCCCCGTGGGCATGATCGCCAGCACGTTGCGCCCGGCTGCCACCGCATCCACGATCTCGGCCTGCCCGGGGCGAAACTCCGAAAAGCCGAAGACCGAGGACAAAAGGGCGATGGCGTCTTGATCGGGCATGGCGGCCTGCGGGGTCTCTCGTGTTTTGCTCGATTTTTATGGACTGTCCCATGTTGAGGTTTCGTAAACAAGGCCCCGACCGCCAGATCGAGGGGCACATGCGGGGACATCCACAACATATTCCCCCCGACCCGGTCCTAGGCCGCGTCAGGTCGTCCCCTTACATGCACAAGGCCGCCCCATTACGCAGGGGCAACCTGATCCCTGACCGGCAAAGGATGGACCGACATGTCGATGCGCAACACGCTGACCGCTGCCCTTGCGGGGCTGACGCTGGCCACAACAGCCGCGCTGGCGCAGGACCCCGAGGTGACGCTGCGGTTCCAGCATTTCGTCTCGCCCGCTTCGGCCAACCCGACGCATTTCATGCAGCCCTGGGCTGACGCGATCATGGACCAATCGGGCGGCCGCATCGCGGTCGAGATCTACCCTTTCATGCAGCTAGGTGGCTCTGCGACAGATCAATACGACCTCATCCGCGACGGCGTGATCGACGGCGGCTGGGTCATTCCCGGCTACCAGCCCGGCCGCTTCCCCGAGGCCGAGGCGCTCGAACTGCCCTTCATCACCACCAAATCCGCCGAGGAAGCCAGCCGCGCCGCCTGGGCGTTTACCCAAGACCATTTGCTCGACGATTTCGCCGATGTGCATCTGATCGCCGTCCACATGCACGGGCGCGGCCTTGTCCACCTGCGCGGCGACCCGATCGAGACGCTGTCCGATTTCGACGGTCCGCGCCCGCGCCAGGCCCGTCGCGGGCGGCCAGCATTGCTGCTGGAACGGCTGGGGCTACGCCCATCGGCATGCCCGTGCCTGCCTTCCCCGAGGCATTGTCGCGCGGCGTGGTCGATGGCGGCGTGATCACATGGGAACAGGCGCCTTCGCTGCGGCTGGACGAATTGACCGACAGCCACACCGACGTGGCGGGCGATTATTCGCTCTACAACCTCTATTTCCTCTGGGCGTTGAACCGCGATGTCTACGAGGGTCTGCCCGATGACCTGCGCGCCGTGATCGACGCCAATTCCGGTCTGATGGCGTCCGCCTGGGCGGGGCGCGCGCATGACATCGGTGACGCCGATGGGCGCCGCGCGATGGAGGATGCGGGCAACATCATCGCCGAAATGTCGCCTGAGCTGACCGCCGAGGTCGAGGCGTTGGGCGCCGGCGTCATCGAGGACTGGATCGCCGAGGCAGATGGCCGGGGGCTTGCCGGTGCCGCGCTTGTCGCCGCCGCCCGCGCCGCAGTCGCAGCCGAAGTGGCCAGCGCGCAGGGTCCGGACGCGGATTGAACCAGATCCAGACATGAAAACACCCCCCGCCTTTGGGCGGGTGTTTTCATTCGGTCCGTGGTCAGGGCGCCGGGGAAAGCGACGCCCGACCACGAGTCCGAGACGATCACAGATCATTCGTTTTCGAGGCTTTCGGCGCGCAGTTCAGCGAAGATCGCTGCGGCGGCGGCGGACTGCGAGGAGTTGATGACAGTGCCGCCGTTCAGGCCGCGCAGATCGCTGATCGAGTCGACCGAGCCGTTGAAGATGCCGAATGCGACAGCGGCGTCTGACCGGTTGTTGGTCGAAACGACAACCGATTCCGAAACTGTCGGCACGGCGATGCGCTCGATCACGCTGTCCTGGTCCTGGTTGAAGTGGTTGATGGCGAAGTCGGTGCTGGCGAAGGTCGGAGCAGCGAGCGTTGCGACGACGGCGGTCAGGGCGAAGAGGTTTTTCATGTCTTTGGTCCTTTTTCGGTGTGTTTAGGCGCGTCTTGGGTTTTGCGCCGGTTTGGGTTTGTCGGGGCGGTGCGCCCTTCGATGGACAACAGATGCGCCGTATGCTGCTCTCATTCAATAAACGAAAACGCGATTAATCCGAGATATTGGTGCGTATTTGCACATATTGGTCGCCAACCTGCACCGACCGCACGGGCCTGTGCGTTTTTCCCACGGAACCGTCAAAATCTTCGTAACATTCAGGAAAATTCCGGCGGCTCTGAAACTTTCCGCCTGATCCTTCGTTGGCTGGCAGGCGTCGAGCTCAGCCCAGCCTGCGACCCAACAGCGTGATGACCGTGCCGCTGCGGCTGCGCTGGCCGACCAGGGTCAGGCCCGGCGGCGGCAAGGGTGCGGTGCCGTCTTCCCAAACGACCAGCGCGCCCTGTGCGATCCATCCGCCCGCCAGGGCCGAGGTAAGGGCCCGCTCACCCAGCCCTTGCCCGTAAGGCGGGTCGAGAAACACAAGGTCAAAGGGCGCGCCGCGCGCGTCGCCCAGATCGGTGGCGTCGCGATGCAGGAGCTTGGTCGCGCCCTGCGCGGCACATAACGCGATATTCTCACGCAACAGCGCGCGCGCCGAGGTGCCGTCATCGACGAAGGTGACATGAGCCGCACCCCGGCTGAATGCCTCGAGACCCAGCGCGCCCGTGCCCGCGAACAGATCCAGCACACGCTTGCCCGTGACCGGGTCGCCATGCTTGCCGCTGGTTAGCAGGTTGAACAGGCTTTCGCGTACCCGGTCGGTCGTCGGGCGCAGATGGGCTGCCCCATCGCCCGCGCCCAGCTCGGCCAGTTTCTTGCCCCGGAGCCGCCCGGCGATGATCCGCATCGCTCAGGCCTTGAGCAGGGGTTTGAGGTCCTGCCCCGCATCCGCCACTATGTCAGGCGCGGGCGAGCGTCCCATCTCGATCAGCCGCTTGCCGACCATGTAGCCGCGCGGATCGTTCATCGCATCCACCGCCAGCAGGGTGTCGTCCGCGTAATACCAATGCGACCGAGCCGTGCCGCCGTCACGAATGAAAACGCGATCATACCCCGTGTTGAGCCCCGCGATCTGCAGCTTGACGTCATATTGGTCGGACCAGAACCAAGGCTGGGGCACGTAAGGGGCATCCGCCCCCATGATGTTCATAGCCACAGCCTCGGCCTGATCTATGGCATTCTGCACCGATTCCAGCCGGATCATCGCGCCGCGATACGGAAAAACCGCGCAATCGCCCGCGGCCCAGATTGCCCCGGATCACTGGTGCGGCCCCGGTCGTCGAGCGTGATGCCATTGGCCACCTCCAACCCCGCCGCCTCGGCCAGCGCGGTGGCGGGCGTGATGCCGATGCCCACGATCACCATGTCGAACGCATGCTCCGACCCGTCCGACAGGATCGCGCCGGTCACATGGCCATCACCCGTCAGCTGCGTCAGGCCAGTGCCTTCGCGGATGTCGACGCCATGCGCACGATGCAGATCGCGGAAGAAATCCGAGGTCTCGGGCGCGGCGACACGTTGCAAGATGCGGTCGGCCATCTCGATCAGCGTCACTGCCATGCCACGTTTGGCCGCGACGGCGGCAGCCTCCAGCCCGATATAGCCGCCCCCCACGATCAGCGCGCGGCGGCCCGGCTGCATCCCCGGCCCCATCGCATCAACATCGCGCAGCGTCCTCACCACATGAACACCGGTCAACTCGCCCCCGATGGCAGCGGGCAGACGGCGCGGGACCGAGCCCGTCGTCAGAACCAGTTGGTCCGCAGGGGCACAGGCTGCCCACCCGCGATCACCACGCGGGCCGCGCGGTCGATGGCGCTGACGTCTATGTCCAGTATCAAGGTGATGCCATTTTCGGCGTAGTAGCTTTCGGGGCGCAGATAGAGCCGCTCCAACGCCATTTCGCCCAACAGATACGCCTTGGACAGCGGCGGGCGCTGGTAGGGCGGCGCGGGTTCCGCGCCGATCAGGGTAATGGACCCGGTGAACCCTTCGGACCGCAGCTTGGCCACGCACGACGCCCCGGCCTGTCCCGCGCCCACGACCACGATCTTTTCCATGCCCGTCACCTTTCGCGTTGGCCGCCGTTAGCGCGGACCCTATATGCCCTCCGAACGGTTTAACAAGCGAGAGGGACCGCACCCATGACCATTTCCGTTGGCGACACTTTTCCAGATGCCCAACTGTCCATCCTGACGGATGACGGGCCGAAACTGCTCGGCCTTTCCGACTACGTAACCGGGCGCAAGGTGATCGTGTTCGGCCTACCCGGCGCGTTCACAGGCCCGTGCAGCACGTCGCATGTTCCCAGCTTCATCCGCACCGCCGAGGCGTTCAAGGCGGAAGGCGTCGATGAGATCATCTGCATTTCTGTCAATGACCCCTTCGTGCTGAAGGCATGGGGTGAGGCGACGGGGGCCACCGCGGCCGGGATCACAATGCTGGGCGACTCCGAGGGCAAGCTGACCCATACCCTCAAGATGGAATTCACCGCCCCGCAGATCGGCCTTCATTGGGGCGCCTTCGAACTCCGCCGGGCATGCCGGGTAGTTTCCTGGCGACTCGGCGTCGTGACCCATGCCAATGTCGACGCGCCCGGCGTGTGCGACATCTCGACCGGCGAGCGACTGCTGGAGACGCTGTAATTATGCCTGAAGGCATTACTCGCCAGCCGGCGACCGGCCGCCTGATGCGCGCTTTCAGGTGATGGGGCCAGACGGGGCCCGCCTCCGTCTGCTGCTTGGCAGATACGACCGCCGGCCTGCGCGGCGAAGTTGTCGCTGTCGTCGCCGTTGGGGCCTGCCTTCACGCCGACCTGCGATCTGCCAAGCACCCGCCGAGCTTTGCGGACCAAACCGCTCTTCGACGAAAAAGGGATCGACGAAATCCTCTGCGTTTCGGTCAATGATGCGCACGTCATGCGGCTGTGGGGCGAAACGACCGGCGCCACAGCGGCGGGGATCACGATGTTGGCCGACGGCGATGCGTCCTTCACCAAGGCCATCGGCCTCAACTTCGACAAGCCCGAGGTTGGCTTCCATGACCGCTCTCGCCGCTATGCGCTGGTGGCCGAGGACGGAATCGTTACAGTTCTCAACCTCGAGAAGCCCGGCGAATGCGCGATCTCGACCGGCGAGGAATTGCTCGCGTCGCTGTGATCGCCACCGGATGGCCGGCCAGCCTACCTATCCGGTCCATCTTGGACGCCAGCGCCACGTCGAGGTTGCTGATGCCACCCACGTCATGCGTGGTCAGCGTGACCTCGACCGTCTTGTAGACGTTGAACCATTCGGGATGGTGGTTCATGTGCTCGGCCACCAGCGCAACACGCGTCATCCAGCCAAACGCCTCGTTGAAATCGCCAAAGGCGAAGCGCTTGGTGATTG
>JAGYLB010000125.1 GCA_018401055.1 Roseicyclus sp.
CAGTTGAGCAGCCTGATCGCGCCGGTGGAATGGCGCCCCGAGAAGCGCAGTCACGCCAAGACACGCGCCACCATGGCCTTTACCCGCGCCGCGATCGACGCCGGGCGGATCGGCGTCATCTTCCCCTCCGGCCGGCTGGCCAAGCGGCGCGGCCTGACCTTGCACGAAAGGCCATGGATGGCCTCGGCCGCGATGATCGCGCGCAAGTTCGATCTGCCGGTGATCCCAGTGCATATCTCGGCGCGCAACTCGACCCTCTTCTATCTCTTCGACCTGATCCACCCCACCTTGCGCGACATCACCTTGTTCCACGAGACCCTCAACAAGCGGCGCGCGCCGTATCGCGTGACCATCGGTGCGCCGATCGCGGGTTCCGACCTGCCCGCCTGTTCCGAAACGGCCATCGCCCGGCTGCGCGAAGCCACGCTGGCGCTGGGGCCCGCCCGCGGCTTGGCTTCGGTCCCGCAGGGACCGGGGCGCGGCGCGGTTTGCGCGCGATGGCGCTGCCCGCGTCCCCCTGATCGCGGACGGGGCGCAAGAAGTCTGCGGGTCGCGAACAGGCCGCAAAATCTCCGGCACACTGCCCCTGCAATGTCCAAAAACCGGCACAATCGCAGGCTCTTCTAACGGCATGGAAAACAGATTTGACGCCCTCTTTCGTCCCGGCAACCTTGCGCTGAGCTTGACGGCCTTTGCCGGATTGACGCTGCTTGCCGCCTTGTTGTGGAATGTGGCTCCGAGCTTTGTGCTCCTGCTGCTCATCCCGGCGCTGGCGGTCAGCTTTTACCAGATTGTCCTGAGCCCGGTTTACGGGCTCAGGATGGATGACGAACGGTTGACCGTGATGACCGAGGATGGCACCCGCGTGGTTCCATTTGAGGATATCGCCCATGTCCGCGTCGCCGACGAAGGGCGCGCGTCCCGCGCCACGCTGGTGCTGAACGACGGCGACGAAGTGGCGATCCCCTTTGACATGCCGCCCGGTCAACTCGATCTCATCCGCGCCGTGACGGAACGCGGGATCCCGGTGCGCAGCACGTGATCGCAGCGGCCGGTCACTGCGCCGAGGCCAGCACGGCACCCAAAGGCGGTTGTGCCAGCGTTGGGGGCGTGGACGTCGGGCGAGGCACCGGGCGGGCGTTGATGCCTACGGCGGCGATCGGCTGGCTCATCGCGCCCAAAGCGTCGGGGCGCAGGATCGGGCGCACGCGTGGCAGGCAGTAATCCTGACCGCGCACCCAGTTGCGCATGTCCTCGCGTTTGCGGCTGGAATGAAACGGCCCCCAATCGGCAGCTACGCCGCGCATGCCATCGGCGACGACACCGTCGCGCGGAACGGTCACGGCCATGATCCGGATGCCGCAGCTCAGGTTTGCCGGCCCATCCAGCAGGGCCTCGCCGGTCTGCACCGCGCAATCGCGCCAGCGCGCCGTGCCCGGCGCGATCTGCACCAGCCCGAACCACCGCCCGCCACCGCCCACGGCCCGGGGGTTATGCGTGCTTTCGTGCCACGCCAAGGTCGATACGAGCCCTGCCCAGAAGGCGGCGCGCTGCGCTGGATCGGCCTGCGGATATCCGGGGCACCAGGCCGCGATGTCGCGGGGGACCACATCGAGAAGCGGCGCGCCATGGCTGCGCAGCGCCCCCATAACGGCACTCGTCCAGCGCGCGCCCGCGGATGATCATCCCACCTGAGCCGCGGTGTGGCCCAAGTCTCGCGCAGGCGCGGGCGCAGGCTGCTCACCGGGGCGAGCGGGCTGTGACTGTCAGGGGTATCGGCGGGACGTGGTCTGGGCAGATGGGCCACAGGCGCCCGATCGGGGTCAAGAGCCACCTGTTCCATCGCGGCGATGGTGGCGACGACCGATCCCTCCGACGCGGCGGTCGAAGACAGGTCCTGTGCCGAGGCGATGGCCCCGGCTCCCGGCCCGAAAAGCACCAGTCCAAGAGCGATGAAAACGCCCGATCGCGGCAAGCGTCTCCTCCCCAGGTGGCGCACACCGGGTGACCCTGCCCGCCAAAGGCGCGTTTGGCAAGAAAAACGCGTGACCGACCCTAGGGTCTCAGCCCTGACAGTAGGTCTGCTGGCTGACCCAGCCGCGAATTTCCTCGCGCTTTCTGGCCTGGCTCGGATGCAGCGGGCCCCAGTCGGCGGCCACACCACGCGTGCCTTCCGAGATCACTCCGTCGCGCGGAACGGTTGTGGCCCAGATCCTGAGCGCGCAGCTGACATTGGCCCCGCCATCGAGCAGCGCATTGCCGCTGGTCGCGTTGCACCCGTAATGCCGCGCCGTCGCAGGGCTGATCTGCACCAGCCCGAACCAGCGCCCGCCGCCACCCACGGCCTGCTCGTTCCAGGTGCTTTCGTGGCGCGCCAGAGCCGACAGAAGACCAAGCCAGAAGGCGGCCCGTTCATCCTCGGTGGCATCAGGGTAGCCGGGGCACCAGGCCTCGATATCCGCCGGAACGATGTCGGGCAGGATCGCGGCGTGGCTGTCGAGCGCGGCAAAGCCCACGGCCTCCCACTCATCCGATTGCGGGACATGGTCCCAAGCCATCGCGGTCGTCTCGAGCGTCCGCTCCGATGAAATCGCCCCGCAAGAGGACAGGATCAGACCGAGCCCGGTCAAGGCAGCAAAGCGGAAAGGCGACATGCGATGGGCAACCGTTTTTGGACCAGACGGCGTTGAGTGCCGCTGCCACAGCCAGCGGGCAAGCTTTTTGATGCGACCGCGCCGTTTTCGGCAAGCTCCCGCCGATCCGCTTGCCGCCTCCTTCCCCGGGCGGGGCGGGAAATCCGTAGCGCAAAACCACTGTTCTGTCGGGTTTCCCGCACCTGCGCCGCTTCCCTTGGGCCAGTAGGCTTCGGTCATGGTCTTGTGCCGTTGAAAACCGAACGGAGGTTCAGATGCCGATCCATCATCTCACCAACAACAACGACAGCCGTGGCTACGGCATCGGCAACGACACGGTCTTTGCCTATGGCGGCAACGACTACATCTTCGGTGGTGGCGGCAATGATGCGCTCCACGGGATGGACGGTCGCGACACCCTCATCGGTGGCGATGGGTCGGACTGGATCGACGGGGGCAACGACCGGGACGTGATCTACGGTGGCGCGCCCGGCGGGGCCGATACCGGGTCCAACACGCTCTATGGAGGGTGGGGCGACGACATCATCTACGCGGGCAACCTCGGCGATCTGATCGACGGCGGCCCTGACCAGGATGCGATCTATGGCGGGACCGGGAACGATACCATCTTCGGCGGCACGGGCAGCGACCTGATCGACGGCGGTGACGGTAATGACAGCATCGAGGGCGGCGACGGGTTCGACAGCATCCTCGGCGGCGCAGGCAATGATGTCATCGACGGCGGCGCCTCGCGCGACACGATCCACGGTGGCGGCGGCAATGACGCGATCCTCGGCGGCAGCGACAACGACCTCATCTACGGCAATGCCGGGCGGGACTCGCTCTTTGGAGAGTCCGGGAATGATAGTATCTACGGCGGGCTCGGCTCCGACCTGATCGATGGCGGCACGGGCAACGATTATCTCGACGGCGGCCGGGCCAATGACAGCATCTATGGCGGGCTTGGCAACGATACGATCTACGGCGGCGACGGCAACGACTACATCCAGTCCGGCGCCGGCAACGATCTGGTCTTCGGAGGCAACGGCAATGACACGGTGGACTCGTCGGGCGGCCGCGACACGATCTACACCGGCGACGGCGATGATCGGGTGACCCTTTATTCCTCCCCGGGCGAGGTGGGCCATTCCGAGGTATATCTCGGCGACGGGAACGATCGTCTGCGGTCTTACGGTTTCGTTGACGATATCGCCGACGGCGGCAATGGAGATGACAATATCGCTTTGACACTCGGAAACAACATCGCTTTCGGCGGCGACGGCAACGACACCATTTCCGGTGGTGATCGCGCCCTGCTCGATGGTCAGATCGTCGCCAGCCTGGATATTCTGTTTGGCGGCGATGGTGACGATTTCATCAATGCCAGTGGCGGACACAACATCGTCGATGGTGGCGCAGGAAATGACACCATTTTGGCTTCAGGCCATATCGATGAGCTCGGTGGAACCACGCGCATGAACGGCGGCACGGGCGACGACCGTCTGATCGGACTCGCGGGCGACGTGGACGAATTCGTCTTTACCCATGGCGTCCATTTCGGCAACGACACGATCATCAATTTCGACGTCGGGATCGACCGCATCCAGATCGACACGTTCCAGAACGATCCCGTCTCCTTCGCTGTGTCGCAAGTCGGCCCGGGGACCTTCTTCATCGCGTTCACCGACAATTCGGGGACGATCTGGCTAGAGAACGTGACTGGCGGGGGCGCGTTCAACCCCGCCTGGATCGAATTCATCTGAAAGGGCAGCGGCGCAGAACTGCGCCCCGTGATCCGAAAGGAGCTTCACCATGCCGAACCGCTGGACCAGACCGACCCTGATCGCGCTGGCGCTCTGCGCCAGTGCCGCCCCCGCCACGGCCGAGATATTCCGCGGCTGCCGCGGCTGGATCACCATCGCTGCGGGGAGCGCGGGCGTCATGACACTGGCCGAACTTGACACCAGCGGGTTCTGCGAAAGGGTCGCCAATGCAACCCAGTGCCGCGAACGCGCACGAAACCGGATCACCTCCTGCGCCCAGGCGCTGGTGAACGACATGGACGGCAGCGCCCTGCCGCAGGAGTGCCAGCAGATCCGGCGCTCCGACACACGCGTCAACTGGTTCTACTGGGGCGGCGTCGATGACATCCCCTGGCCGTCCGCCCCCCCCAGCGGCTACGACCGTGTCGCCCGCCATGCGTGTTGCAGACCCGAAACGACGATGGAGGTCGTGACAATCGGTTTCCGCGCCCACTCGGCGGGGGAGAGAGGCTGCTATCGCAGGCAGCGCCTGATCGGCACCACCTTCGTCGGACCACCGGCAGAGCTCGAGGTGAACTGCGCCGCCGAGGTAGCGCGCGGCATCTGCGGCCCGGCCCCGGGCACTGCCGAGGGGCCGCCGCGCCCTCCCCGCCCCGCGCCAACCCGACCTCGCCCCCACCGCGCGCAAACCCGTCCAGCCCCCACCGCGCGCAAAACCCGGGCGGCGGCGCGCTGCGACCCGCGGACTGATCCGTCTCCCCTTGCCCGGCAGGGCGGCCTGACCTAAACGATCCTCCGACGCCAGCCGGAGAGGCCCCCATGCTCGACCTGACCTACCAGACCCCGAAACCCAAGGTGATCGCGGGCGCGAAGCACGACTGGGAACTGGTGATCGGCATGGAGGTGCATGCCCAGGTTTCCTCGAAATCCAAGCTCTTTTCCGGCGCCTCGACACAATTCGGGTCGGAACCCAATTCCAACGTCGCCTTCGTCGATGCAGGCATGCCCGGCATGCTTCCCGTCATCAACGAGTTTTGCGTGGCGCAGGCCGTGCGCACGGGGCTGGGCCTCAAGGCGCAGATCAACCTGACCTCGGCCTTTGACCGCAAGAATTACTTCTACCCCGACCTGCCGCAGGGCTACCAGATTTCGCAGCTCTATCACCCCATCGTGGGCGAGGGCGAGGTGCTGGTGGAACTGGGCGACGGCACCGCGCGCGTGGTCCGCATCGAGCGCATCCATCTGGAACAGGATGCCGGCAAGTCGATCCACGACATGGACCCGGCCCTCTCCTTCGTCGACCTCAACCGCACCGGCGTGGCGCTGATGGAAATCGTCTCCCGCCCCGACATCCGCGGGCCCGAGGAGGCGGCGGCTTACGTCGCAAAACTCCGCCAGATCATGCTCTATCTGGGCACCTGCGACGGCAACATGCAAAACGGCAACCTGCGCGCCGACGTGAACGTCTCGGTCTGCCTGCCCGGCCAGTACGAGAAATATCAGGCGACGCAGGATTTCAGCCATCCTCGGCACGCGCTGCGAGATCAAGAACATGAACTCCATGCGCTTCATCCAGGCCGCCATCGAGTACGAGGCGCGCCGCCAGATCGCCATTCTGGAAGCAGGCGGCAAGATCGACCAGGAAACCCGCCTCTACGATCCCGACAAGGGCGAGACGCGGTCGATGCGCTCCAAGGAAGAGGCGCATGATTACCGCTATTTCCCCGACCCCGACCTGTTGCCGCTGGAAATCGAACAGGCCTGGGTCGACGACATCAAGGCCGCCCTGCCCGAACTGCCCGACGCGAAAAAGGCCCGCTTCATCGGCGATTACGGCCTGTCGGAGTATGACGCGAGCGTCCTGACCGCCGACCTCGACGCCGCCCATTACTTCGAGGCCACGGTGGCCGAGGCAGGCGACGGCAAGCTGGCCGCCAACTGGGTCATCAACGAGCTCTTCGGCCGGTTGAAGAAGGAAGAGCACGACATCACCGCCTCGCCCGTGACCCCCGCCCAGCTTGGCGGCATCATCCGGCTGATCAAATCGGGCGACATCTCGGGCAAGATCGCCAAGGACCTGTTCGAGATCGTCTACACCGAAGGCGGCGACCCCGCCCGGATCGTCGAAGCGCGGGGGATGAAGCAGGTCACCGACACCGGCGCCATCGAGGCCGCCGTGGACGCCATTATCGCCGAGAACCCCGCCCAGGTCGAAAAGGCCCGCGCCAACCCCAAGCTTGCGGGCTGGTTCGTGGGCCAGGTGATGAAGGCCACGGAGGGCCGAGCCAACCCGGCGGCGGTGAATGAGATCGTGACGGCGAAACTCGGCCTGTAAGGCCCGTTTCACGGTCACGATCCGTGCGCAGCATCGTATCCTGAAAGGATGCGCGAGAGCGGCACCCGGTCGGGGTCTGTGCGCCCAGCCTCGCAAGCCCCTGAAAGCAGGCAATCCGGGGGACGCCGAAACCGCTTTTCCCCCTGTTGACCAGACGCCGCAAATCCCATGTGATCGCTCAGGGACAGGGGATGCGCGCATGAGTGACCGTCAGCAGCTTGCCGAGCATGGCACCAACTTCTGCATCGCAGCCCTCGGTATCATCGCGGCGGTGATCGCTGAGCCACGGCCTCTGCCGGTGGCCGTCCTGACGCATGGGTCGCCGCTGGCGAGTCGGGAGGCCTGGGCGACCGCGCCACTGTCCGCCGCGCCCGCAAGGCCGTCCGAGGATGCGCTTTCGCGCCAGTCGCGTGACATCACCGAGGCCGACATCGTCACCGCCTCCGCCCTCCTGTCCGAAAACCGGGGCCGCATCCGGTTCGAGCCTGCCCGCATGTCGCGCGCCGTGGCATCGGGCGACATCGACGCGGCGCTCCTGCGCGATGTGTTCGGAACCGCGCTCACCGATCTCGACCCCGGCCCGCGCCGCGCGATCGAGATCACCCTGCGCGCCGCCTTCGACATCTTCCGCGCGAACCCCAAATATCGCGAGGCGTTCACACAGGCGATGGTCATGGATCTGCTCGCCACCCACCAGATCGCGCACAGCCTGCTCGAAAGCATCAAGGACGACACCGCCGCCATCCGCGAAACTCAAACCGCCCAAGGCGCCGACATCGCGGACATCAAGGCCCTGCTGCAATCCTTCGGCGGCTTCCCCAACGCCGCCGCGCAGGCCGAAACTCTCGCGGTGAGAATCTAAAAGACACTCGTTTGGCTGCCTTCGGTGAAACCACCATCGACGACCGGGCAACCCTGGTCCGGTTCATCGAAGGCAAGGCGCAGGAATATGCCGCCTATCGCGCCACCATCGACGGCCTCGATGACCGTGTCGCCGCCGTCGCCAACCCTCGGCGGCGGCGCAGGACGCCGCCGAACGCCTCAACTTTGACGAGGTCGAGGCGCTGCTGTCCCGCGTCGATGAGGTGGAAACCGAAATCGCCGCCGAAACCAAGATCGCCCGCGCGCGCAACGCACTCCTGCGAGGCGATCCGGACCACGCCTTCACCCTCCTCTCCACCGCCGCCGACAGCTTCGCGTCCATCGACCCCCTCGAACCCGCCCGCCGCCGCGCGGGCTACGAGGATCTGCTTTATCAGCACGGCCTGCGCTATCCCGGCCCCGCCCTCGCCCGCGCCGCACAGATGAACCGCGACGGCCTCGCCGCCTGCCCGAAGGAAACCGACGCAACGCTCTGGGCGCGCCTCCAGAACAACCTCGGCAACGCCCTCACCGACCTCGGCGCGCGGCAGGATGATCCTGCCCTCCTCCACGACGCTGTCACCGCCTTCCGCGCCGCCCTCACCGCCCGCACGCGCGAGGCCAGCCCGATGCA